>NZ_JBVJLD010000023.1:0-122852 GCF_055584905.1 Kitasatospora sp. NPDC088742 | reverse complement strand
CGGTGAGGACGCGGCTCACGGTGGTGCTCGACTTCATTCCGTACTCCCGTTGCAGAGAAGCGGAAAGGGCGGGCCGGCCGGCCGCGCCCGGACGAAGGGCGCGGCCGACCGGCCGGGTGTTCAGCGGGGCGTCACGGGGTGGGGGTCCACCGCTGGGCCGCGCTCCCGTCACAGGTGGCGAGTTGGAGCTTGGTGCCGTTGGCGGTGGCCGCTCCGGCGGGGGTGAGGCAGCGGGTGCCGTTGGTCACGGAGTTGCCGCTGCCGGGCTTCCACTGCTGGCCGGCCGTGCCCGCGGTGCAGGCCTGGATCGCGACCGTGGTCGAACTGCCGTCCAGGCAGACCCCGTTGAGACCGGTCAGGGTCCCGTTCGGCTGGAAGGTCCAGCGCTGGTTGGGGCCGCCGTGGCAGCTGTAGAGGGTCGGCTGGGTGCCGGCCGTGGTGGCGCTGCCCGGCAGGTCGACGCAGCTGGAGGACGCGCCGTTGACCAGCTCCACGTTGCTCGGCAGCGGGGTGGCCTTCCCGGTGGCGGTGATCTCCGCCGCGCTGGTCCACGGCCCGCGGTTGCCCGCCTCGGTCAGTGCCCGCAGCCGCAGGTAGCGGCCGGTGACCGGGGCGAAGGTGATCGGCTTGGCGGCGGCGGTGTCGGCGAAGGTTCCGGTGGCGACCGCCGTGCCCCAACTGGTGGAGCTGTCCGAGACGTAGACCTCGTAGTTCCCGATCCGCCCGTTGACGCCGCCGTCCTGCCGGGGCAGGTAGGTGAGGCCGTCGACGTCGTAGCGGGCGCCGAGGTCGATCTTGATCTCGTGCGGCAGCGGGTCGGCGGTGCCGGACCACTTGGTGTGCCAGATGGTGCCGGTGTTGCCGTCGAAGGCGTTGGTGGCGGCGCCGTTCTCGCCCGAGGTCTCCTGGCTGTCGGCGGCGACCAGGGTCCAACCCGCCTGGGAGATCGGGGCGGAGGTGGACGGGATGGCCGAACCGGGCGTCACGGCAAGGCCGTTGGCCGTCACCGAGAAGGCGCCGGACTTGCTGCCGGTCTTCACCCGAAGCACGCCGGAGCGGTCGGTGGCGTCGAAGTACCAGCCGCTGGCGGCGGCGTCGTAGGCGCTCTTCGAGGCCAGCGCGGTCAGCGCGGTGCCGTCCACCGAGACGCTGCTCGGCGCAGCGGCCGCGTGCAGGGTGAACTGGTAGCCGCGGGAGGCCGGCTTGCCGGTGTAACTACCGGTGCTGGCACCGACGTTGACCGTCACGTTGCCGGTGCCCGAGGTGGGCGCGGAGACGGTGACCGCCTGAGTGGCGGAGGCGCCGCTCTGGTAGGCCCGGGTGATGCCGTCGTCCTCGTAGAGGGTGAACGAGGAGTCGCCGCGCGGGTAGACGTCGTAGGTCAGGGTGTCCACCGGCTTCTCGCCGGTGTAGTTCATCTTCGGCCACATCGGCACGATGCCACCGCCCTTGACGAACAGCGGCAGGGTGTCCAGCGGGGCGGAGTACCCGTTCAGCCAGCCCGGGCCGTTGTACGCCTTGCCGGTCCAGTAGTCGGTCCAGGTGCCGGCCGGGAGGTAGATCCCGTCCCGGGTGGCGGTGTCGGTGACCACCGGGGCGACCAGGAAGGAGTCGCCGGCCATGAACTGACCGCTGGTCAGGTTGCCGCGCGCGACCGGGTCGTTCGGGTACTCCAGCACCATGGCGCGGGTGGAGGGCACGCCGGTCTGCGAGGCGGTGTGGCTCGCGGTGTAGAGGTAGGGCATCAGCTGCATCTTGAGCTGCAGGTACTTGCGGTTGATCGACAGGTACGGCTCGGCGAAGCGCCACGGCTGCTTGTCCGAGTACCCGGCGGTGGGGTTGGTCGGCCCCCAGCCGGACATGGTCATGAACGCCGGGGTGAAGGCCTTCCACTGGAGGTCGCGGGCGTAGGTCTTCGGGCTGCCGCCGAAGATCCCGTCGACGTCGCCGGAGGCGTAGTTGAGGCCGGACAGGCCCGCGCCGGTGATGGCCGGGACGTGCCAGCGCATGGCGTCCCAGGTGCCCGAGGTGTCGCCGGTCCAGACCACGGCGTTGCGCTGGGTGCCGGCCCAGCCGTCCACGGTCCAGACGTAGCGCCGGGCGTCGGAGTTGTTCTCGATGCCGTTGACGGCCTGCTTCACGCCGTCGAAGGCGTACTTGTAACCGCCGCCGATCCAGGCCACGTCGGTCTTGACGCCGCGGCTGCCGGCCACGCCGACCTCGTTGTCGATGCCCGACAGGCCGGTGGAGGTCCACAGCCCGGTCTGGAAGCCCTTGGCCTTCAGGCCGTCGACGGACGACTTCAGGTCGGTGTAGCCGCAGCCGTAGCCGTCGTTGGGCAGGAACCAGCCCGAGGGCATGTCGGCGTTGCGGGCGTCGGTCGCGTAGCCCACCACGTCGGGGGTGGTCTGGTGCCGGGCCCGGGTGTGGTCGCCCTGGTAATCCGGATTGGAGGCGTTGAAGCAGTCGGCGTTGCCGAGTTCGAAGCCCCACATCGGTGCCAGGAACGGCTTGCCGGAGACGTCGGTGTAGGCGTTCAGCACGCCCTTGAGCGAGTCGCCGACCACGTACCAGGCGTCGAAGCGCTTCTCGTCGTGGGTGAACGAGCCGGGCGAGTTGAAGGCGTAGCTGCCCGGCGCCCAGGTGTTGCGCATCACGCCGTAGCCGTTGGTCGACATGTAGAACGGCGCCGGGCTGGCGTTGTCGTTCTCGCGCCACTTGTTGTTGACCGAGATGGGCACGGTCTTGCCGCGCAGCGCCCACTCACCGAGGCGCAGCCCGGTGCCGTAGAACTGCTCGTCGGCTCCCTGGGCGAGGAACTGGGTGGTCTGGGTGCCGGTCCAGCTGGTGGGCTGGGACTCCTGCCAGACCGGGGTGGTGTTGTCGGCCCGGTAGACGGCGAACTGCATCGGGGACTTGTTGACCCGGATGGTCAGCGAGGCGGTGTCGATCCGGAAGTAGCTCCCGGCGTCGGACCAACTCGTGGTCACCGGGCCGAAGTCCGTCTTCACGGCCAGGTCGGCGCCGGCCGGGTCGTCGGTGAAGGCACCGGTCGGCGAGAGCCAGATCCGGAAGATGTCGGCGCGGGCGATCACCACCCGGGCCTTGGCTCCGGTCGACGCGGTGACGGTGTAGGTGTTCCCGGACTGGGTGACCGCGGTGGCGTTGCCCGCGGTGGCGGCCGCCGCCGAGGACACCGGGCCGGCCACCGAGAGCACCGCTCCCAGCATCGCGGCGACCAGCCCGGCGGCCAACGGCCGCCTCCTGCCCCATCGTTGTGTCCAGCGTTCTGTGCTACGGCGCATGCGACGTCCTCCACGGGGGATGGATGCAGCCCGGATCGCGGGCTGCGCAGGGCATGACATCATTCACCAAAAGTGCAGTCAAGAGCTCGAACGTGCTTACAGCAGCACAGTTTCAATCAATTCTGAGCAGAAAGGCCCCGGGGCCGCCCCTACCAGCCGAGCGGGGCGAGGCCGGCGGCGCTGGTCCACGGGCCCCGGCCGCCCGCCTCGGTGAGGGCGCGCAGCCGCAGGTAGCGGGCGGTGGTGGGCCAGCAGCGGATGGTCTTCGCGGCGGCGGTGTCGGCCAGGGTGCCGGTGGCCACGGGGGTGCCCCAGGTGCTGCCGTCGCTGCTCAACTGCAGTTCGTAGCGCCCGATCCGGCCGTTCGCGCCGCCGTCCTGCCGGGGCAGGTAGAGCAGGCCGGTGACGGTGCGGTCGGCGCCGAGGTCGAGCTGGATCTCGTGCGGCAGCGGGTCGGCGGTGCCGGACCAGCGGGTGTGCCAGAGGGTGGCCGGGTTGCCGTCGACGGCGTTGACCGCGGCGCCGTTCTCGCCGGTGAGCTCCTGGCTGTCGAAGTACTTGACGGTGCAGGGGAGTTGGGCCGAGCCCATGGTGGGGTCGCTGATGCTCTCGGCGCCGTTCTCCAGGTGGCCGGCGAAACGGCGGACGAATCCGTCGGTGGTGGAGGCGGTCACCGTCAGGTCGTACCAGCCGGCCAGCGCGCCGCCGGCCGAGAAGTAGTCCTCGGTGTTCGCGCCCGGGGCGAGCTGGTAGGCCCACGGGCCGCCGCCGCGGTTGTCGGTGCGGACGGTCAGGGTGCAGGCGGCGGTGCCGGTGTTGGTCATCCGCAGCCAGACCAGACCGGCGGCCGGGTCGTGCCGCAGGGTGACCTCGGGGTTGGCGTTGCCGGAGGTGGTGGCGGTCACCCGGTTGCCCGCGAAGCGGCGGACGTAGCCGTTGGGGCCGGTCACGGTGAGGTCGTAGGCGCCGGTGGGGGTGCCGGCCTGCCAGGTGTCGGTCAGCGACCTGCCGGCCTCGACGGTGTAGCGCCACGGGCCGTCGGTGCGGAAGGCGTTGGCGTGCACGTAGAAGTGGGCGCCTGCCGTGCCGTTGTTGGTGAAGGTGAGCCCGAGCGAGGCGGCGGTGGCGCTCGCCGAGACGGCCAGGTCGTACGGCAGCGGCCTGGCGGTGCGCACTCCCGGCTCCTGACCGGGCGTCAGCTGGGTGGCGGGCGGGGCCGGGTTGGTCCCGCGCGGGCCGCCGGTGGGTACGGGGGTGGGAAGGTTCGGGAAGGAGGCGGTGGCCTGGGTGGTGTCCAGGGCGGAGGTGAGGTCACCGCAGACGGCCCGCCGCCAGGGCGAGATGTTCGGCTCGGCGATGCCGGTCCACTTCTCCAGGAAGCGCAGCACCGAGGTGTGGTCGAAGACCTCGGAGCAGACCTTGCCGCCCCGGCTCCACGGCGAGACCACCAGCAGCGGGACGCGCACGCCGAGGCCGATCACCTCGCTCCCGTAGAGCTCGTCGCCGAGCGCCGCGGTGGACAGCCCGTCGTTGGCGGTGACCGGCGGGGCGGGTGGCGGCACGTGGTCGAAGTAGCCGTCGTTCTCGTCGTAGTTGAGCAGGAAGAGCGTCTTGTTCCACACCTCCGGGGTGGAGGCGAGGGCGTCCAGCACCTGCTTCACCAGCTCGGCGCCGGTGTTCGGGCCCCAGTCCGGGTGCTCGGACTGGTTCTCCGGCGCCACGATCCAGGAGACCGCCGGGAGCCGGCCGGCCGCGACGTCGGCCCGGAAGGCGGTGGCGAGCTGACCGGGCCTCAGCCGGGCCAGGCCCCGGTCGTACAGGCTGCGTTCGGCCGCGGTGAGGGTGGTCAGGCCCTGGTCGAGCTGGGCGAGCAGCTGGGTCTGCCGGGCGGGGGCGGCGGCCTGGAGCGCGTAGTGGAAGTACTCCAGGTTCGGGAAGGCCTTGCCGGCGTCGTCCCGGGCGTAGGCCACGGCCTTCCGGCCGATGGAGAGGAAGGTGGTGAAGTAGTCGAGGCTGTTGTCGCCGTAGTTGTCCCACTCCTGGTAGGTCTTCCAGCTGCGGCCGGCCGCTTCGAGCCGCTCGGCGTAGCTGGTCCAGGTGTAGCCGGTGTGGCCGGGGTTCTGCCAGGCCGCGTTGCCGACCGCGCGCTGGGTGGTGCTGCCGGGTTCGTAGCCGAGCTTGCCGGACCACATGAAGAGCCGGTTGGGGTTGGTGGGCCCCAACTCCGAGCAGTGGTAGGCGTCGCAGATCGTGAAGGCGTCGGCGAGCGCGTGGTAGAACGGCAGCGCGGCCCGGTCGAAGTGGGCCATGGTCTGGGTGCCCTTCTTCGCCACCCACTGGTCGCTGCGGCCGTTGTTCCAGGCGGCGTGGCCCGAGGTCCAGTCGTGCGCCGTCCCGGAGAGGAACTGGTCGCCGACCCGGAACGGCAGGACGGACCCGGTGCCGTTCGGCTGCTTGAACACCGGGTTCCCGTTCGGGAGGGTGACGGCCGCCGGGTCGTTGAAGCCCCGCACCCCGCGCAGCGTGCCGTAGTAGTGGTCGAACGAGCGGTTCTCCTGCATCAGGACGACGACGTGCTCGATCGCTCCGAGCCCGCCGGTGGGGGCTTCGAGCGCGAGCGCCTCGCGCACGCTCAGCGGCAGGAGACTGAAACCGGAGGCCAGGGCGCCAGCCCTCAGCAGGTCACGACGCTTCACGGTGTGACTCCTCATCAGTGGGGGATGGGGGTGCTCAAAGCTGCGTGATATGTGGCAATCGAGCGCAGTTTTGCGCAAACCGTGGCAGTCTGGCCGGTCCCCGTCAAGAGGGCTGTCGTGAACTGTCGTGATCTGCCGTGATGGGATCGCGATGTGCGGAGCATGGGCACGCGTGCGCACAGCTGATTGAATGTGCGTCGTTCCCATCAGGTTCATGCAGATGATCGTGGAAGGCCGTCTTCGCCGTGAACGAGCGACTCCTCACCCTGCTGGCGTGCGGCACCATCGGTGCGCTCACCCTGACCGCCTGCGGCAGCGGCGGCGGCACCTCCTCGGGCGGTCCGGTGACCCTCGAACTGGTCGCCGCCGACTACGGCGACAAGGCGGCCAACAGCTCCGAGCTCTACTGGAGCGACCTCGCCCGGCGCTTCGAGGACTCCCACCCGAAGGTCAAGGTCCATGTCCAGGTGGTGAGTTGGAACGACATCGACGAGCGGGTCAGGACGATGATCCGCGACGGCGAGCAGCCGGACGTCGTGCAGACCGGCGGCTACGCGGACAAGGTCGCCGACAAGCTGCTCTACCGCGCCGACGAGGTGCTCTCCGGCAGCACCCTGGGCAAGATCCTCCCTACCTTCGCCAAGGCCGGCGAGGTCGACGGCGTGCAGTACGGCATCCCGTTCGTCTCCTCGGCGCGCGCCTTCTTCTACAACAAGGCGGTCTTCGCCAAGGCCGGCGTCACCGAGGTCCCCAAGAGCTGGGACGACGTCAGGAAGGCCGCCGAGCTGATCAAGGCGAAGGTCCCGGGCGTGACCCCCTACGCCCTCCCGCTCGGCCCCGAGGAGGCCCAGGCCGAGAGCACCCTCTGGGAGCTGGGCAACGGCGGCGGCATCGCCGACGGAGGCGGCTACACCCTCGACGGCCAGGCCAACGTCGAGACCTTCACGTGGCTGAAGGCCAACCTGGTCACGCCCCGGCTCACCTACGCCAAGCCCGCCGCCACCGACCGCAAGACCGCTTTCGCGGACTTCGCGGCGGGCCGGGCCGCGATGCTCAACGGCCACCCCTCGCTGATCCAGCAGGCCAGGGACGGCAAGGTCGACTACGGCGTGGCCCCGATCCCCGGCCGCAGCGGCGCGCTCAAGTCCACCCTGGGCGTGGCGGACTGGACGATGGCGTTCCGGAAGAACGGCCACCGCGAGCAGATCAAGCAGTTCCTGGACTTCGTGTACGCGACCGACAACACCCTCGCCTTCGACGAGCTCTACAACCTGATGCCGGTCACCCAGGACACCCTCGACGCGATGAACTCCAGCGGCACCCACAAGGACCTGGAACCGTTCTTCGCCCTGCTGCCGCAGGCCGCCTTCTACCCGCTGGGCGACACCGGCTGGGACAAGGTCTCGGCCGACATCAAGAAGAACGTCGGCGTCGCACTGGACGACCCGGCGAAGGTCCTCGGCGAACTCCAGGCCCGGGCGAAGGCCACCGGACCCGCCCGGTGAAGGTGCCGCCGGCCCGGGTGCCACTGGTACCCGCGAGGCCGGTAGGGCCGGTCGGGCCGGTCGGGCCGGTGGTGATCGGGCTGGAGATCGGTGCCACCCGGCTCAGGTCGGTGGTCACGGCGGGGGACGGTTCCGTGCTCGCCTCCGCGCTGCGGCACACCGCTGCGGAGGAGGGACCGGACGCGGTGGTCGAGCGGATCCTCGACCACGCGGCCGAACTGACGCGCCGTCACGCCCCGGCGGCGGTGGGCCTCGCGGTGCCCGGCACCGTCGCGGAGGCGACCGGCACCTGCGTCCGCGCCACCGCCCTCGGCTGGCGCCAGGTCCCGCTGCGCCACTGGCTCGCGGAGGAGCTCGGCCTCCCGGTGACCATCGGCCACGAGGCCGGCGCCGGCGCCCTCGCCGAGAGCCTGGGCTCCGCCCGCCGCCCGCGCCGCTCGCTGCTCTTCGTCTCGGTCGGGACGGCGGTGGGTGCAGCGCTGGTCCACGACGGGCCGGCCCGGGCCGGGGACCTGGGACACCTGAGGACCGAGGCGGGCGGCGGGCCGTGCGCCTGCGGGGCGGTCGGCTGCCTGGAGACGGTGGTCGGTGACCGTGCCGTCAGCCGCGCGTACCGCCGCGCCACCGGTGAGACCGGGGTCACGGCCGTCGAGGTCCGCCGTCGCGCCTGGGCCGGTGACCCGATCGCGACCCGGGTGTGCGGCCGGGCCGTGGCGGGCCTCGCCGAGGCGCTCGTCCCGGGCGTGCTGCTGCTGGCCCCCGGACAGCTGGTCATCGGAGGTGAGTGGGCCTCGGCCGGGCGGCCGCACGTCGAGGCCCTGCGGGCGGAACTGTCCGCGCGGCTGCCCGCGGGACGCACGCTGCCCCTGGTCCGCCCCGCCCGCCTCGGCCGCCGGGCCGGGGTGCTGGGCGCGGCCCTGCTCGCCCGCCGCCACCTCGCCACCGTCCGGCCGTCGGCCGGGCCCGGACGCACGAAACCGCCGTCCCCGCGGGGGACGGCGGCTGCGGGCTGACGAGCGGTCAGACGGGCTGACGGACCGCCGCGAGGGCGTCCTTCACCTGCTGGGCGACCCGGGCGGCGTCCTCCGGGACGTGCACCACGTCGGTGTCGTTCATGTCGATGATCAGCACCTCGCTCGCCGAGTAGTGCTTGTTGACCCAGTCGTCGTACCCGGACCAGAGCGTCCGGTAGTACTCCACCAGGCTCTCGTCCTGCTCGAAGTCGCGCCCGCGCAGCCCGATCCGGTGCAGCACCGTCTCGAAGTCCGCCTTCAGGTAGACCATCAGGTCCGGCGCCTTGCGGTACGGCAGGCCGTCGATCTCGCGCATCATCTCGGCGAGCAGGCCCTCGTAGACCTGCATCTCCAGCGAGCTGATCCGGCCCAGGTCGTGGTTGACCTTGGCGAAGTACCAGTCCTCGTAGATGGAGCGGTCGAGGACGTTGTCGCCCTGCTTGTACGCCTCCTTGATCGCGGCGAACCGCGTCTGCAGGAAGTACAGCTGCAGCAGGAACGGGTACCGGTTGGCCTGGATCTCCTCGGGGCTCGCCGTGTAGAAGAGCGGCAGGATCGGGTTCTCGTCCACGCTCTCGTAGAAGACCTCGCTGCCGAGCTCCTTGGCGAGCAGCTCGGCCACGCTGGTCTTGCCGATGCCGATCATGCCTCCGACGCAGATCACTGGCATTCCTCACTTCTCCCTGGGGGTGCTTAACGGGGCCCCTCAGGGCCGAGGTCCCGTACCACGCCGTGCTGTACCGCGTCGCTGGGGCAAGCGAGAATCATACGTGCCCGCGCGGACCGGTCGGAGCCGGGGGACCCGCCCCCGCCGCAGGGCGGCCGACCGGGCCGATCAGGTCCTCAGGTAGGAGGCCCCGTTGAGGTCGAGGACGGTGCCGGAGGACCACTCCGCCTCCGGGGAGGCGAGCCAGCGGACGGCGGCCGCGATCTCCTCCGGGGTGCCGGCCCGGCCGAACGGGCTCTGGGCCCGGATGGCTTCGCCCTCGGGGCCGTCGAGCCGGGCGGCGACGCGCTCGGTGGCGAAGAAGCCCGGCGCGACGGAGGAGACTGCGATGCCGTGCGGGGCGAGCGCGACGGCCAGCGACTGGCCGAGCGCGTGGACGGCGGCCTTGGTGGCGCCGTAGGCGGGGTGGTCGGGCTCGCCCCGGAAGGCGCCGCGCGAACCGATGTTGACGATCCGTCCGCCGCCGCCCTGGTCGATCATGTGCCGGGCCGCCAGGTGGCTGAGGTGGGCGGTGGCCAGCAGGTTCACCGAGACGTGCTGCTGCCAGGCGGCGACCCACTCCTCGTACGCGGTGCGGGCCGGCGGGTGCGGGGTGTTCACCGCCGCGTTGTTCACCAGCACGTCGATCCCGCCGAGCGCCTCCGCCGCCGCGCCCGCCGCCGCCGCCCCGGCCCCCGCCGGATCGGTGAGGTCGCCGCCGACCAGCACGTGCCCGGTGCCGTCGAGCGACTCCAGGGTGGCCCGGGCCTCCTCCACCCGGGAGCCGTAGTGCACGGCCACCCGGTCCCCGTTGGCGGCGAAGACGCGGGCGAGCGCGCGGCCCAGACCCCGGGAGGCGCCGCTGATCAGGACACGGCGGCCGGTGGCGGGAAAGGTCATGACGGTGCTCCTCGCAGGACGTCCGGCGCGGCCGCTCCGGACGGCCGCTCGATCACCAGCAGTCTGCTACACCGCCGGCGCGGACCTGACGGGCCGTCGGGGGCGGCGCGGTTCAGGCCCGTTCGAGGCGCCAGTGCTGGGAGGTCCCCGCGGTGTCGGTCTGCTGCTGGAGGCCCGCGGAGTCCGCGGTCGAGCCGCCGGCCACCCCGAGCACCAGGCCGCTGCGCACGCTGACCACCTTCACGTACCCGCCGCCCGCGTCCACCAGCCGCCACTGCTGGTTGGTGCCCTGCCCCGGGGTCCACTGGACGACGGGGGTGCCGCTCGCGGTGCCACCGCCCTGCACGTCCATCGCCAGGCCGGAGGCGGCGTTGACCAACTGCCAGGCACCGGCGCCGATCGGGACGGTGCGCCAGCGCTGGTTGGCGGCGGTGGTGCGGGGCCACTGGATCAGGGCGGTGCCGTTGGTGGTGGAGGAGCCGGGGACGTCCACGGCCTTGCCGCTCAGCCGGTTGACCAGCCGGGCGGAGGGCGGGACGGCCAGCGGGTCGGGGGTGAGGGTGACGGTGCCGCCGGGCGCGAGCGTGACGTCCCGGCTCCAGACGCCGACCCGGACGGTGGTCGCGGTACCGCCCCGGCTGCGCAGCGTCAGGGTGGTGACCTGCCCGTCGCGCCAGGCGAAGTCCACGGTGAACCCGCCGCGCGCACCCGCTCCGGTGACCGAGCCGGAGGCGGCCCAGGCGTTCGGCAGTGCGGGCAGCAGCTCGACCAGGCCCGGGCGGGAGTGCACCAGCATCTCGACCATGGCCGCCGGGGTGCCGAAGTTGGCGTCGATCTGAAAGGTGGAGCGGTTGCCGAAGCTGTACATGTCGAAGAGGTTGATCCCGCTGCCGTTGGAGAAGTCGACCGAGGGCCTCATCACGGTGGTCACCAACTGGTAGGCGCGGTCGGCGTCGTGGAGCCGGGCCCAGCACAGCGCGCGCCAGGCGGTGGCCCAGCCGTAGCTCTGCATGCCCCGTGCGGTCAGCAGCTTGGTGGCCCCGGACAGCAGGTCGGTCGGGGTGGTGTCGGGGTCGATCCGGTCGCCGGGGAACAGGCCCACCAGCGGGGAGAGGTGACGGTGCGTCGTCTCGCCGAGGTTGGCGTCGGTCATCCACTCCTGCAGCCAGCCGGTGGTGGCGCTCACCTTGGGGAGGTGGAGGCGGCCCTGGAGGTCGGCCACGGTGGCGGCGAAGGCCTGGTCCAGCCCGAGCGCGGCCGCCGCCGCCCGGTAGTTGCGGAACAGCTGCCAGACCAGCTCCTGGGCGTAGGTGATGCCCCGGGCGTCGGTCGGCCCGTGCTCGGCCGACCAGTCGTGGTCGTCCACCAGCACCTGGCGCCCGGTGCCGGGCTCGGTCACGGTGACCAGGCGGGCCTGCCAGAACTCGCAGGCGCCCTTGAGCAGCGGGTAGACCTTCGCGAGGTAGGCGGCGTCGAGGGTGAACTCGTAGTGCTCGTAGAGGGAGTTGGAGAGCCAGGCACTGCCGGTCGGTGACCACCACCAGCCGCTGCCGCCCCAGATGTTGGTGGAGATGCCGACCGTCCAGCCGGCCACCCGGCCCGAGGTGTTCCGGAAGCCGTTGCGCGGGTCCTGGAAGAGCTTGAGGGTGGAGTCCCGCCAGGCGGGGTACTGGCTGACGCAGTAGTCCGCGAAGGCCTCGAAGCACTCCGGCAGGCCGGCCCGGTCGGGCAGCCAGTAGTTCATCTGGACGTTGATGTCGGTGTGGTAGTCGCTCATCCAGTCGGGCGCGTTGGTGTTGAGCCAGAGCCCCTGGAGGTTGGCGGGCAGGCCCGTGCGGGAACCGGCGATGGTCAGGTAGCGGCCGAACTGGAGGTAGGCGGCCTCCAGTTCGGGGTCCGGGGCGGCGCCGGCGGCCGCCCGGGCGGTCAGCCGGGCGGGGGTGTCCAGGGCCCGCTGGGCGGCGGTGGAGGAGCCGAGGTCCACCGTCATGCCCTGCTGGAGGCGCTGGAAGTCGGCGGCGTGGGTGGCCAGGAGGGAAGCCCCGGGGACTGCGGCGGCCGCGGCGGCGACGGTGCGCGCGACGGCCAGCGGATCGCGGCTGGCGTCGCGGTAACCGGCTGCCGCGGCCGCGTAGTCGGTGCCGCCGCTGATCAGCAGCAGCACCTCCGAGCAGCCGTCGAAGACCACCTTGCCGCCGGTGGCGGAGACGCTTCCACCGGTGCCGACGGCCCGCAGGACGGTGGCGTAGCGCAGCCCGTTGGGCAGAGTGGCGGTGAAGGAGACCGAGGCGGTGGCGGGGTCGGTGGTCACGGCCTCGCCCCGGGTGGGGGTCAGGGTGAGGCTGCCGGTGTACGTGCCGCCCCCGCTCTGGGTGAGCCGGACCACGATCAGGTCGTCGGGGTGGCTGGCGAACACCTCGCGGCGGTGTGCGGCCGCCCCGAGCCGGTAGGAGACGGTGGCCAGGCCGTTGGAGAGGTCCAGCCGGCGCTGGTAGCCGGTGACGGCGGAGGCGGTGTGGGCGGGCAGGTCGAGGTAGGCCCGCGCGAGCTGCCCCATGGTGCCGAAGTCCGAGGTGCCGTAGGGGAATTGACCGTCGGAGCCGAGGGTGGTGTTCGGCCCGCCGGTCCACAGCGAGGAGTCGGCCAGGTGGAAGGCCTCGCGTGAGGGGTCCCCGGTGACCAGCGCGCCGATCCGGCCGTTGCCCACCGGCAGGCCCTGCTCCAGGATCAGCGCCTCGGTGCCGGGGGTGGCGTATCGCAGCGCCGTCGCCTGGGCGTCGGGCACCAGCGCGAGCGCGGGCCGTTCCGAACTCGCCGCCGTGGCACGGGGGATGAACTCCGGCAGCGAGGCGAGTGCCAGGGCCGGGCCGAGGGCCAGGGCCGTGCGGAGGATGCCGCGGCGGGTGGGGTGGGGGCTCATGGGGGTGTCCTGTCCTCGCGCCGGATCTGATCGAATCTGTTTGTTTGGACCGCTAAAACAACACAATCGCGCGCGGCTGATGCTCCCACCGGCTCCTCGGGGCGCGCAAGGTCCCGGACCGGCCGTTCTGTCGTGCCGCCCGTCCTCAGCCGCGCGCGGCCGCCACGTCACCCATCGCCGCCGCCGTCGACGCCCTCCTGACGGCCGCCCAGGCGGCGGGCACCCCGCTCGACCTCGTCGGCCACCCCAGCGGTGGCCACGCCTTCGACGTCGCGGACCCCACCCCCGCCTCCCGCCACGCCGTCACCGCCGCCCACACGGCGGTGCTGCGCCACCTGCTGACGGAGGGTCAGGACTCGATGGGGGCGGACAGCAGCTCCTCGTAGCGCCGGCTCCTGGCCTCGTCGCCCAGCCCGGCTGCGGCCTCGCGGGCCATCTCCAGGGCGGCCGCTCGGCGTGGCTCGGAGGGTTGGCGGTGCAGGGAGAGGAACGCCTCGGCATGGTCGAGGGTCTCCTGGTGGCGGCCCGCCTCCTCGTACCCGGTCGCCAGGTTGAAGTGAAGCTCCGCGCGGCCCTTGATCCATCCGTGGCGGTTCATGATCTCAAGCGCACGTAGGGCCGACCGCGCGGCTTCGTCATCCCGCCCGAGACCGAAGAGCACGGTCGATCTGCCGCCCAGGCTCTGGGACAGCCGCTGTTCGTCGCCCAGCTCGGTGAAGACGGCGACCGCCTCGTCGATGAAGGGGAGCGCCTCCTCGGGCCGGCCGAGGACGGTGAGGATGCCGGCCACGTTCGACCTGGCCAGTGCCTCGCCGAGGTGGTGTCCGAGCCGATGGCAGAGCGCGATGTCCTCCAGGTGCTTGCCGAGGGCCTCCTCGTGCCTCCCCTGGTAATGGAACGTCACGGCCAGGTCGTTGAGGACCATGCTCTCCTTGTAGCGGTTTCCGATCTGCCGGAAGATTTCGAGGGCCCTGAGCTGGTACTGCTCGGCGGTCGCCGCGTCGTCGATGTCGAGGAGGGTCAGCGCCAGCGTGTTGAGCGCTTCGGCCGTGCCCGGCGCGTCCTGCACCTCCTCGCAGATCCGCAGATCATTGCGGAAGTACTCGATGGCTGTGCCGAAGTCCCCCTGCTCCCGGTGGACGGTGCCCAGGTTGAACAGCACCTTGCTGGCCTGGTGCCGGTTGCCGAGCTGCTCCCAGAGCCGCAGGCTCCGCTCCAAGAGCGGACGAGCACGCACCGTGTCGCCGAGGTCCATGTGGAGACTGCCCACGAGGTTGACCGCGTCGGCGAGCAGCCCCGGGGCGTTCAGGTCCTCCGCCTGGGCGCTGACCTCCTGGGCCACCTCGAGGGCGGTCCGGAACTCCCGGCGGGCACGCGCGAGGTTGGCCCGCTGCATGAGGAACACGGCGCGGAGACGGGGATTGCTCACTGCCTCGGCGGCCTCGGTGCCGACCGTGATCGACTCTGCCCACTCGCGCCAGTGGCCGGTCACCTCGTAGACCCCCGCCAGTGCGGCGGCGAAGCCGACGGTACTTTCGGCATCCGCCAGCGGGAGCAGCCGCCGTGCGGCGGAGATCGCGCCGGAGCGGTTCTCCTCGGCCCAGCAGGCAGCGTCCTCCGCCGTGTGGATCTCACTGGTCGGGTCCTGCGTGAGCACCGGGGGAAGAGGAATTCCGTTGAGGAGGTGCAGTGCCTTGCCGGCCGAGCGGAGGTACCAGTCGTACATTCGCTGTGCGGCGGCGGAGGCCAACGCGGGTTTCTTATCGGCGAGTTGCTCCCTCGAGTACAGGCGGAGCAGGTCGTGGAGCCGGTAGCGCCCGTCCCTGGGGGCGGGTTCGACGAGGTTTGCCTCGGCCAGCTTGCGGAGTTCCCTGGCCGCCTGACGCGGGCCGCGGTCGGTAAGGGCGGCGCAGATGCCGGGGCCGAAGTCCTCGCCCGGTACCTGGGAGAGGTGACGGAAGGTGCTCCGGGCAGCCTTGTTGAGCTTGCGGTAGGAGAGGCCGAAGGCCGCACGGACCGTCAGATCGCCGGCTTCCAGGGCCTCCAGGCGCTCGTGTTCGTCGCGCAGCTCGCGGACCAGGGCCGCAGTGCTCAGCCGGGGGTTGGTCACCAGACGGTTGGCGGTGATCCGCAGGGCCAGCGGGAGCCCGCCGCAGTGGCCGACCACCTCCTCGGCGGCGGGCAGGTCGTGGTCGATCCGCTCGGCGCCGCAGACCTGCCGGAGGAAGCGCAGGGCCGTCCCGGGGGAGAAGGTGTCCAGGTCGAGTCGGTGCGCACCCTCCAGGCCGACCAGCCGGCTGCGGCTGGTGATCAGCACCAGCGCCCCGCCGCCCCCGGGCGGGAGCAGCGGGCGGACCTGCTGCTCCTCCGCGGCGTTGTCGAGCACCAGCAGCGTGCGGCGGCCGGCCAGGGCCAGCCGGTATATGTCGAGCAACTGGTCCGGATCGCCCGGGAGTTCGGCCTGCGGGGTGCCGAGGGCGAGCAGGAACCGGGCCATCACGTCCTCCGGCGCGGCCGGACGGTCGGCCATGCCGCGCAGGTCGGCGTAGAGCCGGCCGTCGGGGAAGTCGCCGTCCGGGTGGTGTGCCAGGTGCAGCGCGAGGGCGGTCTTGCCGACGCCCGGCTTGCCGGAGATCACCACCACCCGGTCCGCCCCCACCACGTCGGCCCCCACCGGGCCGAGGATCCGGGCGATCTCCTCCTCCCGCCCGGTGAAGTCCGCCGGCTGCGGCGGCAGCGTCCGGGGGAGGGCCGGGGCCCGCTCCGGTGCGGGGTAGACGTGGAACACCGGGTTGGTGAGGATCGGCCCGTGGGCGTCCCCGCCGATCGCGACGGCGCTCGCCCCGTCGGCCCGGACTCTCGGTGCTGGCCTCACTCCGTGACGTCGGTCTCGATCGGGCCCTCCGCGTCCTTGCCCACCGCCACCGAACCCGGCTCGGTGGCGGAGACCCCGCCCCGGGGCGGCACGGCGCCGGAGGCCGAGGCGGCCACGCCCTTCACCTTCGTGCGCAAGGTGCCACTACTGGTGCCGCCGACCGCGATCGACCCCGGCCCGGACGCGGTCACGGGCACCGCAGCGTCCGCCGAGGACGTCGTCAGGTACACCTGCAGACCCACCCCGATCAGCACCGACACCGCCAGCGCGACCCACCACCCCGCACCGGCGTCGTCGGTGACCACATTGGTCGCGTACCCGGACACCGCACCGACCACGACCGTCGTGGCCGCAGCGATCGAACGGCGCACAACCGTCGTCATCCTGCCCCTCCCCACTGCCCCGCCCGTTGGCACGGGCCTTCCCCATTTCTACCAGCCACCACCGACACCAGCCGGGTGACGTGGCGTCAGAACCCTTGCCCTGGCGGCGTGGGGCGCTCGCGCGTGCGCCCCCCATCGTCGACGCCTTCCCGGCGGCGGCTCAGGCCGTCACCGCCGCCCACGCGGCGGTCCTGCGCCACCTCCTGGCCTGACCCCAGCGGGGCCCGCCCCGGGCGAACAGTGGATGTCGTCTTCCCCGGTGCCCTTTACGTGTACACGGTCAGTCGATAGCTTCCCTCTGGCAATCTTGCTCAGCCGCGGGGGGCGCGTGAGTGCTCCTCCGGCATGTCGTCTTCCGGGGGGAACGCGTGCGGACGAGTCGAACGTGGGCCTGGCCTCTGGCCGTGGCCATGGCCATGGCCGCAGCACTGGCGCTGCCGGCCGTCGCCGGATCGGTGCCGGCCGCCGCCGTGGCGGAGACCGCGCCGTCGGCGGTGGAGGGGTACGGGTATCCGGGGGCGGCCCGGATCCTCGAACAGCAGCACGTGAGGTTGAAGTCGGGCGACGGCAACATCCTGCTGGCCGACTGCTCCTCGCAGGGCAGCCTGCTGGAGGTCTTCAGCCGTAGCCTCGACCCGGGCCCGGCCAAGATCTGCCTCCGGGTCGCCGGCCCCACCGGGTACCTGGCGTTGGAGCTGCCGCAGGTCTACAGCATCAAGGGCGACGACCACACCGTCAGAGCCACCCTGAGCGCCAACGGCGCGACCACGGGCGTCGACATCCGGAAGAATTACTACACCCCCGTCGGGGAGGGCGCCTCCTCCGACGGCACCACCCTGCTCGAACTGACCGCCACAGACGGGCCGGTGGCGGCCCCGACCCCGGTCGGAGCCGCTCCGTCCGCGGTCGCCACGGTCACCGTCGGCCGGCCCGGCCTCCCGGGTGCGCACCGCTGTACCGCCACGCTGGTCGCGCCGCAGTGGCTGTTGTCGGCGGCCGGCTGCTTCACCGACCAGCCCGACCGGCCCGACGGGGCCGCCACCGCGAACGCCGTCCTCCCCGGTGCGCCCCGGCAGCCGAGCACCGCAGCCGTCAACGGCCGCAGCATCGAGGTCGTCGAGCTCGTCCCCCGTTCCGGCCGCGACCTCGTCCTGGCCCGCCTCGCCGAGTCCGTCGCGACCGTCACCCCCGTCGCCGTCGCCACCACGGCACCGGCCACGGGCGAGGACCTCCGCGTGGTCGGCCTCGGTCGCACCGCAACGGAGTGGCTGCCGAAGCTGCCGCACACCTCGGCCTTCACCACGGGTGCGGTCGCCGCCACGGGCCTCGACCTCGCGGCCAAGACCTCGGCCGACCGGGTCTGCCAAGGCGATGCCGGCGCCCCACTACTGCGCGGGACGGACGGTGCGACCCAGCTGGTCGGTGTCATCTCCCTTTCCTGGCAGGCGGGTTGTCTCGGCGCCGACCCCGCTGAGACCCGCACCGGGGCGCACGCCGATCGGGCGGACGACCTGGCGGCATGGGTGAGCACCACCACCTCGGCGGGGCCGTATCTGCTGGCGAACACCGTGACGGGGAAGTGTGTGGACGTTCCGGATCTGGGTCCGGGGTGGATCGGTGCGCCGGTGGGTCAGTACACCTGTGTGGGGTCGTCGGTGGACAACCAGCTCTTCTACTGGGAGGGCGACGGGAGTGGGCAGTTCGTCATCCGTAATGCGAAGGACGGTCTCTGTCTGGATGTTCATGACCGGGGTGTGGTGGAACTCGGTTCGTTGGTCAACGAGTACACCTGTGACGGGACTTCGGCGGACAACCAGCTCTTCAAGCGGGTGCCCCGGCCGAGCGGTGGTGGGTGGATCGTGAACGTGAAGAGCGGTCTGTGCCTCGACGTCTCCGGGGTGCGCACGGGTGGCGACGGTGCCCGGCTGACGCTCTACACCTGCAGCGACGAGGACGACCACATCTGGACGACGGTCACGGCGGCGGGGCCGTATTTGCTGGCGAACACCGTGACGGGGAAGTGTGTGGACGTTCCGGATCTGGGTCCGGGGTGGATCGGTGCGCCGGTGGGTCAGTACACCTGTGTGGGGTCGTCGGTGGACAACCAGCTCTTCTACTGGGAGGGCGACGGGAGTGGGCAGTTCGTCATCCGTAATGCGAAGGACGGTCTCTGTCTGGATGTTCATGACCGGGGTGTGGTGGAACTCGGTTCGTTGGTCAACGAGTACACCTGTGACGGGACTTCGGCGGACAACCAGCTCTTCAAGCGGGTGCCCCGGCCGAGCGGTGGTGGGTGGATCGTGAACGTGAAGAGCGGTCTGTGCCTCGACGTCTCCGGGGTGCGCACGGGTGGCGACGGTGCCCGGCTGACGCTCTACACCTGCAGCGACGAGGACGACCACGCCTGGCAGCTGCTCTGAGCGCTGCCCGGAACCAGCGCGTCAACTGACCCCGTACGTCGGTGTGTTCTGGAGGATGCATGCGCAAGCTTCGCAGGTCGGTCCGGTGGCGAACGGCACTGCCGGGTGCGGTCGGGGCGGTGCCCGCCGCGGCCGCGGAGGCGGTGCCACCGTCGGCGGTGGAACGGTACGCGTACCCGGACCGGAACAGAGGGACCGTCAGGCGGCGGCTGGCCGCCGGCCTGGCGGCCGGAGGCCTGCTCACCGGCCTGCTGACGGTGCCGGCCGTCGCGGACACCGCACCGCCGACCGGACCGGTCGCCGAGCGGGTGGCCGCCGTCGCGGCCTGGACCTCCGGCGGTCCGGCGGTGCGGCGGGCCGCCGAGTCGGCGCTCGTCGGGTCGGACGCGGAGGTGCGGGCCTTCGTGGCCACCGGCCGGGCCGCCGCCGCGGAGCAGGACCTGCGGGCCAGGGTGGAGGAACTGGTCGCCGTCTCCGGCCCGGGCATCCGCTCGGCGGCGGCCGCCGCGCTGGCGGTGGGCGGCGCGGCCGCGGTCCAGGCCTTCGTGGACGGGGGTTACAAGAGCGCGTTCGAACACGACCAGCGGGTGCTGCTCTCGCAGATCCAGGCGGCCGGCGGCCCCGGGGTCCAGGACGCGGCGAACAAGGCGATGGCCGGTTCGTCGGCGGACGTAACGGCCTTCCTCGACGAGGGCCAGTACACCGCCCGGGAGCACGACGACCGGGTGAAGCTGACCCAGCTCCAGTCCTCGGGCGGCCCCGAGGTGCGGAAGGCCGCCAACGCCGCCATGGCCGGCGGCGTCGAGGACGTCCGGGACTTCCTGCACTACGGGTGGCAGACCGCTGCCGCGCACGACCAGGAGACCCTGACGGTCGCTCAGCTCGCCGACCTGACCAGGAACGCCTCGGACCGGGCCGGCGAGCAGGCCAGGACCGCGCAGGACGCGGCCGGCAAGGCGCTGGCCGCGACCGCACTCGCCAAGCAGGCCTCCGAGCGAGCCGCCGAGGAGACCAGGCTCGCCCAGGGCGAGGCGTCGAAGGCCTCCAACGCGGCGGGCCGGGCCGCGTCGGCCGCGTCCCGGGCCGCCGCGGCCGCGCAGACCGCCTCCTCCGCCGCCGCGGCGGCCAACGAGGCGGCTCTCCAAGCCGCGAACGCCGCCGCTGACGCGGCGAAGGCCGCGGCCCTGGCCGGCGAAGCGGCCACGAAGGCCCAGAGCGCTGCCGCGGCCGCCGCCGGTGACGCGAGCAAGGCGGCCGCCGCCCGCGACGCCGCCGTGACCGCTCGGAAGGCGGCCACCGAGGCCCGGACGGCGGGCGAGGCCGCGCAGTGGGCCGGGCGTGCCGCGCAACAGGCGAAGCTGGCCGCTGAGGCGGCGAGCTCCGCCAGTGCCAACGCCGACGCGGCCGCCGAGGCCTCCGTCGAGGCCTCCAGGCAGTCCGGGGTCTCCGAGGAGGCGGCCAACCGGGCCCGCGAGGAGGCCACCAAGGCCAAGGCCGCCGCCGCCGAAGCCCGGCGCGCGGCCGCCGCCACCACCCGGATCGCCAACGAGGCCGCCGCCGCCGCGGCCGAGGCCCAGCGCGCCGCCAACGCCGCCGCCGCCCACGCCGAGGCCGCGGCGGCCGCTGCCGACACCGCTGCCCTGCACGCCGGCGAAGCGGCGAGCGCCGCGAGCACCGCCCAGGCGGCCGCCGCCGAATCGGCCGCCGCCGCAGACTCCGCAGCGAGTTCCGCCGCCCAGGCCCACAAGATCGCCGACATCGCGCGGGCCGGTGACCAGGAGCGGTTGGACGCCCAGCAGGCCGTCCAGTTCGCCGAGGCCCAGCAGGCCGCGCGGGAGGAGGAGGCCAAGGCCAGGAAGGCGGTCTGGGAGGCGGGCAAGGCGTCCGCGCTCGCGGCCGACACCGAGCGGCTGCTCGCGGAGGCCACCACGGCCGGCGTGGCGCAGCCGGTCGCGGTGGCCAAGGGACGGCAGGCCGCCGTGCGGCTCCTGGAGGCCGGTGGGCCGTGGACCGCGGCCGCCGCACAGGGCGCGCTGGAGGGCACGGAGGCCGAGGTCCTCGCCTTCCTGGGCAGCGGTCTGGCCCTGGCCAGGGAACGTGACGACCGCTCAGCCGTGGTCGCTGCCGCCCAGGGTTCCACCAAGTTGGAGAAGCGCCTCGCCGCCGAGGCCGCCGCGGTCGGCACCGCCGTCCAGGTCCGTGACTTCCTGGCCACCGGTGCCTACCCCGGCCAGGAGCACGACGCCCGCGTCCTGCTCTCGCAGATCCAGGCGTCCGGGGGGCCCGGCGTGCAGGAGGCGGCCAACCGGGCGATGGCCGGGACCCACGCCGACGTCCGGGCCTTCCTGACCACGGGTCAGTTCACCGCCCGGGAGCAGGACGACCGGGTCCTGGTCAACCAGGCGCTCGCCTCGGGCGGCCCCGAGGTCAAGGCCGCCGCCCAGGCCGCCCTGGCCGGCCCGGCCTCCGGCTTGGTGCCGTTCCTGCAGAGCGGCCTGCCCAAGGCCCGCCAGCGCGACGCCCTGACGGCGGCCCACGTCGCGACCGTCAACTCCTACCTGGCCGACATCGACGGCAAGGTGGCCACCGCCCGCCAGTACGCGGCCGAGGCGGCCCGGTCCTACGCCACCGCCCGGGGCGCCTCCGACGAGGCCAACGGCCATGCGGAACGGGCACGTTCCTCTGCCGACCAGGCGGCCGATTGGGCCGCCAAGGCCGCCGAGTCCGCCCGCCGGGCCCAGGCGTCCGCCGAGCAGGCGGCGGCCTACGCCCGGCAGGCCAGGTCCGCCGCGGCCGGTGCCGACGCCGCGGTCCGAAGGGCCGACGCGTCGGTCCTGGCCGCCGCGGGGTCCGCCCTCCGGGCCAAGGAGTACGCCCACGACGCCAAGGATGCCGCAGCCCGTGCCGGCGCCTCCGCCCTCGAAGCCGGCAAGAGCAGGGACGAGGCGGAGCAGGCCGCCCGGGACGCCGCCGCGCAGGTCGCCACGAAGCAGCAGACCGAAGCGGCCGAGAGCAAGATGCAGGGCGACACGGTCGTGGTCGACGACAACGGCCGGGTCTCCTACGTCGAGGCGGTGCCGCGTGGAGAGCTGAGCCAGGAGGTCGTCAAGTCCGACGAAGGGCGCTGCAGCAAGGGCAGGAGCGGGACGCTGGCCGACTGGTGGACCGACGACAACTTCCACAAGAACGCGGCCGGCGTCAGCGTCTGCGACGTCACCTACACCATCAGGGTCACCGGCACCATCGACTACGTCCTGAGGACCTGCCCGGAGCCCGGTCTCTCGATCGCCGCCTGTCAGGGCAGGTTCAGCGTCTGGGACACCCTCGTCATCAGCAGCCAGCAGCTCGACAAGGTGGAGTTCACCACCGTCGTGGAGATGACCGAGGAGCAGTACTCCAAGGTCGAGGTCCGCTGTACACGAGGCCAGTGCAGCTCACGGTCCGTCAACATCTTCACCCTCTTCGCCGGTGACTTCATCCAGTGCTTCAAGGACCCCGGGTTCAACTCGCACTGCGCCTGGGCCGGGTCGAACTTCATTCCGTACGGGACCCTCTTCAAGGGCGTCAAGGCCGTCACGGCCTTCCGCTTCGCCGTCGAGACGGGGGTCGGCCTCGACCAGGCCAAGCTGGCACTGCAGGCCACGCTCAACGGCTACGGCGACGCGGCCCGGCTCAAGCTGCTCGCCACCGCCGACGCCGTCGGTGCCTTCCGGCGTTCGCTCGTCGACGGGGTCGGTACGAAGGAGGCCCTCGCGGCGCTGCGGGTGGACCCCGACGCGGCCAGGATGATCAAGAAGTTCGAGGACGAGGCCAAGGTCGCGGATCTGGTCCGACGGGCCTGCAACAAGACCAACAGCTTCCCGGCGGGGGCCACCGTGCTGATGGCCGACGGCACGAGCCGGCCGATCGAGGAGGTCAGGGTCGGCGACCGCGTGACGGCGACCGATCCGCTGTCGGGCGTGACCGGGGCGCAGACGGTCGAGGCCACGATTTACACCCCCGACGACCGTGACTTCACCGAGCTCACGATCGCTCCGGCGGCCGGGGTCACCGGGAGGATCACCTCGACCGCGCACCACCGCTACTGGTCGGAGAGCAGCCGTGCGTGGCGTTACGCGACCGACCTCGCGGCCGGTGACACCGTCCGGTCCTCCGACGGACGGGCGGTCCGGATCTTCGCGGTCCGTAGCTGGACCGACCTCCGGCCCGCGTACAACCTCACCGTCGGCACCGTCCACACCTACTACGTCCTCGCCGGTGTCACCCCGGTGCTGGTGCACAACGAGGAGGACCCGAACTGCGGGCTCGACCTCGCCAAGCTCGTCATCGACGACCCGCACATCAAGGAAGGTCACACCCCTGAGGGGACCAACCTCGACGTGACCAAGACCGAGTACCTGCCGAACACGACGCCGGCCGATCGGGCCGCGTTCATCCGCACCGTCCTCTCCAAGGGCAAGCAGGTCTTCGACACTCCGAACGTCAACGGCGAGGTCTGGGAGTTCAAGTTCCTCGACGCGGAGGGCAACCCCATGGTGGTCGGCAAGACCAGGAACGCGGACCCGAACAGGGTCAAGGACCTGTACACGATCCGGGTGTACGTTGACCCGGAGACACTGAAGATCCGGAACGCCTTTCCAGTCGAGCGGCCGTAGGAGGCGGAAGTGACCGAGATCGAGTACCTCCGGACGGGCCCCTACGTGGAGCAGGGCCGGGAGCACCGGGAGGGGGCCGACCTCTTGACGGTGAGCCGGGCGGACCTGCGCTGGTACTACTTCCTGTCCGATCTGTCCTTCGAGGTCGGTGGAGTCGACCTGAGTCCGCCGTGGTCGTGGACTCCCGCCCTCGACTTCGCGTGGCAACTACGGCTTGTCCTGGGCTACTTGGACGCCGGAGCGGAATCGGCGATCGGTTTCACCGAGAACGCCGAGCTGATCCGGTTCGTGCCCGACGGCGGGCGGGTCCGGGTGTCCGCGACCTACACGGATTCGACGGCGCACTGCTCGCTGCCCGAGCTGAGGAGCGCATGGGAGGCCTTCGTGGACGCGTTGTCGGCCGAACTCGGCGCGGCCCACCCGGAACTGACGGCCAACCCGGTGCTGGCGGAACTCCGGCAGCCGGCCCGGCCTACGGAGACACCCGGGCCGTCGGCCCGTCGGTGGCCGCCGAGGTAGGTGCCGAGGCGCGCTCGGTTCCCGTCCAGAGCAGTGCTCCGGCGAGCAGGAGGCCGGCTGCGGCGAGCCAGGGGAGGGGGCCGGAGGGGAGGTGGCCGACGGCCAGGGACGTTGTGGCGCCCGCGAGTTGGAGGGCGAGGGACTGGACGGAGAGGACGGTGGCGCGGGTGCGGTCGGGGATGCGGTGATGGAGCAGGTCGCTCTCGTTGGGGCCGGCCGCGCCGAGGCCGAGGTAGACCAGGAGGTATCCGAGGCCGCCGAGGGCTAGGGCGGGGGCGCCGGTGGCGGCGGCGGTGAGGCCGAGGAGGGCGAGGCCGGCCGCGCCGACCGCCAGGCCGAGAAACACGGCCCGCTCGCCGCTGCCCGCCAACCGGGCGGTGAGCGGGGCGAGTTGGCTGCCGAGGGCGGAGCAGATGAACCCGGCGCAGGCCAGCGCGGCGTAGAGCACGGCGCCGGAGGCCGAGCCCCCGGTGAGATCGGCCGCGCGGCCGGGTGTGAGTAGTTCGAGGGCGGACAGGGCCCCGCCGGCGGCGGCCGTGCCGAGGAGGACCCGGCGCACCAGGGCGTCACGGCGGCCGAGGCGCAGGCCGGTCCGGACGGTGGCGGGTACGTCGCGGAGTGCGTCGCGCAGCGTGGCGGGCGGCCGGGCCGACTCGGGCAGGGCGGTGAGCACGTACAGGACGAAGCCGAGCGTGACCAGACATCCCGTCAGGGGCGGGACGGAGAGCGGCAGCAGTAGGCCTCCGGTGGCCCGGGTGAGGGCGGCGCCGGGGTTGGTGCCGAGGCCGAGGGCCCAGGGGATCGCCCCGCCGAGCAGGGTGCCGAGGGCGAGTGCGGCCGAGGTGGCGGTGCTGCCCCGGGCCAGGCCGGTGCGCAGGTCGGCGTCGGGGCCGTCGGCGGCCCGGGCGGTGTCGACGTACCACGCCTCCACCGAACCGGAGAAGAGCGCCCGGGCGGCGCCCATCAGCACCATGCCCAGGGCGAGCGGCCAGGGGCCGGTGCCGAGGGCGAGCAGGGCGAGGGCGCCGGTGCTCAGCAGACCGGCCGAGGCCAGGACGCCGCGGCGGCCGAGGACGTCGGAGAGGCCGCCGGTGGGGAGTTCGAGCAGGGCGGTGGTGATCGAGTACCCGGCGAGCAGCAGGGTGACGGTGGCCAGCGGGAGGCCGCGCGAGGTGAGCAGCAGGATCAGCGGCGCGACGGTGAGTCCGACCGGGAGCCAGAGCAGGGCGCAGGTGGTGACGTAGCGTCGGCGGGCGGTCCGGGCGTCGAGCGGACGGCCGCTCACGCCGGACTACCCACGTCGTGCGGGGACTGCGGGGACTGCGGGGGCTGCGGGGCCAGCGGCAGGGTGGCGGCGAGGACGACGACCTGGGTGGCCGTCGGGTCCTCGGCGTCACGGGCCGTCAGTTCCGTGACCTTGCTCTCCAGGGTCCGCCAGAGCTCGGCGACGGACTCGGGGGTGAGGCGCGGCAGCCAGTCGCCGATTCCGTCGGCGCCGGCCCACTCCGGGCCCAGCCGCCCGTCCTCCGCCTCGGCTTCGAAGCGGGCCAAGGAGCGTGCCAGGTGGTCGAGTTGGCTGCGCCGGAGGGCGCTGCCCACCGCCCGGTTGGCGGGGGAGGAGGCCAGTGCCGCGGAGTACCAGGAGGTGAGTGCGTGGACGGCCTGCCAGCGGCGTTCGCGCCCGTCGCGGTGCTCGGCCTCGCGGACGAAGGCGTGCTTGGCGAGTACCCGGAGGTGGTAGCTGGCGGAGGCGGAGGACTCCCCGGTGACGGCGGCGAGTTCGCTCGCGGTGGCGGGGCCGTCCTGCCGGAGCAGGCCGAGCAGGCGGATCCGCAGGGGGTGGGTGAGCGCTTTGAGGGCGTCCGCGTCCCGTTCGGGGTCGAGCACCCGGGCCCGGTCGTCGTTCTCCATACCGGCAGCGTAGGACGGGCCCGGGGCTTTGCCAAAGAGTTTTTGCAAAAAAATCTTGGGAAAGTCATGCGCCCAGCCGGGCCCCGGCGGCGGCGCGCACCGCCGGCTCCTCCATCGGGTCGTCACGGAGCACGGCGAGCCGCTCGCGCACTTCGGGGCTGTCCGGCGCGTGGGTGATGCCGAGCAGCCTGGCGCGGTCCTCGCAGTCCCAGAGCGAGAACGTGTACACCCGGGGCAGGCTGTTCGCCTCGGGGTCGACGGCCGCCAGCGCCTCCAGGTAGGCGGCCCGCTCGTACGAGTGCGGGGTGCGCAGCCAGAACCACCGCAGGTCCGCCACCGCGGCGGCCGCCTCCGGGCCGAACCTGGCCAGCCGGCGGGCTGTCAGATTCGGCCCGCACCAGGCGCGGGCCGCCCGCTGCTCGGCGAGCTGGGCCACCAGGTGCGGGATCACCTCGGGGCCCAGGTGGTCCGCCAGGACGTCGGCGCCGAGCCGGGCCAGCCACGGCCGCTCGTCGCAGATCCAGCGCCGCGCCGCCGGCACGGCCAGCGGGCCGTGGTGGTCGACGGCCTGCCAGAGCAGGGGGAGGGGGCGCAGGCCGTCCGGGGTGGTGAGGGAGGGGACGAGCGCGAGCAGTTCCTCCGCCGGTTCCCGGCAGGCGAGTTCGCGCAGGGCGTCTGTCTTCCCGTCGGCCCCGGGGGTGGCGAGCAGGGCGAGGAGTTCGGCGTCGGTCCGGCCGGTGAGGTCGAGCGGGGCCGGCCGTGTGCCGTACCCCCGGGTCGGGATGCCGAAGCTGGCCCACGGCTCGGTCAGCCAGAGCTGCTCCGGGTGCCGGGCGATCCGTTCCCGCGCCACCTCGCCGAGGTCCTCCCACCACTCGGGCGGCCACCGTTCGGCGAGGGATTCCAGCACGTGCACCCAGTGGGTGCCCGCGCGGACGTAGCGGCGGAGCGCGTCCCGGGCCTGTTCGTCGCCGCCGAGGGCGAGCAACTCCAGGACGGCGGACGCCCGGTCGGTCCGGTCCTGGTCATCGTCCTCATGGAGGAGATCGAGGACGGGCGTGAGCGGGAGCGTCAGATCGCGGACCAGGCGGGCGAGGTAGAGCGCGCGCTCGTCCACGGAGTCCCAGCGCCAGTCGCGGCGGATGCCGTCCAGGACCAGCGGCGCGGCGGCCTCGGGCTGCTCCAGGGCGGCCATGGCGCCGTGGCCGTGGCCGCGTTGCAGCAGGCCGGCCAGTGAGTTGACGGGACGGTAGTTCATCGTGTCGTCGGTCATCGCCCGGCACGATGCCAGGCCGGCCCGGCCGGTCGCCACGGGATTACCGGCCGCCGGGCACCCGAGCGGGCAGACTGGGGGCCACCGACTCGGAAGGAACCCCGTGAACGTACTCCTCTTCGGCGCCACCGGCATGGTGGGGCAGGGCGTGCTGCGTGAGTGCCTGCTCGACGACCGGGTGACCGGCGTGCGGGCGGTCGTGCGGGGGCCGCTGGAGGTGAGCCATCCCAAGCTGAGCACGCTGGTGCATGCGGACTTCGCCGATTTCACGGCGTTGGAGCGGGAATTCGAGGACGTGGACGCCTGCTTCTTCTGCCTGGGCGTCACCTCCGCCGGCAAGGGCGAGGAGGAGTACCGCCGGATCACGTACGACTTCACCCTTGCCGCCGCCCGGGCCCTGCCCGCGAAGGCGGAGCCCCCGCTGACCTTCGTCTACGTCTCCGGCGAGGGCACCGACAGCACCGAACAGGGCCGCCTGATGTGGGCCCGGGTGAAGGGCCGCACCGAGAACGAGCTGCTGGCGATGGACTTCCACGCCTACATGTTCCGCCCGGGATTCATCCGCGCCATGCACGGCGAGACCTCCCGCACCCCGGCCTACCGACGCCTCTACCCGGTGCTCGCGCCGCTCTTCCCCCTGCTGTACCGCCTCGCCCCGGGCCGGGTGACCACCACCGAGAACATCGCCCGCGCCATGCTCGCGGTGACGGGCTGGAACGGCAGGGGCCCGCACGTCCTGCGCAGTCCGGAGATCAACCGGGCCGCGCAGGGAGGGGCCTGACACCGGGTCGGAGACCCGACGCACACGCCCGGCTGAGGGCGCGTCAGCGCAGGTAGGCCGGGGCTACGGCGGAGACCGCCAGGGTGGTGGGGGCGCCGGTGCCGTCGGCGGGGACGGTCCAGAGGTCGGCGCCGTACTCGCCGGGGAGGGAGTAGACGAGGGTGGAGCCGTCGGCCCAGAGGGCCTGGTCGTCGATGTTGCGCTGTTCGGCGGTGGCGGTCTCGGCCATGGTGGCGAGGTCGAGGACGTACAGGCGCCACGGGGCGTCGGGGGAGGCGCCGGGGACGCGCTTCTTGTAGGCGATCCGGGTGCCGTCGGGGGAGAGGGAGGGGCACTCGACGTTCTGGTGCAGGGAGGTGAGGGTGCGGGCGGTGAGGTCGCCGCGGACCAGGTGGGTGGTGCCGCCGGTGGCGACGGTGGCGTAGAAGGTGGTGTCGTCGGCGAAGGTGACGCCCCAGACGTTGAGGTCGGAGGCGCGCTGGGGGTGGCCGTCGACCAGGAAGGCGAAGTCCTCCAGGCTGGACTCGTAGCGCCAGTCCCGGGTGTCGACGATCGCCGTCCGGGTGGAGAAGTTGCTGCCCGCGTAGGAGTCGCCGCTGACGAAGACGGTCCAGGCGGCCAGCCGGCCGGAGGGGGAGACCCGGGCCCGGGAGGGGATGCCGGCTGCCGGGAAGCTGCGGAGCTCGCGGAGGTGGTCGTCGAGGAGGACGGCGCGGTAGGTGTCGTCCAGCGCGCCGTGCACGGCCTGGAGGCAGATGCCGGTACCGGCGGCGGCGTGGAAGCGCAGGCACTTGAGGCCGGAGGAGGTCCTGGTCCCGGTGGGCTCGCCGGCCGGGACGGTGACGATCTCGTCGCGGTGCGGGCCCCAGGCGAGGTTGCGGAAGAGCAGCTGCCCCCGGCCACCGCCCAGGGCGACGGAGCCCGGGCGCACGGGCGGGCCGCCCACCTGCTCCTGGTCCTTGCGGTCCGCGCGGTCGGCGGCGTAGAGGACGGCTCCGGTGCCGACCCCGCCGAGCAGCAGGACGGCGGACAGGAGGACGAGCAGGCGGGTGGTGCGCGTCATGCGGGTGACACCTCGTCAGTGGCCGGTGGTGCGTGGGGATGCCGCCCCGGGTGGGCGCCCGGGGCGGCGGGACGGGGCGTCAGCTCCAGATGCCCGAGATGGTGGTGGCGGTCGCGGCGTTGCCCGCGTGGGTGGTCAGGCCCGCCAGGTCCTCCAGGGTGCGCAGCACGCTGTAGTGGTTGTAGGTGCTGGCGGTGGAGCTGCCCGGGGTGACGTGCTCGCCGTAGAACACGGTCGGGATGCGGTTGCCGGAGAGGCGGTTGTCCTCGTCGAAGGTGACGACCAGCATCGAGTTGTGGGTCTTCGCCCAAGTGGCGTACGCGCCGAGCTTGTTCTGGATCCAGCTGTCACCGGTGCCGACCGAGCAGTCGTGCATGTCGTTGCACAGGTCCGGCACCACGAAGGAGACCTTCGGCAGGGTGGTGTAGTCGCTCGGGAACTGCGTCATGGTGAGCGCGGTGTTGGTCGGCACGTTGGAGAAGCCGAACCACGGGTTGTGCTTCTGCGCGTACTTGCCGCTGGAACAGGTGGTGGAGCCCTGGGACGGCAGGCCCTCGTTGTAGCTCTTCCAGGTCTTGCCGGCGGCGATCAGCTCGGAGGCCAGGTTCGCGGCCGAGATCGAGCCGACGCCCACGCAACTGTCGTCCGTGCGGCCCTGGTTGGAGCCGGAGAACAGCATGTAGTAGTTCGGCTCGGACGGGTGGGTCAGACCGAAGGACTGGGTGAGGTTGGCGCCGCCCGCCTTCAGGGTGTTGTTGATGTACGGCGCGCTGGAGCTGCCGATGACCTGGGTGTAGGCGTGGTTCTCCATCACCACCACCACGATGTGGTCGGGGGCGGGGAGCGTGGCCGCCTGGGCGGCGGTGCCGGTGGCGGCCCAGACGCCGAGCGAACCGGCGGCGAGCGCGACGGCGCTTCCGATGGCGGTGAGGGTGCGACGGTTGCGCTTGGGGTTCTGCTGGACCTGAGGGGCAGTCATGGCCGTCCTCCTGGTGAGGGGGTGACAGTGCACGGGGGGTGAGCGGGCGTAACCCTAGGGCGCTGCAGTTGACGCGTACCCGCTGCGCGGGTGAAGGAAGGAAGAACGGAGGACATGGTCTGGTAAAGCCTGCGCGGGCCCGCTCGCAGGTGTCGGCCGGCTCGGCGGCGCGGACGCGGACGCGGAGATGACTGTCCGTCACCCGGCCGGTCGGCTCTCGGAAGGGAAGGCCCGGGTACGGGCGGCCAGGACCACGGCCAGCACCGGGGCCAGCAGGGCGAGGGCGCTCCAGGGCAGGGCGGTGGCGCCGAACCGGTCCAGCAGCAGGCCGCCGAGCACGCCGCCGCCGGCCATCGCCACGTTCCACAGGGTGACCAGCATCGCCTGGGCGGAGTCGGCCAGTTGGCCGCCGGCCCGGCCCGCGGCGGTCTGCAGCAGGGTCGGCACCCCGCCCCAGCCGAGTCCCCAGAGGGCGGCGGCCGCGTAGACCGCGACGGTGGAGCCGGAGGCGGCCGCGAGCAGGCCGGTGCCGAGGGCGACCGCCAGGGTGCTCGCCACGGTCAGGCGGCGCAGCGCGTGGTGGATGCGCGCGCCGACGGCCCAGATGCCGAGCAATGAGGCGGCGCCGAAGACCAGCAGCACGCTGTCGGTCCGGTCGCCGAGCCCGCGGTCTGTGAGGTAGGCGGCGACGTAGGCGTACAGGACGGTGTGGGCCAGGACCAGCCCCGGGTCATCCACTTCACCGACGCCACACCGGAGATGCTCGCCACCCTGGAGCACGAACGCGACCGGATGACGGAGCGGATCGACTGCCTGACCCGGAACCGGGACGCGGTCTCCGAGTGCCTGGAGACCGTCCGCCTCACCCGCGCGAGCGCCTGACGCTCCGTCTACTTCCGTCCGTCGTCCAGCCAGTGGCGGCGGCCCACGCTGATCAGGTGCAGCTGGCGGCGGGCCAGCAGGCCGATCCGCTCCTCCGTCCCAGGGCTGCCGTCGGGGATGTCCAGGAAGGCGGCGGCGGTGGTCACCAGGTGCTCGACGTACAGCTCGGCGAGCATCCGCAGGTCGTCCCCGGTCCACCCCTCGGAGACGGGCTGGGCTCCCAGGGCGGTGGCCACCTCGTCGGCGAAGCGGGCCAGTTCGGCGGCGATGGCCTCGCGGACCGGGCGGACGCCGCCGTGCCGTTCGCGCGCCAGGAAGCGTACGTGGGACCGGTGTTCGCGGACGTGGTCGGCCACCACCCGGACGGTGCGGTCGATCAGCTCCTCCGGGTCGGAGGGGCCCGCGAGGACGGTGAGCACCATCGTGTGCAGGCTGGCGAGCGACTCCTCGACCAGCGTGACGCCCAGGTCCGGGATGTCGCGGAAGTGCCGGTAGAACCCGGCGGGGGACATGCCGGCCTCCCGGGTGACCTCGCGGACGCCGAGGCTGCTGAGGTTCTGGGCCTCCAGCAGGTGCAGTCCGGCGTCGAGGAGGGCGCGGCGGGACTGCTGCTTCTGGGCCTGCCGGGGGCCGAGGGTGTGACTCACGTCATTCAGTAAACAACTGTTTGCCGACTTTGACCAGCGTAGAGTGGGCATGTCAGCGAACACTTGTCATCCCAACTGTTCGCTGACTGCACGTCAGCCCTTCTCCCACGGACCCACAGCCGACCGAGAGGCACCGTCAGATGTCCTTCCTCGCCATGCTCCTCGCGCTCGCCCTGCTCGGCGGCGCCGCCGTCCACACCACCGGCCCGGTCTTCCTCGCCGCCAGCGCCGCCATCACCGCCTGGCTGCTCGCCTTCGCCGCCCGCGAACGGCTCGCCCGCACCCGCCGCCACTGACCAGGAGCCCGCCATGACCACTCTCACCCGTACCCGCGGCGACGCCGACGGCATGGCCGTCGCCTCCTTCGTCCTGGGCCTGCTCGGACTGCTCTTCTTCAACCTCGTCCTCGGCCCCTGCGCCCTGGTCCTCGCCACCCTGGCCCTCACCCGCGGCACCACCCGCCGCGGCCGCGCCCTGCTCGGCCTCACCCTCGGCCTCGCCGACCTGGCCGTCCTCGCCCTCACCCTGCACGCCGGCCACGGCACCATCTGGCACCTCGGCGGCTGACCGCCCGAGGGGGTGGGATGGACGGCCCGGACCGAGGGGGCGTCAGGACAGCACGGTCCACGGCGCCGTCCCGGCCTCGCGCGCGGCGGTGGCCCCGGGGCAGGGCGGCCGGGGACGCTCGCCCGGCAGGTACGTCGCCCACTCCTGCTCCGTGAGCTCCCGGTTGACGGCCGAGCAGACGCGGTCGGTCGCCAGGGCCGGCTCTGCGTCCAGGGCCATCACCACCCCGCGGGCCGAGGCCGCGCCGGTGTCCCGCAGCTGCACCTTGCTGTCGCTCCCACCTGCCGCCAGGGTCCGCCCGTCGGGGCCGAAGGCCAGCGGTCCGACCCCGGCCTCCCGGAGATCCTGGCGGAACGTCCGGGACGGCACGTCCCACAGATGGACCGTCAACTCCGCGTCCGGGACGGCCAGGGTCCGCCCGTCCGGGCTGAACGCCAGGTCGTCCACCTCGCCGCCGTCGAGCCGGGCCCGGACACCAGGCAGGATCGCGGTGATCGCGCTGACTGTCCTGCGGCATGATCAGCGGCTGGCCGACATGGCCGGCGGCAACGACATCTCCGCCACCATCGTGCGCCGCTGGCGCGACGAGGTGATCACCCTGCTCGCCGGACAGGCCCCGCGCCTGGACTGCGCCCCTCCGGGGCGGTCGGCTTTTGCTCTGCCGACCTGGCCACATTGCGGTGAGCCCCGGCGTAGTGCATCCGGCTTCAAGATCGTCACGGTCCCGAGCGCGGGCCGGCTGCGACGGCTCACCGGCTTTCGTGGAGGACGACGTTGATCCTCGAGACGGCGGCGGCGAGGTCGGTCAGGCCGTCCTGGATCGTGGCCGTCCCCTGGGACGCGCGGGCCGTGTCCTTCTTCTGCAGCCCGTCGGAGCAGATGTAGCCGCCTTGCTGCAGCTGCGTCAGGGCCTTGCTCCACGACGCCTGGGCCTGGGCGTCGGGGATGGACGGGTAGGCCTGAGCAGCGGTGGCGTCCCGGGCCACGCTGAGGCAGCCCAAGGACTGCATGACGGGATCGTTGCCGCTCGTGGCGGTCTTGCGCGTCGAGTCGGTGAGCGCTGTGATCTTCGCCTGGCCGCCCTGCTCGTACCAACTGGTGACCTGTTGGGCTGCGTCGGCAGTGGGGGCGGCAGTGGGCGCCGCGGTAGCCGTGGTTGCCGAGGCGGCCGGGCTGGGCGGCGGGCTGGTGGCGACGGTACTGCCCTGATTGCTCCCGCAGCCGCTCAGCAGCACTGCGGCGGCCATGACGGTCACGGTGATCGCGGCGGTTGAGGTTAAGAGCGACGGGACGCGGTCGTGCATGGGAACCCCTTGATTGACGAGCGATCAGGTTTTCACGGACTGGACGTGCATGGTCCGACCGTGATCGATCTGTTGCGTGCCCCGGAGCATGCCGCAGGGACGGCGAAGGCGGGGTCGGCGGGGCAGTTCGGCCCGGATGGTCTTGCCTCTGTTCGGCCCGTATCTCTTCCAGCTGCTTGACCAGCTGTTCTTCGAGTCCGTCCAGCTCTGCGCGTCGCGCGTCGATCCGTTCCAGCGACTCGGGGTCCACCATGGACCGGATCGAAGAAGGCATACCGGCAACGGGCAGGAACCGGCGAAACCGCTCTGCCAGTCGGTCTACGGCGCAGACAGCTGCCCACGACCATCGTGAGCACCCCGAACGAACGTCACGGAAGACCTCCCGACCAGTGGTTCTCAAGATGGCGCATGCTCCTTGTTCCACACCATCCGCACCGTCAGGTGGCAGTTGGCCGCGGTCTTGGAGATCACCACACCCGCCTCGGCGGAGAGGTCCACGCCGAACTCGACCTCCACCTCGCTGGGGCCCGCCTCGCGCAGGTGCGCCAGCACGGTGCGGGCCATCCCGGTGACCGGGCCCAGGGCCGCCGACAGACTGGTGGGCAGGTCCCGGATGGAGTCGCCGATGCGGGAGGCCTTCACCGGGCCGACGGCGCTGTCCGCCGCCTCCACGAGGATCGAGCCGCCCCCGTCCAGAGTGATCCTGGCCAGCTGTCCCATGGTGCACCCCTCCCCGGCGGCCACCACGCGGCGACAGCGCCAACACCCCCTCCACACAAGGGTTCTGAGCGTGGGTGAATCATCGGATCACTGCCCCGGAGCAGATGGAGGAACCGTCGGTGCCGGCGCAGCGGGGCAACCGGGCGGGGATTCCCGTTGCACCATGATCCACTCGGGTGAGAGCCTGCGCCGTGCGCAAGAACCAGCTCGGCCCGCTCATCGGTGCCGTCTTCGGACTCGTCTTCGTCCTGGCCAACACCGGCCCCCTGCCCGGCGCCGTCGGCATACCGCTGCGCGTCCTGGCGGTCCTCGCCTTCGTCCGGCTCTTCACCCTGCTGCGCCGCAGGGGCTCCTCCGTCCCGGCCAGCGCCGCCACCTTCGGCCGCGGCTACCGTCTGGTGGTGGCCGCCGAGGTCGGGGTGGGTGCGGCCGGACTCTTCGTCATCTCCCGCCTCCTGCACCACCCGCAGGCCGCCGTCGGCTGGATCGCGCTGGTGGTCGGCGTCCACTTCTTCGGCCTCGCCGCCGTCTGGCGGATGCCCGCCGTCAACCGCCTGGCCGCCGTCCTCAGCCTCTGCGGCGCCGCGGGGCTCGCGCTCGCCTGGGCCGGCCTCCCGCAGGCCGTCGTCGCCACTGTCGCCGGCATCGTCCCGGGCGCGGCCCTGCTCGCCGCCGTCGCCTCGACCCTGCGCACCCCGGCCGACGCGGCGCCGGCGGGCACCCCCTCCTGACCGCCGGCGCCCCGGAGTGGTTTGATCAGCCGGGGCCGGGCAGTCCGGCCACGCGGTCGAGCAGCAGAGCGCGTTCGCGCTCGTTGCCGGCCAGGCCCGCCGCGCGTTCGAACTCGGTGCGGGCCTCGGCCGGCCGGTCCAGGCGGGCCAGCAGGTCGCCCCGGACGCTGGGGAGCAGGTGGTAGCCGCGCAGGGCGGGCTCGGCCGCGAGGGCGTCGACCAGGGCGAGGGCCTCGGCCGGGCCCCGGGCGTAGGAGAGCGCGACGGCCCGGTTGAGGCGGACCACGGGGGAGGGGTTGAGGGCCTCCAGGCGGGTGTACAGGCCGGTGATGGTCGCCCAGTCGGTGTCGGCCCAGCGCGGGGCGAGCACGTGGCAGGCGGCGATGGCGGCCTGGAGGGTGTACGGGCCGGCGTCCGGGCGGGTGACGCCCGCGCGGGCCAGGGCGGCGGTGCCGCGGCGGATCAGCAGCCGGTCGAAACGGGCGCGGTTCTGCTCGGCCAGCAGCACGGGCTCGCCGTCCGGTCCGGTGCGGGCCGGCAGCCGGGCGGCCTGAAGCTCCGTCAGGGCGGCCAGACCGTGCACCTCGGGCTCCTGCGGCATCAGCGCGGCCAGCACCCGGGCCAGCCGCACGGCCTCCTCGCAGAGCGCCGGACGGAGCAGCTCCTCCCCGGCGGTCGCCGCGTAGCCCTCGTTGAAGACCAGGTAGATGACCTCCAGCACGGAGGCCAGCCGCCCGGCCCGCTCCTCCCCGGCCGGCACCTCGAACGGGACCCCGGCGGCCGCGATGGTGCGCTTGGCCCGGACGATCCGCTGGGCGACGGTCGGCTCGGCCACCAGGAAGGCCCGGGCGATCTCGGCCGTGGTCAGACCGCCGACCAGACGGAGCGTCAGGGCGATCCTCGCCTCGGCGGAGAGCACCGGATGGCAGGCGGTGAAGACCAGCCGCAGCAGGTCGTCGTCGATGTCGTCCGGCTCGGCGGGGTCGGGCGGCGGCGGGACGTCCTCCAGGCCGCGGCCGACCTCGGCCAGCTTGCGGGCGTACACCTCGCGCCGCCGGACCAGGTCGACCGCCCGGTTACGGGCGACAGCGGTCAGCCAGGCCCCCGGGCGGTCCGGCACCGCGTCCTGGGCCAGCTCCTCGGCGATGCCGACGTCCCGCACCACCCGGGCGACGGTCGCGATGATCCGCGCCGACTCCATCCCGAAGGCGGTCGCGACCGCCGCCGCCACGTCCCGCCGCCCGGCCGCACCGCGTTCCTCCGTCACGAGCACCCATCAGAGCAGCCGCCCGGGGGCGCGGCAACGCGGCGCGCCTCCGGGCCGGTGACGAGTGGTCAGGCTCCCGGCGGGGTCGGCATCTCGTCGATCTCGCGGACCTCGGCGCCGACCTCCCAGCTCTCCGGGTGGAGCGAGAGGAAGCGGCGGGTCCACTCCACCGCCTCGGCCTTGTCCCGGCACTGGAAGACGATGTAGCCGCCGACCACCTCCCGGGTCTCGGTGAACGGCCCGTCGGTCAGGCCGACCTTCCCGCCCGACCAGGACAGCCGGGTGCCCTCCGAGGTCGGCTTGAGGCCGTTGGTGTCCAGCATCGCCCCGGCCTTGGCGATCTCCTCGAAGAGGGCGCCCATCCGCTCCTCGAAGCCGGGGTCGGGTTCGAAGGCCGCGGCCTTCTCCTCGTCGATGCGGATCAGTGTCATGTAGCGGGGCATGGTGTGCTCCTCGGATCGGTACGGCGGCGGGGCCACTCCCCGCCTCTCACCCGTGCGTCGAACGGTGCCGCGGCGGATCGACACCTCCCGCGAAGATTTTCTTCCGAGCGGCCCGGCGGGCGCCGCCGCCGCACCGACGACGCCCTGATCCGGGCCCTCAGAGGGTGGAGGCCACCGGCGTCTCGCCGTGCGCCGACGGGCGGTTGGCCGCCCGGCGGGTCAGGGCCGGGGCGCAGAGCAGGGCGCAGGTGGCGATCACGGCGGCGGTGACGGTGAAGACCACCGAGGGGCCGGCCCGGTCGACCAGGATGCCGCCGAGGGCGGAGCCGGCCGCACCGCCGAGGTTGAAGGCGGTGTTGACCCAGGCTCCGGCCTCGGTGCGGGAGCCGTCGGGGACGAGGCGGTCGACCAGCTGGTAGGAGGTGATCAGCAGGACGTCGGTGCAGGCCCCGGCGAACAGCAGCGCCACCCCGGCAGTGGGCGCGGAGTGCAGCAGCACCGGCAGCCCGTACGCGGCCGCCGCCCCGGCCGCCACCAGCACCGGACGGCGCGTCAGCGGCCCGCGCCAGACCCGGCGTCCGTAGAGCAGACCGCCGAGCACCCCGCCGACCGAGAACAGCGTGCCCAGCACGCCGGCGGCCACCGTTCCCCAGGCGGCCAGCACGCCGAGCTCGAACAGCGACAGCCCCGAGGCGGTCGCCAGCACGACCAGCAGCAGCGGCACAAATCCCGGACGGCGCAGGGGAGTCGAGGAGCCGGCGGCCGTCGCGCGGGCCGACCGCAACGCCTCCGGCGCACCCCGCAGGGCCCGGGCCAGCAGCCCGAAGCCGACCACCACCATGAGCGCGGAGAGCAGCACCACCAGGGGCGGCGAGACGGCGGCCGCCAGCAGGGCACCGAGCACCGGGCCGAGCGCGAAGACGGTGGACTCGGCCACCGTGTCCAGGCTCAGCGCGGCCTGCTGCTGCGCCTCGCCCCGGGCCAGCCGGCCCCAGAGCGTGCGCATCAGCGGCCCGACCGGCGGCGGGCAGATGCCGGCCAGCACGGCGAGGCCCAGGGTGAGCGGCACCGGCCCGCCGGTCAGGCAGCTGACGGCGACGGCGGTCAGCAGGGTGGCGTAGCAGAGCGCGAACACCGTCAGGGCGGGCGGGTGACGCTCCACCAGGCGGGCCCGGTACGGGCCGAGCAGGGCGGTGGCCAGGCCGGAGACCGCGGCGGTGGAACCGGCCAAGGTGTAGGAGTGGGTGGCCTGTTGGAGGGCGAGCAGCAGCGGGAGCGGCAGCAGGCCGTAACAGGCCCGGGCCAGCATCGCGGCGGTGAACAGTCGGCGGGCGTGGGGCAGCGTGAGGACGGCGCGGAAGGTCGCGTCGTCCCGGTCGGGGCCAGGCATGGGAAGGACGTCTCCAGACGGGACGGCGCAACACGTCGGGCTGCGCGCGGGCATGACGGATCGACGGGCCGCGCCGGGACCCCGTGGTGCGGGGCGGCGGGCGGCGGGTGCCGGACCTGTCAGTGCGGATCGGAGACGTACATGGAGCGGGACACTAGCGATCTTCGCGGCAACAGGCAACCCCCGCCGTTGGCGGCGGGGTCGGTTCGTCGCCCAAGTTCCTTTCCGGAACGTGTCGTTGACGACTGATTCGCATGAACGCCCGGCCGCCGGGTACGCGCAGGAGCATGAGACTGTCCCGACGCCCGCGCCCCAAGTCCCGTACCGAAGAAGAGCCTTCGCCCCGCACGGCGCGCGGGCGGCGGGGGCTGCCCTGGTACCTGAGCCTGCCGATCACGCTCGCCGTGATCCTCGCGCTCTTTCTGGCGGGGGCGCAGGCCGGGCTCTTCCCGAGCCTGCCGAATCCCTTCGAGCGCAGGACCGTTGACCGCAGCCAGCCGGTGCTGCTCCAGTCGATCCAGCAGATGAAGCACTTCACCGGCGCCCAGGGCAACTTCCAGGTGATCGTGGACCTGGACCACGAGGCCGCCTTCCTGCCCTCGCAGATCCTCGGCAACCGCACCCTGTACGTCGCGGCCGGCTCGGTGGACGCCTACGTCGACCTCGGCGGGCTCGGGGCGGACGCGGTGGCCGTCTCCGAGGACCGGCGGAGCGTCACGGTGAAGGTCCCGCACGCCCAACTGGCCCCGGCCGCCGTCGATGTGAAGCGCTCGTACGTCTACCTCCAGCAGCGCGGGTTCTTCGACCGGATCGGCGACTTCTTCAGCGGCAACCCCGGCAACCAGCGGCAGGTCGAGCAGCTCGCCGTGCAGAAGATCGAGCAGGCCGCGAAGGAGACCGAACTGACCCGGCAGGCCGAGGACAGCACCCGCGACATGCTGGGCGGCCTGCTGCGCTCCACGGGCTTCACCAACGTCACCGTCACGGTGGTCTGAGCCGCCTGGCGGTCCGGCGCGGACGGGGTGTTGAGGGTGCACGGGGCGCACGAGGGGGCACGGTGGGGCGCACTGTGCGCGGGGTCTCGGGGGGAGCTGAGCCGAGCGGGTTGAGGGGTCACTCCAGCCGAGTGCTGATCACCGGGCAGCCGGTGGAGCCGGGTTTAGCGGGGCGGCCGATTTCACAACCATTGCGTAAATGTTCGCGCAGGAGCCGGGTGTGACTTCGGGTCAGCTCGGCTTCGATCAGCACCTGCGGCGGACGATTCGACCGGGCCGACCGTGAATACACCAGTAGTGTCATCCTTTTCGCCCGTCTGACGGACGCTCATTGAGCCCGCACCGAAATGGACGGCAGCCGAATGCCCCGGTCCGAAAGTGGGCCGGGGCATTCGGTGCAGACTGGGGTGAATTCCTTCGGACGGCCGTCAGCCGTCCTCGCCGGGAGGGCTGCGGAAGGCCGCCATCAGCCGGTCGGCCGCGCTGGTGGCGGTCACCGTGCCGTCCCGCACCTGCTGCTCCAGGAGGGGTGCGAGCGTGCGGACTCCCGGGTGTCCGTGCAGCTGGGCGAGCAGCTGGTCGTGGACCATCGACCAGGTCCAGGCGACCTGCTGGTCGCGCCGTCGGGCGGCCAGCGCGCCGGTGGCGTCCAGGGTGGTGCGGTGCTGCTCGATCCGCTCCCAGAGCACGTCCAGTCCGGTGCCGTGCTGCCCGCTACAGGTCAGTACCGGCGGATTCCAGGCCGCGTCCGGTGCCTGCAACAGCCGTAGCGCGCCCGCGAGTTCACGCGCCGCGGCCTTGGCGTCGGTCTCGTGCGGGCCGTCCGCCTTGTTCACCGCGACCAGGTCGGCCAGCTCCAGCACGCCCTTCTTGATGCCCTGGAGCTGGTCACCGGTGCGGGCCAGGGTGAGCAGCAGGAAGGTGTCCACCATGCTGGCCACCGTGGTCTCGGACTGGCCGACGCCCACCGTCTCCACCAGCACCACGTCGTAGCCGGCCGCCTCCATCACCACCATGCTCTCCCGGGTGGCCTTGGCCACCCCGCCGAGCGTGCCGGAGGTGGGGGAGGGGCGGACGAAGGCGTTCGGGTCGACCGCGAGGCGCTCCATCCGGGTCTTGTCCCCGAGAACCGAGCCGCCGGTGCGGCTGGAGGTCGGGTCCACCGCGAGCACCGCGACCCGGTGCCCGCGGCCGGTGAGCATGGTGCCCAGCGCCTCGATGAAGGTGGACTTGCCGACGCCGGGCACACCGGTGATGCCGATCCGCACCGCCTTGCCGCTCAGCGGCAGCAGCTCGGCGAGCAACTGCTGGGCCAGCACCCGGTGGTCGGGCCGGGCGGACTCCACCAGGGTGATGGCCCGCGCGATGAAGGCGCGCGAGCCGTCACGGACCCCGGCGGCGTACTGCTCGATGTCGATCGTCCGGGCCATCGGGTCAGACTCCCCCAAGTGGCCTGCGGGCACTCACAGTTCGAGCCCGAGCTCGTCCGCCAGCTTGGTCAGCAGGTCGTACGCGGCCTCCGGGATCACCGTGCCGGGCGGGAAGACCGCCGCCGCACCCGCCGCGTACAGCGCCTCGAAGTCCTGCGGCGGGATGACGCCGCCGACCACGATGGTGATGTCCTCCCGTCCCGCCTCGGCCAGTTCGGCCCTCAGCGCGGGGACCAGGGTGAGGTGACCGGCCGCCAGCGAGGAGACGCCGACGATGTGCACGTCCGCCTCCACCGCCTGCCGGGCCACCTCGGCCGGGGTCTGGAACAGCGGGCCGACGTCCACCGTGAAGCCGAGGTCGGCGAAGGCGGTCGCGATCACCTTCTGCCCCCGGTCGTGGCCGTCCTGGCCCATCTTGGCGACCAGGATGCGCGGCCGCCGCCCCTCCGCCTGCTCGAACCGCTCCACCAGCTCGCGGGTGCGGTCCAGGGAGCCCGACTTGCCTGCCTCGTCGCGGTACACACCGGAGATGGTACGGATCTGGCCGGAGTGGCGCCCGTACACCGCCTCCAGGGCGTCCGAGATCTCGCCGACGGTCGCCATGGCCCGGGCCGCGTCCACCGCCAGGGCGAGCAGGTTCCCCTCCAACCCGCCGCTGTTGCGGGCGCCTTCACGCGCGGAGGCGGTCAGCGCTGCCAGCGCGGCCTGGCAGACCGCCTCGTCCCGCTCCTCCCGCAGCCGGCGCAGCTTCTCGATCTGCTGGGTCCGCACCGAGGAGTTGTCGACCTTGAGCACCTCGATCTGCTCGTCGGCCGCGACCCGGTACTTGTTGACCCCGATCACCGGCTGACGGCCGGAGTCGATCCGCGCCTGGGTGCGCGCGGCGGCCTCCTCCACCCGGAGCTTGGGGATGCCCGCGTCGATGGCCTTCGCCATCCCGCCGGCCGCCTCCACCTCCTGGATGTGCTGCCAGGCGCGCGCCGCCAGGTCGTGGGTCAGCCGCTCGACGTACGCGCTGCCGCCCCACGGGTCGATCACCCGGGTGGTGCCGGACTCCTGCTGGAGCATCAGCTGGGTGTTGCGGGCGATCCGGGCCGAGAAGTCGGTCGGCAGCGCCAGCGCCTCGTCCAGCGCGTTGGTGTGCAGCGACTGGGTGTGCCCCTGGGTCGCCGCCATCGCCTCGACACAGGTCCGGGTCACGTTGTTGAACACGTCCTGGGCGGTCAGCGACCAGCCCGAGGTCTGCGAATGGGTGCGCAGCGAAAGGGACTTGGGGTTCTTCGGGTCGAACTGTTTCACCAGCTTCGCCCAGAGCAGCCGGGCCGCCCGCAGCTTGGCGACCTCCATGAAGAAGTTCATCCCGATCGCCCAGAAGAACGACAGTCGCGGCGCGAAGGCGTCCACGTCGAGCCCCGCCTCCAGCCCGGCCCGCAGGTACTCCACGCCGTCGGCGAGGGTGTACGCCAGCTCCAGGTCGGCCGTCGCCCCGGCCTCCTGGATGTGGTAGCCCGAGATGGAGATCGAGTTGTACCGGGGCATCTTCTGCGAGGTGTACGCGAAGATGTCCGAGATGATCCGCATCGAGGGCTGCGGCGGGTAGATGTAGGTGTTGCGGACCATGAACTCCTTGAGGATGTCGTTCTGGATGGTCCCCGCCAGCTTCTCGGGCGGCACCCCCTGCTCCTCGGCCGCCACGATGTACAGCGCCAGCACGGGCAGCACCGCGCCGTTCATCGTCATCGACACCGACATCTTGTCGAGCGGGATCCCGTCGAACAGCTGCCGCATGTCGTAGATGGAGTCGATGGCCACGCCCGCCATGCCGACGTCGCCGGTCACCCGGGGGTGGTCGCTGTCGTAACCGCGGTGGGTCGGCAGGTCGAAGGCGACCGACAGGCCCTTCTGACCCGCCGCCAGGTTCCGCCGGTAGAACGCGTTCGACTCCTCGGCGGTGGAGAACCCGGCGTACTGACGCACCGTCCACGGCTGGTTCACGTACATGGTCGGGTACGGGCCGCGCAGGTACGGGGCCGCACCCGGGTAGGTGCCCAGGAAGTCCAGGCCCTCCAGGTCGGCGGCGGTGTAGAGCGGCTTGACGCCGATGCCCTCCGGGGTCTCCCAGAGCTGCTCCTCGACGTCCTTGCCGGTCGCCTCCCGCCAGGCCTCCCGCCACTGGGCGTCGGTCGAGGCCTTCGGGGCCTCCTCCTGGTCGAGGCCGATCTCCGTGAAGTCAGGGATCACCGGTCCGCTCCGTTCTCGTCCTCGGACCCGCCAATGAGGTCGTCCAGCAGGGAGGTCAGCAACGCGACCGCGTCGCCGCCCGCGTACACGAACTCGTCCACCCCGGCAGCCCGGAGCGCCTCGCCCAGCTCGCCCGGGCGCCCGGCCAGCAGCACCCGCCGGGCCCCGGCCGCCTTGAGCGCGGCGGCCACCTCGACGGCCTGCTCGGCGTAGACCTTGTCGCTGGAGCAGAGGCAGACCAGCTCGGCGCCGTCCGTGCCGCCGTCGGTGACGGTCATCGTCTCGATGCCGCCGGCCTGGAACAGGTTGGCCGCGAAGGTCAGCCGTGCGGTGTGCGCGGCGGCCGGGCCGAGCGCGGCCAGCGCCAGCCGGGGCCGCGCCCCGGTCGCCGCCAGGTGCGCGTCCGAACGGGCCCGCAGCGCCTCGAAGGCACCCGCCAGCCGGACCCGGGGCAGACCCCCGCCGGACGGTGCCGGCAGCGGCTCGCGCACCAGCGGCTGCTCGCCGAGGTGGGGGAACTCGCTGACACCGGTGACCGGTTCGCGCCGCTTGGCCAGCGCCACCTGACGCTTCGCCCAGGTCGCGGCGATCCGCTCCCCGACCGTGCCGTCGGCCAGCGCGGCCCGCAGGCCGCCCGCCCGCTCGATCTCCTGGAACCAGGCCCAGGCGCTGCGCGCCAGCTGGTCCGTCAGCTGCTCCACGTACCAGGAGCCGCCGGCCGGGTCGATCACCCGGGCCAGGTGCGACTCCTCCAGCAGCACCGACTGGGTGTTGCGGGCGATCCGCCGCGCGAACGCGTCCGGGCGGCCCACCGCGCTGTCGAACGGCAGCACGCTCACCGCGTCCGCCCCGCCGACCCCGGCGGCCAGGCAGGCCACCGTGGTGCGCAGCATGTTCACCCACGGGTCCCGCTCGGTCATCATCACGGCCGAGGTGACGGCGTGCTGGCGCTGCGCGGTGTGCGCGGCGGCGCCCGAGGCCTGGGTGACGCGGGCCCAGAGACGGCGCGCGGCACGGAACTTGGCGATGGAGAGGAACTGGTCCGCGTCCGCCGCGTACCGGAATTCCAGCTGCCCGCAGGCGGCGTCCACGTCCAGCCCGGCCGCCGTGAGCGCCCGCAGGTACGCGACACCGGTCGCCAGCGAACAGCCCAACTCCTGGGCGGGGGAGGCCCCGGCCTCGTGGTACGGCAGGGCGTCCACGACCAGGGCGCGCAGTCCCGGGTACTCCGCCGCGCAGCGGGCCGCCAGCGCGGCGGCCTCCGTCAGCTGGGCGTCGGTGCCGGTGTCGGTGGCGGCGTCGGTGGCGGCGTCCCGGCCGGTGCGGGCCAGCAGGCCCAGCGGGTCCGCCCCGAGGTTTCCGGTGGCGGCCGTGGCCGGGACGCCGCGCTCCTGGAGGACGCGGAAGAACTGCCCGGCCGCCGCGCCGAACCCGGCCCCGGCGTCCAGGGTCACCCCGGCCAGGTCCAGGTACACACCGTCCAGCGCCCGCGCCAGCCCGTCGACCGGCAGCCCGGCGCCACCCAGCTCCAGCCAGAGCGAGGTCACCCCGTTCTCGAGGTCGGCGAGCACCGCCTCGTTGGCCCGAGCGGGGTCGGGCTCGGAGTGCCGCTGGCGCACGTCCCAGCCGGACACGGCCGAACCCGCCGGCCGTCCGGCCCGGACGAACGGGGCGAAGCCCGGATGGCCGGCGGCCTCGGCGGCAGCCGCGCCATCCTCGGCGGTGTACAGCGGACGGACTCGGAGTCCGTCCTGAAGCTCGGTGGAGAGCGCCTCCTCCGCCTGTGCTCCGGAGACGTCCGCGCCGGACTTGCGCAGGACGCCTTCGACCAGGTGTTGCCACCGCTCGCGGGAAGTCTCCGGGAACTCGGCGGCCAGAGGGAGCCCTTGGGGCAGGACCGTCATAGCCCGAAGGTTAATGCCCGTTAGCCGACGATCATCAGATGGAGGGGGTGTGACCTTTACCTCGCTGCACTCCGCACGCCCCCCAGTGCCTCGGAAGCACTCCACCGGCGCCCCGACGGTGCGTCACCCCCTGCCCCGGCTCAGCGCTCGAAGACCACGGCGCTTCCGGAGACGGTCCAGAGCGAGGCGGGAGTGAGGGCCCCGTACACCTCCAGGGTGAGGCCCCCGCCGGTGCGGGTGAAGACGGAGGGGGAGAGCCGCAGTCGCTGGTTGCCGCTGCCCGGGTGGAACCGCAGTTCCCAGGTTCCGGTCAGGGAGCTCGGACCGCCCGGAGCGACCGGCTTCTCGAAGGTCTCGCGGTACGTGCCGTCGGCGCGCAGCTCCAGGCGCTCTCCCCAACTGCCGTGCCACTCCCCGAGGACGGCGGAGGACGAGGGATCCGAACGCCGCCACGGCAGTTCGGCGGCCACGGCCCACACACCCCAGAACGTCCCGCCGAGCAGCAGCCCCGCGCCGGCGGCCGCGACGGTGCGGCGGAACCGCCGCAGGTCTTGTTGTAGGAACCGCCGCCCCGCCACCACCCCGGCCTGCAGCGGCCAGAACACCGCCAGCGGCACCGCCACCACCGTCCACCCCAGCCGCCGCACGGACCCACGCTCCAGCGCCGCCTCGTCGACCCCGGCGTACACGAGCCAGAAGACCCACAGCAGACTCGCGCACACATAGGGGTAGAGCCCCCGGGTGTCCCGCGGCCCGTACGGCCCGAGGAACTCGAGGACACTCCACACCCCGAAGGCCAGCACGTACACCACGGCCTCGAGGTACAGCACCCCCACCAGCAGCCTCGCCCCCGGAACCGTCACCTCTGACGACACCTCACCACCCACCTGTCCCCCTCCGCACCACGTCCGGAAGGGACGGACGCCGGCAGCCCCCTCCCAGGTTCCGGCACGCCTGCCTCTCTGTCAGTCCCTCGCCATACGCTCACGCCCGAGCGATGAAGGGGGACGAAGTGAACAGATCAGCCGACTGGGTCCATGGCGTCGCCATGCCCGCGATCCGAGGGATTCCCCGGGCACTTCATCGGGATCTCTGTGAGAAGACATCACCCGGAGTCCGGTCGCGGCGGTGCTGGAGCTCCTGCGTTCCAAGACGTAGGGGCCGACCAATGGAGCTGACGAGGCTTCAGTGCTGACGTTGTACGGCGTGTGAGTCGGTATCAGATGGAGGCCCGGGGGGATCAGACGCTGCCGGGGGCGTTCTGGCTGGTTCCTCAGATCTGGTGGTGGTTGGGGCGGAGCGTGACTGCTGGGGGAAGTCAGCAGGGCGGTGGGGTTGGTGGGGGCGCTCGCCCCTATTCTGGCGGGATGGAGCAGCGGATCACCGTGGAGGTGGGGCGGCTTCCGCGGCGCGGGGTGCGGCGGGTGCGGCTGGTCTTCGGCGTGGCGTCCGCCGTGGTGGGTGTGGACGATGCCGACGGAGCCCTCGTCGTGCTGGCCGAACTGGCGGACCTGGCAGGGTTGTTGCTGTCCGGCGTCAGTGCCGACGGTACGAAGCTCCTGTTCGGGACCGGCGTCGAGGGGCGGGACGCCCAGGTGCGGCTGTGCCTGGTGGAGCTGCCGACGGGGCGGCGGTCGTGGCACGAGGTGGCGATCGGCGGGCAGCCCCACTGCGCGCTCGCGCTCGCGCTCTCGCCGGACGGTACGCGGGTCGCGCTGCTGTACGACGACGGTCGCGAGGCCGGGCCCGGTGGCGACGGGGACAACCGGGCGCATGTCGACCTGGTCCACTTCGGCACCGGTGCGCGCGAGCGCCTGTGGACCTCGCCGGAGGACTTCGCGGTCACTTGGGAGAGCGGGCTCGTCTGGTCCCCCGATGGAGAGCTGATCGCGGTGAGCCCTTTGTTCTTCGACCGGGACGAGACCTTCGACGACTGGCACGCCAACGTCTTCGTCGAGGTCGCCGGCGGCGCCGTCGTCCACCGCGTCGACCAGGACGAGCCGGTCGGTTGGCTCGACGGCCGCACCTTCCTGCTCTCCGGCATGACCGAGGACGTCGGATGCCGCGCCGTGGACGTGACCACCGGGCTCCTGCGCGAGGTGGAGCAGCCGTGGGACGTCGGCCCGGCCGCCGCGGTGAACGGCAGGATCGTCTGGTATCGGCAGCCCGAGGAGCCGTACCGGCAGGAGTACTTCCACACCGACCGGGACGGACGGGACCCTCGGCCGCTGTTCACCGTCGACACCCGTCCGGAGCGGATCCACCTCGCCGCGGGCACCCGGCCCCTCGACGGGTGAAATGATGGCAAAGGGCCGGGGGACGGGCCGGTCCGCTCTGTCACCGGCTGTCCGCTTCGCCCCTGGGGCACATCGGGCAACGGCCCCAGGTGTCGTCACTGTCGGACAGGCCGCCCAATTCGGCTGTCCGCCAACGAAGTGGCACATAGTGGATCTTGTAGGCGGGCGGGGCCGGTGCCATCATGACCCCGCGCGGTCCTGGGGAGCGACCGCATTCACGGGGGGCCACACCACGATGCTCGAAGCCTTGGGGCTGTCCGGCGCCGCCGCGGCGCTGTACCAGGCGATGCTCGACCGGCCCGGCGACGGGATCGCCGCGCTGGCCGCCGCACTGGACCTGACCACCGATCAGGTGCGCGCCCGTCTGGACGAACTCGCCGGGATGATGCTGGTGCGCGCCTCCAGCGAACACCCCGGACAGATGCGCGCGGTCAGCCCGGAGGTCGGTCTGGCGGACATGCTCGCCCGGCAGGAGGCCGAGCTGGCAGCCCGTCAGGCCCAGCTCGCCGCCTCCCGGGCCGCGGTCACCCGGCTGGTCGCAGACCGGGCCGAGACCCGGGCCGCGCACGGTGAGCGGCTGCTGGGGATGGACGCCATCCAGGCCCGGCTGGAGGAGCTCGGCAGCCGGATGACCACCGAGTGCCTCGGGGTCCACCCCGGCACCGGACACCTGGCCGAGGACCTGGCCGCCGCCCGGACCGCCAACGCCCGGGCGCTGGAGCGCGGCGTGACCGTCAAGGGCCTCTACCAGGACGCCGTCCGTAACGTCACCCACACCGTGAGCCATGCCAACTGGGTGCTGGAGCACGGCGGCGAGATCCGCACCGCGCCCGTGATCCCCCAGCGCCTGGTCATCGTCGACCGCGCCCAGGCCCTGGTCCCGATCGACCCCGCGGACACCCGCAAGGGAGCCCTGCACGTCACCGAGCCGGGACTGGTCCGGGCGCTGTGCGAACTCTTCGACCAGGCCTGGGAGATCGCCGTCCCGCTCGGCGCACCCGGACCGACGACCCGGCCACCGGCCTCAACACCACCGAACGCGAACTCCTGCGCCTGCTCGGCTCCGGCCTGACCGACGACGCCGCCGGCCAGCGCCTCGGCGTCTCCTCACGCACCGTCAACCGCCAGATGGCCTCCATCATGGAGCGCCTCGGTGCCAGCAGCCGTTTCGAGGCCGGCATCAAGGCCGCCCAGCGGGGCTGGCTCTGACCGACCGCCGGGCCCCGTCCGCCCCGGTGGGGGTGGACGGGGCCCGGCCACCGACTCAGCGGACCATGGCGGCCAGCACCGAGCGCCAGTCCTCGCCCGGCTCGGGGCGCAGCGCGTCGGCCAGCGCCTCGGCGCCGTAGTGCCAGGGGCGGAGCAGCTCCGGGTCCGGGTCCTCGGTGAGGACCACGGGGGAGGAGGAGCCGAGCAGCCGGACCAGCTCGGCGCCGAACTCGGCCCAGGAGACGTGGCCGCTCACGGCGTTGACGACCCGTCCGGCGGCGGGGGCGGTACCGGACGCGCAGGCGACCACGGCGCGGGCCAGGGCGGCGGAGTGCACCCAGGAGGCGCCGTGCCAGGCGTGGCCGCCGGCACCGGGAGCGGGCAGCACCAACGGACGCCCGGCCAGGGCCGCCTGGTAGAGGTCGCCGGTGGAGCCCCAGCGCAGCTGGTCGCGCAGGCGCCGCTGCGGCCCCCAGACGATGGGCGGCCGGACCACGGTGCCGGTGGCGGCGCCCGAAGCGGAGACGTGGTCCAACAGGAGCTGCTCGCAGGTGAGTTTGGCCCGCCCGTACGGGGTGACCGGCTCGGCGGCGGGCGCGCCCTCGGTGACCTCGGTGGCCGTCGGGCGGCCGTACGCGTCGGTGCTGCTGACGAAGACGAAGCTGCGCCCGGTCCAACCGTCGAGCAGGGCGCGCATGGCGGCGACGTCGGTGTCGTGGTCGGTGAAGGTGCAGGCGGCGTGGATCACCGCGTCCACGCCCTCGACCGCGCGGCGCAGGCTGTCGGGGTCGGTGAGGTCGCCCTCGACGGTCTCCACGCCGTCCAGGGCGACCAGGTGCGCGGACTCCGGCCGGGCGAGGGCCCGGACCAGCCGCCCTTGGGCCAGCAGTTCCTGCAGGACGGCGGCGCCGACGCCGCCGGTGCCCCCGGTGAGCAGGACCGTCCCGGTGGGGGTGGCGCCGGAACGGGGAGTGGCCGTGACGCGGGAGGACGCGGCCAGGCGCTCCCGCTCGCGGTCGGCGAGCAGGGCGCTGAGGGCCAGCGGGGTGCGCTGTTCGAGGACGTCCAGGCCGGTGAGCGGCAGGCCCGTGCGGGCGCGCAGCCGTTCGGCGAGCTGGACGGCGACGAGGGAGTGGCCGCCGAGGACGAAGAAGTCCGCGTCGGGCTCGGGGCGGCTGCCGAGCAGCTCGCCGAAGGCGGTGCGGACCGCCTCCAGCGGACCGGCGGTCTCGGCGGCCCCAGTGCCCTCGGTGGGGCGCGGCGCCGCGCCGGGGAGCCGGTCGAGGTCCAGCGTGCCGTCGGCGGAGCGCGGCATGCTGTCCAACACCGTGACGGCGGCCGGGCGTTGCCCGGCCGACAGCTGCCGACGCCGACGCAGGGCCGTGAGCAGCTCGCCGCCGCTCGGCCCCATCGGGCCGCGCAGGGTGACGTAGGCCAGGGTGGGCCGGCCCTCGGCGGTGACCACGGCGGCGTCGGTGACCCATGGGTCGGCCAACAGCACTGCCACGGCGGGGTGTTCAGGGGTCGTCAGGAGCGGGGCGGGCAGCCGGCCGAGACGGACGGCCGGGTCGGTGGCGACCGCGTCGAGCACGGCGGCGAAGGCGGCGAGCAGCCGTTCGCCGGTGGCACGGTCCAGGGCCTCGGTGTCGTGCTGGACCAGACAGCGCGGCGCGGGCCCGTCCTCGACGAGCAGCCCGAGGCCGAACTTGGCCAGCCCGAGCTCGACGTCGACGGCCTCGGCGGTCAGCCCGGGCAGCTCCAGCGGGGCGACCGGCTGGACCAGGTCACAGGTGACGTTGACCAGGGCGCCGCCGTCCGTGCCCCGGGCCTCGGCGCCCAGGCGCTCGACCACCAGGTCGAAGGGGAGGTCGTGGTGCTGCTGCGCGTCCAACAGCGCGGCGCGGACCAGGCCGAGCGCCTCGGTGAACTCCGGGTCGCCGCCCAGATCGGCGCGGACGGCCAGGGTGTTGACGCCGAGGCCGACCAGGCGGCGCAGCTCCGGACGGGCGCGGTGACCGCTGGCGAGGCCGACGGTGAGGTCCGGCTCGCCGGTGGCGCGGTGCAGGGTGGCCAGGGCGGCGGCGAGCACCACGGTGTAGAGGGTGGCGCCGTGCGCGGTGGCCAGGCGGCGCAGCCCGTCCAGGGTCCGCGCGCTCAGCGGCGCGCTGTGCAGCGCGGCGGTCCGCTCGCCCGGACCGCCAGGGACCGGCCGGAGCAGCGGGAGGGGACGGGCCCCGGCCAGCTGCGCCGCCCGGGCCTCGGCCGCGACGGTGAACTCCGGGTCGCGGGCGCGCTCCCAGCGGGCGAAGTCGGCGTACTGGAGCGGGAGTTCGGGAAGATCGGCGGGGATCCCGGTGCGGGCCTCGGCGTAGAGGGCGGCGAGGTCGGCGGTGAGGATCGGGAGGCTGGAGCCGTCGACCGCGATGTGGTGCACCGTCAGGAGGAGGGTGTGGTCCTCGGGCCCGTGTCGCAGGACCAGGGCGCGCAGCACCGGACCGGTCCCGAGGTCGAAGGGCCGGGTGGCCTCGGCCCGGAGGAGCTCGGCCACGGTTTCGGCGTCGGCGTCGGCTTCGGCCGGGCGGACCTCGACGGGGACGGGCGCGGTCGGCAGGGCCTCCTGGTAGGGCGCCGTCTCCCCGTCCCCGGGCGGCTGCCCGTAGCGGGTGCGGAGAACGGCGTGCCGCTCGGTGAGGGCGGTCAGCGCGGTGGCCAGGGCCTCGGTGTCGAGGGGGCCGCGCAGCCGGGCCGCCACCGGCACGTTGTAGCGGGCGCCGCCCTGCCCGAGCCGGTCCATCAGCCACATGCGGTGCTGGGCGTGCGAGAGCGGAGCGGGGCCGGCCGGTCCGGGGCGCAGTTCCGCCGGGCCGGCTCCGGGGCGGCGGTCGGCGCGGCGTTCGGTGCGGCCACCGCCGGAGCGGGCGCGGCGGAGCAGTTCGGCCTGACGGGCACTCAGGTCGGTGCTCAGGTCGGCGCTCAGTTCGATGTCGGTCATCGGCCATCCTCGGCGGGAACGGTGGTGTCGGCGAGCAAGGCGCTTTCCACCAGGGCGGCTTGGGCGGCCACCGTCGGGTGGGCGAAGAACTGGGCGAGGGTGAGTTCGACGCCGAGGTCCTCGCGCAGGTCGTCGACGACCCAGAGCGCGAGCAGGGAGTGGCCGCCCTCGGCCAGGAAGTCGGCGGCGGGGTCGGTGACGGGGCGTTCGAGCGCCCGCGACCAGGCCTCGGCCACGGCCTCCTGGATCGGGGTGAGGGCGGCCACGGCCTCCGCCGGGGTATCGGCGGTGGTCGCCGGGCCGGGCAGCTCGGCCAGCGCCCGGCGGTCCACCTTGCCGCTGCCGGTCAGCGGCAGCCGGTCGAGCACCGTCCACGCCGTCGGCACCAGATGGGCCGGGAGCCGCTCGGCGAGCCGGGCCCGCAGCGTCTCGCCGGCCGGCCGGTGGCCCTCGGCGGGGACCACGTACGCGGTGAGGGCGGCGTCCTCGCGCCCCGGGCCGCGGACCACGACGGCGGCCTCGGCCACCTCGGGCAGCTGCACGAGGGCGTGCTCGGTCTCGCCGGGCTCGATCCGGAACCCGCGCACCTTGACCTGCTGGTCGGCGCGCCCGTGGAAGTCCAGGGCGCCGTCCGGGCGTTGGCTGACCAGGTCACCGCTGCGGTACATCCGGCCGAGGCCCGGAAGCTCACGGAAGCGGTCGGCGGTCAGCTCGGGGCGGTCGAGGTAGCCGAGCGCGGTCCGGGCGCCACCGATCCACAACTCGCCCTGCCCGCCCGCCGGGACGGGCCGCCGCTGGTCGTCCAGGACGGCGGTGGTGGTGCCGCCGAACGGGCGGCCGATCGGGACCGGGCCGGTGCAGTCGGCGGGGGAGACCCGGTGCAGGGTGGTGAAGGTGGTGGCCTCGGTGGGCCCGTAGGCGTTCAGCAACTCCAGCCAGGGGAAGGCCCGCAGGACGGATCCGGCGTGCTCGGGGGAGAGCGTCTCGCCGCCGGTCACCAGGGTGCGCAGGACGCCGAAGAGCCGGGACCGGCGGGCGGCCAGGTGGTGGAAGAGCGCGGTGGTGAGGAACGCGTGGGTGACGCCGAACCGCTCGACGTCCTGGGCGAGTTCCTCGCCGGTGGGCCGGTCGGCGGGGGAGACCGCGACGGCCGCGCCCCGGGTCAGCGGGGCCCAGAGTTCGAAGGTGGAGGCGTCGAAGGTGAGCGGCGAGTGGAACAGCACCCGGTGCCCGGGGGCGAGCGGGATGCCGTCGGCCGCCGTGACCAGGTCGGTGACGGCGCGGTGCGGCACCAGGACGCCCTTGGGGCGGCCGGTGGAGCCGGAGGTGTAGAAGACCATCGCGACCGACTCGGCGCCCAGCGCCGGGACGGGCGGCGGAGCCGACGGACCGTCACCCGGGGAGCCGTCCTCGGACAGCTCCAGGCCCAGGCCGGTGGCGAGCCGCGCCTCGGCGAGCAGGGCCTTGTCGCCGAGCACCAGGGCCACCCCGGAGTCGGCGATCATCTCGGCGGTGCGCGGGCGCGGGTAGGCCGGGTCCAGCGGCACGCTGTGGGCACCGGCCCACCAGACGGCGAGCTGGGCCACCACCAGCCGGGTGGACCGGGCGGCGAGCAGGCCGACGGCACTGCCGGGGCCGATCCCGCGACGGGTCAGCTCGGCGGCCAACCGGCCTGCGGCGCCGACGAGTTCACCGTAGGTCAGGGCGACGGATCCGTCGGTGACGGCCAGCGCCCGCGGCGCGCGTTCGGCCTGCTCGGCGATCAGCGCCGGCACGGAGCCGGCCGACGGCCGGAACGGCGCGGGGCGGTCGGGAGTGGGGCCGTCGGGAGTGGGAGCGGACATGGAGGTTCCCTTCCGGGCGCCCCGGCCGGTGGGCCGGGGCGCCCTGATGCTTACGGAGGGCGGCGGTTGACGCGAGGTCAGGAGTGGGCGGCGGCGGCCACCGGGCGGCGCTCGTCGACGAGCCGTGCCACCCCGCGCAGGTCCGGGCAGCGCAGCAGCTGCGCTGCCCGCAGCCGCACGCCGTACTCCTCCTCCACGGCGGCGAGCAGCCGGGCGGCGGCCAGCGAGGTGCCGCCCGCGTCCCGGAAGTCGTCCTGCGGGCCGAGCTCGGCGCGCCCCAGCAGCTCCCGGCAGGTCCGGACCACGAAGCGCTCGGTCTCGGTGTCGCCCTCCTCGGCACCAGCGGAGGCCGGCGGAGCGGTGGCCTCCTCGGCGGCCAGCAGCGCGGCCCGGTCCACCTTGCCGTTGGCGTCCAGCGGGAACGCGTCGACCAGACGGACCACCGCCGGGACGGCCTGCTCGGGCAGCCAGGCCCGGGCCTCGGCCAGCAGCTCGGGGCCGGTGACCGTGGCGGCCCCCGGCGAGGGCTGGACGAAGGCCAGCAGCCGGACGCCGCCCGCCGGGCCCGGCCGGGCGGCCACGGCGGCCCGGCGCACCCGGGGGTCGCGCTCGAACGCGGCCTCCACCTCGGCGGGTTCGATCCGCACCCCGCTGACCTTCACCTGGTCGTCCAGCCGGCCGTGGAACTCCAGCACGCCGTCGGCCCGCATCATTACCCGGTCCCCGGTCCGGTAGAACCGCCCGTCGGCGCCGGCCGGGCCCTCCGGCGCGGGCACGAAGCGGCGGGCGGTGAGCTCCTGGTCCAGGTAGCCGAGGGCCAGGCAGTGGCCGCCGATCCACAGCTCACCGGTGGTGCCGCGGTCGACCGGACGGCCCTCCGGGTCGACGACCAGCACGGCGGCCGAGGGCACCGGCAGCCCGATCGGCGGCGCCCCCGCCTCGTGCCCGCCGCCCGGGGCCATGGTGTGCACGGTGGTCGACACCGTGGCCTCGGCCGGGCCGTAGACGTTGTGGACGGTCGCGGTGACGTCCGGGCCGGGGGCGCGGCGCAGCCGGTCGCCGCCGATGGTGAGGTGACGCAGGGTCAGCCCGGCGGGCCAGGGACGGTCCAGCAGCGGTTCGGCGAGCGGGGTGGGCAGCACGCAGACGGTGATCCCGGCCTCCCGCCACCAGTCGGTGAGCGCGGCGGAGTCCCAGCGGACCGCCTCGGGGGCGACGCAGAGCGCGGCGCCCGAGGTGAGGGTCCCCCAGAGCTCCATCAGGTGCGGATCGAAGGCGACGCCGATCAGCAGGCTGTGCCGCTCGCCCGGGCCGAGGCCGGTGAGGCCGCGGTACCAGTGCAGCAGCGCGCCGAGCGAGGGCTCGCCGACCGCGACGGCCTTCGGGGTGCCGGTGGAGCCCGAGGTGAGCACGGCGTAGAAGGTGCCCTCCGGTGCGCCCACCGCTCCCTCGGGGGTGTCGGCGAACGCCGCCACGACCTCGCCGCCGGTGGCGGGGACGGGCAGCGGCAGGTGCTCCCCGTCCCGGTGGGCGGGCGGCAGCACCCCGGCCGTACCGATCAGGCAGGCCAGGCGCAGGTTCTCGGCGACGGCCTGGAGGCGGCGTTCGCCGGGCCGGGGGCCGAGCGGGAGCGCGACGGCCCCGAGCCGGGCCACCGTGAGGGCTGCGGCGGCCAGCGCGGCGGAGTGGTCGAGGCAGAGGCCGACCAGCTCCCCGGGGCGGACCCGCCCGCGCAGCCGGTCGGCCAACTCCTCGGCCATCCGGTCGAGTTCGGCGTAGCTGACGGTGGTGTCGCCGTCGAGGAGGGCGGGCGCGTCCGGGGTGCGGCGGGCCCAGCCGGTGAACAGGTCGAGCACCGGGACGTCCTGGTGCGGAGCGTCGTGCGCGGTGCCGAGGAACGAGGCAGTGGTCATCGTGGGTTCTCCGAACGGGTGGTGAGGGGCGGTCAACTCAGGCCCATGGCCTGGGCGATGATCACCTTCTGGACCTCGGAGGTCCCCTCGATGATCGTCATCATCCGGACGTACCGGTACAGGCTCTCCAGCGGATGCCCGCGCACCCAGCCGGTGGCGCCGTGCACCTGCAGCGCGCGGTCCACCGCCCGGACCGCGGTCTCCGACGAGGTCAGCTTGGCGAGCGCGGCGTTCTCCGGTGCCTCGGTGCCCTCGTCCACCAGCCGGGCACAGGCGAGCGTGAGCAGCTTGGCGGCCTCCACCTCGGCCCGGGTGGTCACCAGATGTTCCTGGACGTGCTGGTAGGCGCCGATCCGGGAGCCGAAGGCCTCCCGCTCACGGGCGTACTCCACCCCCAGCCGCAGCGCGTACTCGGCGATGCCGTCGCACATCGCCGCCACCACCAGCCGGCCCCGGGAGAGGCTGTCCATCGCCAGCGCCGCCGCCGCTCCGATCCCCTCCTCGCCGCCGATCACGGCCTCCTCGGGGGCGAGCACGCCGTCCAGCAGCAGCTCGAACAGCGGCTCGCCGGACATCCCCTCGTAGCGCTGGCCGATCCGCAGGCCGGGCGTGTCCATCGGCAGCACGAAGGCGGTCGCCCCGGCCGTCGGGCCGGAGCCCGTGCCCAGGTCGGTGGCGGTGACCAGTAGGACGATGTCGGCCCGGTCGGCGTTGGAGACGAAGGTCTTGCGGCCGTTGATCAGCCAGCCCCCGTCGGTGCGGACGGCGGTGGTGGTCAGCCGGAAGGCGTCCGAACCGGCGTGCGGCTCGGTCAGCGCCAGGCAGCGGGCCGACTCCCCGCGCACCAGCGGGACCAGGTGCCGCTCGATCTGCTCCGGCGTGCCGTGCCGCAGCAGCGGGCTCGGCCCGTCCGACCCCGCCAGCGCGTACGGGGCGAGCGGGCAGCCGCTGCGCCCGGCCGCGTGGTGCAGCAGCACCACGGCGGTGAACGGCATTCCGGCGCCGCCGAGTTCCTCGGGCTGGTCGCCCGCGTAGAAGCCGAGTGCGGCGGAGCGGCGGCGGACGTAGGCCCGCAGGTCGGCCGGCACCTGGTCGGCGGTCTCGGGCAACTCGGCCGCCAGCGGTACGAGTTCGCGGCGGATGAAGCTCTCGAAGGCCTCGACCAGCTCGCGGTGCTCCTCGGTCAGCACGGCGGAGGGGGAGAGCTGGCGCGGGGCGGCGGGCGCGGCCGTCGGGAGGAGGGTGGGGAGGACGGTGCTCACGCGGCACCGCCGGTCAGGACGCGGGCCTGGTCGGCCAGCACCGGGTGCCGGAACAGGGTGCGCAGCGCGGGCCGGGTGCCGAGCAAGGGCTCCAGCTGGGCCGCGAGTTGGGCGGCCAGCAGGGAGTGGCCGCCGGCCTCGAAGAAGTGCGAGTCGGCGGTGAAGGCGTCGTGGCCGAGCACCGCCCGCCAGGCCTGCGCGACCAGCTCCTGGGCCGGGTCGTCGAAGGTGGCTGCCGAGGTGGACTCCGGTGCGGTGGTGGGCAGTTCGGCAGCGGTCCGGGCCAGCGCGGCGCGGTCGGGCTTGCCACCGGGCAGCAGCGGCATGGTGGCCAGCGCCGTCCAGTGGGCGGGCACCAGCGCGGCGGGCAGCCGCTCGGCGAGCGCGGCGTGCAGGGCGGTCCGGTCGGGCTGCTCGGCGCCCTCCAGGAAGCCGAGCAGACGCGGGGCGCCGGCCTCGTCCTGGTGGAGCACCACCGCGCAGGAGCGGCCGCCGAGTTCGGCCGAGGCGGCGGCCTCGATCTCCTCCAGCTCGATCCGGAACCCGCGCAGCTTCACCTGGTTGTCCCGGCGGCCGAGGAACCAGAGCCGGCCGGACAGGTCGCGGTAGCCGCGGTCGCCGGTCCGGTAGACCCGCTCGCCGCCCAGCGCGGGGACGGTGACGAAGCGCGCGGCGGTGACCTCGGGCAGCCCCGGATAGCCCTCGGCCAGCGCCTCGCCCGCCGCCGCCAACTCGCCCACGGCGCCCGGCGGGAGCGGCTGGAGCCCGTCGTCCAGGACGTGCACCCGCGTGCCCGGCAGCTCGGTGCCCAGCGGGATCTCGGCGGCCGCCAGATCGGCGGCCGTCACCTCGTGGGTGGTGGAGGTCACGGTGGCCTCGGTGACGCCGTAGGCGTTGACCACGGTGGCGGTGGTGGCCGCGGTGACCTCGCGCAGCGCGGCGGCCGGCAGCCGCTCGCCGCCCAGCACCAGCAGCCTGGGCGCCCAGCGCCCGTCCGCCAGCGCCTCCCGCAGCTCCTCGCGGACGGCCAGGAAGTAACTGGTCGGCAGATTGGCCACGGTGACGCCGCGGGCGGCCAGCACGGCGACCAGCTCCGTCCCGGTCGGCACCTCGCGCTGGGGCAGCACCAGGGCGGCCCCGGCCGCCAGCGAGGGCAGCACCTCCTCCAGTGCCACGTCGAAGGAGGGCCGGGCGAAGAGCAGCACCCGGTCGGCGGCGGTCAGCCCGTACCGCTCGACCACGCCGGAGACGTAGCGGGCCAGCGCCCGGCGGCCGACCAGGACCGGCTTGGGCACGCCGGTGGAGCCGGAGGTGTGGATGACGTACGCGGCGCCCTCCAGCACGGCGGCCGGCGCGGCCGGGGGGAAGGCGTCGGGGCCGTCCAGCAGGGCCGGGGTGACGCCGGTCGCGGGCAGTGCGAGTGAGCTCTGACGGGTCGTCAGCACCAGGGCCGGGGACAGCCGTTCGATCAGCAGGCCGAGGCGGGCGGCCGGGTCGTCGCCCGACAGCGGCGCGTACACCGCGCCCAGGCGCAGGCAGGCCAGCAGGGCCACCACGCTGTCGGTGCCGCGCGGCAGCACCGTGGCGACGGGCTGCCCGGGCCGCACCCCGGCGGCGCGCAGCCGCTCGACCAGGGCACCGACCCGGCGGTCCAGCTCGCCGTAGGTGAGCCGCTCGGCGCCGGCGACCAGGGCGAGCGCGCCCGGGTCCCGCGCGGCGAGCGGGTCCAGTCCGGCGGGCTCACCGAGGGTCTCCGCAGGGCCCGACTCCGGTGCGGCGACGGCGAGTTCGGCCAGCGGCGCGCCGGGCCGGTCCAGGTAGGCGCGGAGCAGCGCCACCAGGCGCTCCGCCAGCAGCTCGGCCACCGGCTGGCCGAACAGGTCCACGTCGTAGTCCCAGACCAGCATCATGCCGGCCGCGCCGTGCTTCTCGCCGACCACCCGCCGGTCGTCCGGCAGCAGCACCACGTCCAGGTCGAAGCGGGTGGTCCCGGTGTTGAAGCCCTCGTAGAGCGAGACCTCCAGGCCGGGCGCCTGGATGTCGGGCAGCGAGGCGTCGTGCGCGCTGAACATTACGTCGAACAGCGGGTTGTCGGCGCCCGTGGTGTGCAGCCCGAGCGAGCGGGTCAACTCCTGGACGGGGACGTCCTGGTGGGGCAGTGCCCGGAGCAGTACCTCGGTCACCTCGTCGACCGCCTCGGTGCCCGGCTCGGCCGGGTCCAGGCGCAGCCGCAGCGGCACGGTGTTCACGAACATGCCGACCGTGCCCTCGAAGCCGAGCGGCCGGTTGCCGACGGCGGTGCCGATCACCGTCTCCCGGTGGCCGCTGTGACGGCGCAGCAGTTCGGCGAAGAGCGCGAGCAGGGTGGAGAACGGGGTGTGGCCGTCGGCCCGGCTGCGCTCGCGCAGCCGCTCGGCCAGATCGGCCCCGATCGCCTGGCGCAGCTGACCGCCGTGGTGGCGGCGCACGGCGCCGGGACGGGCCAGCCCGGGCAGGGTGAGGTCCATCGGGGCGTCCGCCAGCTCCCGCTGCCAGAACGCCAGGCTGCGGGCCCGGGCCTCGGCCCGGTCGCCGGCGGTGGCGGGGTCGGAGCCGCTCCTGGCGTGCGTCTCGTAGGACGGGGCGGTCGGCAACTCGGCCTGCTCGTTCAGGACTTCGGCCCGGTAGACGGTGAACAGGTCACGCAGCAGGATCGCGAACGAGTGCCCGTCGTGGATCAGGTGGTGCTCCACGTGGATCAGCCGGTGGTGGGTCTCTTCCAGCCTGACCAGGTGCCAGCGCAGCAGCGGGGCCTGCTCGGTGTCGAGCGGCTCCTCGGCCTCGGCGGCCAGCAGGGTGCGGAAGGCGGCCTCGGGGTCGTCCTCGCCGGAGAAGTCGCTGGTGCGCAGCCGGGGCTCGGTGCGCTCCCCGACCCGCTGGCCCGGCAGGCCCTCCGCGCGCTGGACCAACTCCAGGCGCAGGCCCGGGTGGTGGGCCAGTACGGCGGTCAGCCCGGCGCGCAGCGCGTCGGTGTCGAGCTTGCCCCAGAGGTCGAGCGCCGCGGTGAAGTTGTAGGCGCGGCTGCCGGGGAGCATCTGCTCGTGCAACCAGACGATCTCCTGCGAGGAGGAGAGGTCGAACATGGTGGGTTCCCTTGCTGTGACTGGTGCGGATGGCCGGGGCGCGCCGCTGGGTGGGTGCGCGCCCTCGGGCGGACGCCGGGGTGGTGGCGTCCGACGGCGGTGCAACGGTGGTACGGGGGGCCGGACGCGGAGGTCCGGAGGATCGTGGGGTGCCGGTCCGTCAGGCGGAGGCGGGCACCGGCGAGAGGTGGTGGCGGAGGGTCAGGAGCAGCGCCTCGAAGGCCGCTTCGGCGTCCCGGTCGGAGCAGCGCGCGCGGTCCCAGACCAGCCGGACCAGCAGCTCCCGCTCCCCGTTGGAGGCGGCGACCGCGAACGGGGCGCCGATCGGCCGTCCGGCCGGGTGGGTCTCCAGCCCGGCCACGCCGTCGAGCACCAGCGGTGGCCGGCGCAGCAGGTCCTCGTAGGTGAGCAGCCCGTCCAGGGCGCCGGACCAGTGGGCGCCGCCCGAGCGGGCCGCGTGCACCACCTCGTCGAACGGGGTCCCGGCGTGCTCCAGGTCGTCCCACCAGGCGTCGGCCAGCGCCTCCGGATCGGCGGGTGCGGCGGCGCCGGGGTGGACCAGGGTGTTGAGGAAGCAGCCGAGCACCCCCTCCGCCCCGGCCGGCCGCCCGCCCCACGGATAGCCGACGGCCAGCGTCCGCCGGGCGTCCGGCAGCCGGTGCCCGGCGGCGGTCACCGCGCCCAGCAGCACCGGGAAGAGCGAGCCGCGGGCGGCGCCGGTGACGGCGGGCAGCCGCTCGGCGAGCGCACCGGTCGTCCCGGTGGAGTCCGAGGCCGTCGCCCCGTCGGTGAGCTGCCCGAGCCGGGCGGCCCAGTGGGCCCGGGCGGCGGCGGAGGCGGCCGCCAGCTCGGCGGCCAACTGGAGCTCCACCGCCTCCCGGTAGGCGGCGAGCCCGTCCTCCTCGGCGCCGGCCCCGGCCTCGGCGTAGGCCTCGGTCAGCCCGGCCGTGACGAGGCCGAGTGATTGCTCGTCACAGGCGGCGTGGTCGAGCGCGACGGTGAGCAGCTCCTCGCCGGACCCGGGGTCGGCGGCGAGCAGCAGCCGCAGCACCGGCCCCTCGGCGGGCCAGGCGGCCAGCGCCTCCCGCGCGGCCGCCTCGGCCGAGCCCCCGGGTTCGACGGTCAGCTCGGCGACCTCCACCGAGGGCCCGCCGAGCCGCAGCACCGGTGTGCCGCGCACGGTGGTGAACCGGCCGCGCAGCGCGGGGTGACGTGCCGTCAGGCGGATTGCGGCGCGCCGCAGCCGGGCCGGGTCCACGGTGCCGCGCGGGAAGAGGAAGAACAGCGGCACGGTGTCCGGGCGGGCCTGCGGACGCATCCGCCGGGTGAGCAGGAAGCGGCGCTGCGCGCCGGTGAGCGGGAGCAGCCCGTCGGGGCCGGCCGCCTCGGCTTCGGCGAGGGCCCGGTACCGGGTGAGGTAGGCGGCGGTGATGCTGGTGTGCACGGTCGTCTGCTTTCGGGGTTCGGTGACCTCGGGCCGGCCGGGCGGGTTCAACGGTTCGCGGTGGCCAGGTCGGGCTCGGCCGGCAGTTCGCGCAGGCGGCGCAGCGGCGAGAGCAGTAGCGGGACGGGGACGGCGAGGAAGCCCAGGGCGCAGACCCAGAGGGCGGTGCGCGGACCGGCCGTGTCGGCGACGGTGCCGCCGAGCAGCGCGCCGAGCGGCAGCGTGCCCCAGACCAGGAACCGCATGGTGGCGTTCATCCGCCCCAGCAGCTCCGGCGGGCAGAGCGCCTGACGCAGGCTCACCTGGGCGACGTTGTAGACCACCGCGCAGAACAGCACCGCCGCCGAGCCGAGGGCGAACAGCACCGGCGCCGCCGGGCCGGCCGCGAGCGGCCAGAGCAGTGCGAACGGCGCTCCGGCCAGCGCGGACAGCCAGATCACCCGGGCCTGCCCGAACCGCGCCGCCAGCCGTCCGGCGCACAGCGCCCCGGCCAGCCCGCCGAGCGCCGAGACCGAGAGCAGGATGCCGATCGCCCCCGGCGACAGCTCCAGCACCCGGACCCAGAACACGGTCTGAACGGCCATCAGCACTGCAGCGAAGAGGTTGGACAGGCCGGTCGCGGCCGCGATGGTCCGCAGCAGCGGCTGGCCGAGCACGAACCGCAGGCCCTCGGCGACCTGGCCGCGCAGCGAGGTCCCGGCGGCCGGCCGCGGCTCCTCCTCCACGGCGCGGATGCGGCGCAGCAGCAGGGCCGAGGCCAGGTACCCGAGGGCGTCGGCGACGATCGCCAGGGGCGGGCCCAGGAGTTGGACCAGCCCGCCGCCGAGGCCCGGGCCGACGATCTGGGCGGAGGAGCGGACGGTCTCCAGCGCGCCGTTCCCGGCCACCAGGCGCTCGCGCGGCAGCAGCGACGGCAGGTACGACTGGTGGGCCACGTCGAAGAAGACCGTCGCCACTCCGGTGAGCAGCGCGACGGCGTAGAGCTGAGCCATCGTCAGCACGCCCGCCAGCGCGGCGGGTGGGACCGAGCCGACGGCGAGCAGGCGCACCAGGTCGGCCCGGACCAGCACCGGCAGCTTGCGCATCCGGTCCAGCCAGGCCCCGGCGGGCAGGCCCACCAGGACGAAGGCGGCGGTCTCGGCGGCGGTCAGCAGGCCGACCTGGAAGGCCGTGGCGTGCAGCTCCAGCACCGCCACCAGCGGCAGCGCGACCAGGGTCACCTGGCTGCCGGCCTGACTGGTGGCCGCACCGAGCAGCAGGTGCCGGAAGTCGCGGTGGGCGAGCAGACGGTCCTGAGACGGACGGGGTTCTTCGTTCACCTGAGTGACTGTCCGTTACCCGTTCGAAGCGGAGCAACCACTTCGATCATTTCCGGCCCACCGGTACCGGCCGGTACCGGACACCCCGCGGCGGGCCGTGCACCGTGTCCGTGGCGAGCAGTTCCGTCTCAGCATCCGGACACTGCCCGCGCGGGACCAGCGGCGATTCCCGCCGTCCGGCGCCCAGGCGCGCCGTCCGCCGGATCGTCCGATATCCGGGCCTTAACTTTCCGGTCACCGGACGGACCCTCAGAACATGGCCGGATCAGAGTGCCTCACCGTTCCCGGCCGTCGGCGGACAGTGACGGAGGACTGCCCGTTCGGGCAGCTCAGGGCGGCGGAAGGTGCCCGAACGGGGCTGCCGCGCCGAGCCGTTCGGCCTGCGGCCGGGTCGTGGAAGGCGGAGAGTGGGGGTATGGCTCTTCCGAACTACGGGGTCGCCATCGGAAGCCTGCACGACTTCTCCCGCGACCCGACCCACGACTTCGGCCAGTGGTACCACGGGCACCTCTTCCTCCAGACGCCCGTGGGCGTCTACCAGGCCGCCCTCGACGTGGACGCCCCCGGCAGCATCGGCGTCAGCTACCGCGTGGTGGACGACCTGACCGGCGCGGACATCGCCGGCCTGCGCAACCGCCCCGACGGCTTCCACCACCTGGTCTCCTCGGCCACCTCCGGCGCCCTCGACTACGTCCGCAGCCCGCTGCTGCGCAACCGCCTCTGGTTCGAGTGGCTCACCGCCGCCAACGCCCGCATCCACCACACCCTCGCGCCGCACCCGCCCGGCAGCCCGATGTTCGGACCCGACCTCTCGGACACCCTGGCCGCCAACGTGACCAAGCTGCGCCGCCGGATCCTCGGCCTCGGCGGGCTCGACCACTTCCGCCCGTACCTGCGCTTCTTCCCCTGGATCGCCAGCAACGGCGACAACGCGCTGGACGTGCTGGTGCCGCACCTGGAGGCGGCCGCCAGGATCTATGTCTTTGGCCAGGCCTTCACCGCCGGCCTCGGCGTCCACGACGTCCACCTCAACCAGGGCGACCCGGTGGGGAGCCAGTGGTACCCGACCAACGGGCCCTGGCAGGACGGCGCGGTGGTGTGCGAACGGCCCGGCGGCCAGGTGGTGGTCTGGCAGATCAGGTTCAACACCCAGTCGCTGAACACCGACGCCCTGGGCCACCCGCGCTGAAGTCCACGGCGCTGAAATACCCGGCACGGAGGTGCGCCGCCGTGCCACAGTCCTCCGATGGACACGCGCTTCCTCGCCATCGAAGAACTGACCGAAGTCCCCGCCGTGGCCGTGGTGGTGGACGTGATGCGGGCCTTCACCACGGCCGCCTGGGCCTTCGGCCGGGGAGCCGAACGGATCGTGCTGGCCGCCACCCCGGACGAGGCCCTGGAGCTGAAGGCCCGTCACCCCGGCTGGATCGCCCTCAAGGACGGCCCGGCCACCCCCGGCTTCGACGCCGTCAACTCACCCGGCCTGCTGCGCACGGCCGACCTCGCCGGGCGCACCGTCGTCCAGAAGACCACCGCCGGGACGGTCGGGGCCCTCGCGGTGCAGGACGCCGGGCTGGTGCTCTGCGCGAGCTTCGCGGTGGCCGGGGCGACGGCGGCGCTGCTGCGCGAGCACCGGCCCGGGGCCGGGGAAGTCACCTTCGTGGTCACGGGGGAGCGGGGGACGGCCGAGGAGGACCTGGCCTGCGCGCAGTACATCGCCCGCCGCGCGGCCGCACCACTCTCCGTCTCCGTCGACGCCGGCCCCTACCTGCGGCGCGCGGCCGGCTCGCTGGCCGCCGCCGAGCTGGCCCAGGGCGTCCGGGAGGGCGTCCACCCCGACGACGTGGCGCTCTGCCTCGAACTCGACCGCTTCCCCTTCGCCCTGGTGGCCCGCCGGGAGGGGGAGCTGACGGTGCTGCGCCCGCACCCGGTGGAAGGCTGAGAAAAACCACTTGCGCCGCCGCCGATGGCCGCTGCTATGGTGATCAAGCTGTTGTGAGTCCGGAAGTTCCGAGGAGGTGTGTCCGAATGGTTGCCGCCGTGTCGCGGCGCGCTTCTTCTTGCGCGCCATACGCCTACTTCCGTTTCCAGCCCACCGGCTGACGACGCGTCACACTCTCCGACGCACCCCGGTGGGCCGACTCCTCAGGAGCCCCCGCAGTGCGCGAGCAGTTCGCAGACAGTGATTCTTTCTCCCGTATCCGCCCCAAGGGCGGCGCCCGGCGTGGCCGCCGGAACGAGCGGTTCGACGACGTCGAGCCCGAGTACTTCTTCCCCGAGTTCGCCGAGTCCTCCGACTTCTCCGTCGACGAGGACCCCGAGCCCACCGCCACCACCACCTCCGCCGGAGACGGCCCGCCGGAGGGCGACCGCTGGTCCACCTGGGACCAGTCCACCCCGACCGAGAAGGGCCCCGAGCCCCGACCGGACTGGGTGATCACCGAGCTCGCCGCCGTCGACACCGAGCTCGGCATCGTCAAGACCGGCAAGGAGGCCGACGTCTTCCTGGTCGAGCGCGCCGTCCCCGGCACCGGCCGCCGCACCCTGATGGCGGCCAAGCGCTACCGCGACGCTCAGCACCGGATGTTCCACCGGGACTCCGGCTACCTGGAGGGCCGCCAGCACAAGGAGTCCCGGATCAGCCGGGCGATGGCCAAGCGGACCTCCTTCGGCAAGGAGGCCATCGCCGGGCAGTGGGCGGGGGCCGAGTTCACCGCCCTGTGCCGCCTCTGGGAGGCCGGGGTCGCCGTGCCGTACCCGGTGCAGATCACCGGCACCGAGATCCTGATGGAGTTCGTCGGCGACGAGAACGGCGTGGCCGCCCGCCGGCTCGCCCAGTACGCCGCCGAGGAGGTGGACGTCGAGGACCTCTGGGACCAGCTCGGCCGCAGCCTCTCCGTGCTCGCCCGCCAGGGCTACGCCCACGGTGACCTCTCGGCCTACAACACCCTGGTCCACGAGGGCCGGCTGGTGATCATCGACGTCCCCCAGATCGTCGACGTCATCGCCAACCCGCGCGGCCGCTCGTTCCTGGAGCGCGACGTCCGCAACATCGGCGCCTGGTTCGTCTCCCGAGGCCTCCCCGAAGCCTCGGTCGACGCCCTGGTCGAGGTGCTCGCCTTCGACGCCCGCCTCGACTGAGCGGAGCGCCCACGCCGAGGGGCGGCCGGGAGTACCCGGCCGCCCCTCGGCGTCGTGTGCGCGGTCCGTCACCTGGTGAAGGAGGAGGTGACGCCCTGCGAGTCCGCCCCGCCCGCTGCCTCGGCCCAGCCGTTCATGGTGCCGTTGGCGAGGTTGATGTCGAGCTCCTTGAGCCGGCCGCCGCTGGTGCCGAAGACGTGCTCGACGTTGTTGGCGGTGGCACTGGCGATCCGGGTGAGGCCGCTGCCGGGCAGTGTGTTCCAGCCGTTCCAGTGCCCGGCGGCGAAGTCGCCGTCCGTCCTGGCCCAGGTGCCGTCCGGTGCGACGGCGCTGAGGTGGACGGTGCGGCCGGAGGCGGAGGCGGCCACGTCCTTCGCGGTGAAGGGGCTCGAGCCGGAGTTGGTCCAGCCGCTCCAGCGGCCCGCGCAGTAGTCGCCGTCCCGCTCCATCACCTGGTTGGTGGCGGCGTCGATGGCGAAGACGTGGTTGACGTTGTCAGTGGTGGTGGCGCTGGTGACGCGCTTGAAGCCGCCGCCGTGGTCGGTCCAGGTGGTCCAGCGGCCGGCCTCGTAGTCCGCGTCGGCGTTGTAGAGGTGTCCGTCCTCGCCGACCACGACCAGGTGCAGCGCGTGGTTCAGCGCGGACGCGGAGATCGAGACGGCCCGGCTGGGGAGGGTACCGCCGAAGGAGGGCTCGAACCAGCTTGACCACTGGCCGGCGGAGTAGTCGCCGTCCTTCTCGTAGACCCTGCCGTCGCGGATCGCGAAGATCCGGTTCACCGAGAAGGTGGCGGCGCTGGTGACCTCGGTGATCCCGTCGGCGCCCATGTCGTTCCAGGCGCTCCACTGCCCGGCGGTGAAGTCGCCCTCGACGTTGCGCAGGCGGCCGTCCTTGAGGCTGACCAGGCGCACCGTGTCGGCGGGGCGCGCGAGCTGGGTGCTGGTGCCGGAGAACCAGTGGGCGGTGTACGCCTGGTCGAGCAGGGTGGAGAAGCCCTGGGCGAAGACGGCGTAGCCGGCGTCGTTCGGGTGCAGGCCGTCGTTCATCTGGGACGGGCTCAGTGCGGGGGCCTTCGCGAAGCGGAAGTGACGGCCCGCCTGCTGCTGGACCGCCTCCTCCTGCTGGAGGCGGGTGTTGAAGGCGTCCATGCTGGCGGAGAGGTTGACGGGCATCGGGTTGTTCATGCCCGTGCTGGCGCCGATCAGACCCTGCATGATCACGGTCACGCCGGGCCGCGCGGCGAAGATCTTGTTGACCAGGGCGACCGCCCGGCCCGCCGTGTCCGTGCTGCTGGCGCCCTGGTTGAGGTCGTTGATGCCGATGTGCAGCAGGATCACGTCCGGGCCGGCGGCCGAGAGCCAGCCGTCGTCGATGCCCTTGGCGATCTGATCCACCGTGAACCCGGGGTGGCCCTCGTTCGCGTAGTCGTCCATCACGCCGTTGCGGTTGGAGCCGACGAAGTCGATCGCGTACCGGCCACCGGCGGCGGCCAGGCCCTGGAGCGGACCGCGGTACCCGTTGCCGGTGCAGCTGCTGCGGCCGAAGGTGATCGAGTCGCCCAGCGGCAGCACCCGGACCACCGGCGTGTTCGCGGCGGCCGCGCTCTGGGCGGAGGTGCCCGTAGTGGTGGCCGCGCTGCTCGCGGTGGGCGCGATGGCGCTGCACCCGACGGCCGCCAGCAGGGCGGTGGTGGCGGCGAGGGCGGTCAGGCGGGGCATGTCGTCTCCAAATGCGGCACGGCCGGATGGCGGCGCGGTTCACGGGGGTCGGCTCGAAAGCCTATGAGGTGTACACGGAGCACTTGCGACCGGCCCCCGGGCAGCGGGCCCGGGGGCCGGTCGGACGGTGCGTCAGCTGGTGAAGGCGGCGGTCGCGCTCAGGGAGTCGGCGCCACCGGCGGCGGGCGCCCAGGAGCCCCAGGTGCCGGTGTTGTAGTCGCCGTCGATCTCCAGCAGGCGGTTGCCGGTGTCGGTGGCGAAGACGTGGTTGACGTTGTTGGCGGTGGCGCTGGTGATGCGCTTGAGGTTGCCGCCGGACATCTTGAACCAGCCGTTCCACTGGCCGGTCGCGAAGTTGCCGTCGGTGTTGGACCAGCTGCCGTCGGGGGCGACCGCGCTCAGGTGCACGGTGCGGCCGGAGGCGGAGGCGGCGACGTCCTGGGCGGTGAACACGCTGGAGCCCGCGGTGGTCCAGGAGCTCCAGGTACCGGTCGCGTAGTTGGCGTCCTTCTCCACCACCTGGTCGTTGGAGTTGATGGCGAAGACGTGGTTGACGTTGTCGCTGGTGGTGGCGCTGGTGACGCGCTTGTAGCTGCCGCCGTGGTCGGTCCAGCCGTTCCAGCTGCCGGCGCTGTAGTCGGCGTCGGTGTTGTAGAGGTGCCCGTCGGTGCCGACGACGACCAGGTGGACGGTGTTCCCGAACGAGGAGGCCGAGATGGCCGCGGCGTTGCCGGGCAGCGCACCGGTGGCGGGCTGGAACCAGCCGGACCACTGGCCGGTGGCGTAGTTGCCGTCCTTCTCGAAGATCTGGCCGCCCCGGATGGCGAAGACGCGGTTGACGGACCCGGTCGCGGCGCTGGTGACCTCGGTGACGCCGGTGGCGCCCATGTCGCTCCAGCCGGACCACTGGCCGGTGGCGAAGTCGCCCTCGGCGTTCTGCAGGGTGCCGCCCGGCTTGAGGTCCACCAGGCGCACCGTGTTCGCCGGGGCGGCGGGGTACGGGTCGGCGCGGTCGGTGTCCAGGCCGGTGCCGGGCCAGCAGCCCCAGGCCTTGTAGCCCTGGTCGGCGAGGATCTTCTCGGCTATCAGGATCTGCTGCTTCTTGGTGGCGAGGTCGGGCCGGGCCGCGTACTGGGTGCCGCCGTAGTGCTGCCAGTTGTAGAGGTTGATCTGCAGGCCGCCGTAGTAGCCGTTGTTGGTGTTGATGGACCAGTTGTCAGTGCTCTCGCAGTGCGCCACCTTGTCCCAGGTGGCGACCGAGGCCGCCGAAGCCGTCCCCTGAGCGCCGGCCGTCACCACGGCCGCCAGGACGGACGTGGCCGCGAGGGCGACGGTGAGGCGCGTCGGACGGTGTGCGGACATGGTGGTACCCCGATCTGGGAGAGCTGGAATCGCCGGGGCCGCGGGTTTCCGCAGGCGCTGTCCGGCCGGTGATCACCATCCTTGTGCTCCGGGACACCCGGCAGAAGACCCTCCGCCCGGACGGAACGGGCCTTGGACGCAAGCGGCCAGACACCCCTGACGGGAAGTCACCGCGCGGAAGCTGCAGCGGAACGGGCCTCCCACCGCGTCAGAGAGGCGGGGGACGGAACCCCCGGACGGATCGAGGGGGCGCGGGGATGGGTGCGGGCAGCGGTGAGGCCGGGTTCGAGGAGTTCGTGGCGGCGCGGTATCCGGCGCTACGGCGGACGGCCTACCTGCTGTGCGGGGACTGGCACGCGGCCGAGGACCTGGTGCAGGGGGCACTGGTGAAGCTGTACGCGCGCTGGCGCCGCCTGCGGGAACCGGACAAGGCCGGGGCGTACGTCCGCACCGTGATGGTGCGCGACCACATCGACCGGCTGCGGCGGCGCTCCAGCACCGAGCTGAGCCTGCCCGAACCGCCCGAGACCGCGGCCGCCGCCGGGCCGGACAGCGACCGGCAGTTGGCGCTGCGCGCGGCGCTGGCCCAGCTGCGCCCGCAGTACCGCGCGGTGCTGGTGCTCCGCTACTGGGAGGACCAGACGGTGGCGGAGACCGCCCGGGTGCTCGGCCTCGCGGAGGGCACGGTGCGGTCGGACGCGCACCGGGCGCTGGCCGCGCTGCGCCAGGTGCTGGGCGACTCGGTCCTCGACCTGGCCGCGGACTGACCCGGCGGCGCCGCACCACCAACGACCATGACGACCAGTGAGGAGAGGGACGATGACCGCAGCTGACCCCGGGCCGGAGCAGGAGGGCCGGCTGGCCACCGCCCTGTTCGACGGTGTGCTGGACCACTCGGAGCCGCCGCTGCCGGCGGTGCCGGTGGTGCTGGCACCCGTGCGCGAACGCGGGCGGCGGCTGCGCCGGGCCCGGCGGGCCCGCGCCTGCCTGCTCGGCGCCGCGTTCACGGGAGCCGCCGTGCTGCTGGTGGTGAACGTGACGGCGGGAGGAGGGCCGGCCGCCCTCGGGCCCGGCACCGTCACACCGGAGACGGTCACGGGCTCGCCGCACCCCGGCACCTCCCCGACCGGCCCGGTCCGGCCGCCCAGCGTCGAGTCGAGCTTCACGACGCTGTGGGCGGCGGTGCGGGAGGCCGCGCCGCCGCGGCTCTCCGTGATGCACCTCGGCGGGTCGGTGACCTCGCTCGTGCTGACGGAGCCCGGCAGCCCCTCCCCGCCGCCCGGGTCCCTCGCGGACGGTGTCCGACTGGGCGTCAGGGGCGGCCTGCGGGTCGCACCGGGGCAGCCCCAGGCCTCGCCCTGCACCCTGACGGGGGCTCAGAAGGCCACCGAGTGCGTGCGGCGGACCCTCGGCGACGGTTCGACCGGCTGGATCTCCTTCTTCGGAGGACAGGACCCGCGCCTGGAGGCCACCTTCGCCTCGCCGACCGGCACCGTCTTCGGACTTTCGGTGACCAACCCGACCTCGGGCCGGGCCGCGATGACCCTGCCCGAACTGGTGGACCTGGTCGGCCGGGAGCCCGTGTACACGGCGCTGCGCGGCACCCAGGAGACCTCCCCCGGCGGCCCGTCGCCCCAGCCCTCGGGCTTCCGCACCACCACCCCGTCCGCCGGGGCTTCGGCCTCCTCCTCGGCTTCCGGGCGGTGACGCGGACGGGCCCCGCCGGACGGTGTCCGACGGGGCCCGGGTACGTGACGCGGCGTCAGCTCCGGCTGCCGGCCGCCTTGGTGGCGACGGAGACGTAGTCGACCCGCATCGGGTGGCCGGGCTCGGTGGCCGGGCCGGGCGTCCCGCCGTAGGCGGCGGGGAGGTTGCCGCCCACGGCGACGTTGAGGATCAGGAACAGGCCCTTGCCGACGGCCCGGTCCCAGCTGGCCCGGTCCATCGTCGCGGCCTCCACGCGGTGGAACTCCCGGCCGTCCAGGTACCAGCGGACCTGCTCGGCCCCGGCGGTCAGGTCGACCTCCACCGCGTAGGTGTGGAAGCCGGACCGGCAGCCGTCGCACCGGACCTCACCCGAGCCGAGGCCCTTGGGCTCCCGGCAGGGGCCGCCGTCCAGCACGCCGCAGTGCATGGTGCCGAAGACCGCGTCCCGGCCGTTGACGTTCTCCATCACGTCCAGCTCGCCGATCGCGGGCCAGCCGGTGTAGCCGTTGCGCAGCTCGCCGCCGAGCGTCCAGAACGCCGGCCAGTACCCGGCCGCCGCCGGGCCGGTGACGTCCGGCAGCGCGATCGAGGCCTCGATCCGCATCACCCCGCCGGGCTGCGGCTTGAGGTCGGCCCGGCGGGACTCGATCCGGCCGGAGGACCAGGCGCCGTCGGCCGCCCGGGTGGGGACGATCTCCAGCGCGCCCCGGCCGTCGAGCCGGACGTTGTCGGTGGAGTCGGTCATGGTCTCGACCTCGCCGGTGCCCCACTGCTGGGCCGGGCAGCCGGGGTAGCAAGTCCCCAGGTCGTACTGCCAGTTGGCGGCCGAGGGACGGCTGCCGGACGGCCCGTCGAAGTCGTCCCGCAGCAGCTGCGTCCAGCCGCCCGCCACCGGCACGGACCCGCCCCGGGCGGGCACCAGCCCGGCCTCGGTGAGCAGCCGCTCCAGGCGCGGGGTGAGGACCACCGCCGCCACGTTGGTGATGTGCGCGTCGTCGCGGTAGAGCAGGATGCGCTCCAGCACCGCCGGGCAGGTCTTCCCGCTGCCCGGGCAGAGCACCTGGTTCACCGAGACGCTCCGCACGCCCGGCATCCGGCCCGCCGCGACCGCCTCGGCCAGCGGGTCGGGCCACTCGGCCTTGGCGCGGTCGAAGACGCAGGCCGCCGGGTCGGCCGTGTGGCCGGAGACGCAGGCAGGCACGTCGGTGCCGGGGACGGGGGTGTCCTGGAGGTAGACCACCGGCACGCCGAGGGCGCGCAGCGGGGCGAGGGTCTTCTCCCAGCCCTGGAGCAGCAGTTCGCGGTCGTCGGTGTAGCGGTTGAGGGTGGAGACGGCGATCAGCCGGGGCTTGGGGCCGCGCGCGATGCGGTCCAGCGCAGCCGCCCGCCAGGTGTCGCACTCCCGGTAGGTGCGGCCCAACTGGGGATTCACCACCGTGAGTTCGGGCAGCGGGCAGCCCTGCTTGACCAACTCCTCCAGCGCCCAGCCGCGTTCGGCGGCGATGGCCAGCATCGAGGAGAACCACTGGCCGGCGTGCGAGTCCCCGAGCAGCACGATCCGGTCGGTGCTGGTGGTGTTGCCGAACAGGCAGGCGGGGCTGCTCACCGCGGTCGGTGCCACCTCGCACTCGCCGTCCGGCGGGAAGTCCTGCCGGGCCTGCACCGGATCGGGCACCACCGGGCCGCCCTTCGGCGCGCCGGCGGCCTGCACCAGCAGCGAGGTGCCGTCGGGGGAGCCGGGCGGCAGGCCGAGCAGGTCCACCGGCTTGGCCGGGCCGAGCACGCGCAGCGTCCCGGTGCCGACCACCAGCGCCAGCACCACCGGCACGATGACCGCGGCCAGGCCCAACGACAGGCCGCGGCGCGGGAGTTCGGACAGCGTCCGGTTGTGCCGCAGCGGCGTCTCGATCCAGCGCATGGCGGCCGCCGCGGGCAGCGCGGCGGCGGCGGTGAGCGCCACCTTGACCGGCCAGGAGAGCGCGCCGAACCGGGCCTCGGCCAGGATCAGCACCGGCCAGTGCCAGAGGTAGAGGTTGTAGGAGAGCCGGCCGAGCGCCCGGGGCGCCCGCAGGCCCAGCAGGCGGTTCACCCCCTGGTCGGTGCCCGCGCCGGTCCGGTCGGGGGTGCCGGCCAGGATGACGGCGGCGGTGCCGAGGGTCGGCAGCAGGGCGGCGTAGCCGGGGTAGGGGGTCTTGGCGTCGAACAGCAGCACCGCCGCGACGATCGCCAGCAGGCCGCTCCAGCCGCAGAGTTGACGCAGCGTCCGGGTGGAGGGCAGCAGGTGCCAGGGCAGCAGCGCGAGCAGCGCGCCCGCGCCGAACTGCCAGGCCCGGGACGGGGTGGCCAGGTACGCCAGCGAGGCGGAGCCGTGGGTCCAGACCAGCGCGAGGGCGAAGGAGCCGGCCGTCAGCCCGGCGGCGATGACGGTGGTCACCGAGCGCACCGAGCGGCCCCGGCGGGCGGCACGCCCGGCGAAGAACACGACGGCGGCCAGCAGCGGGCCCCAGAACAGGTAGAACTGCTCCTCCACCGCCAGCGACCAGAAGTGCAGCAGCGGGCTCTCGTCCCGCCCGGCCGCCAGGTAGTCGGTCTGCTGGGCGATGAAGCGCCAGTTGCCGATCGACAGGGCCGCCGCCAGGACGTCGTACTCCAGGTCGGTGCGGCGCAGCGGCACGGTGAGCCAGGCCCCGGCCAGGGCCACCACGCCGAGCACCAGCGCGGCCGAGGGCAGCAGGCGGCGGGCCCGGCGGGCGAAGAACTCGCCGAGCCGGATCCGGCCGGTGGTGACGGCCTCGCGCACCAGCAGATGGGTGATCAGGTAGCCGGAGAGGACGAAGAAGACGTCCACCCCGACGAAGCCGCCGGCCAGGCCGGGCACCGAGGCGTGGAAGGCCAGCACGGCCAGCACGGCGAGGGCGCGCAGGCCCTCGATGTCGCCCCGGAAGCCGGAGGGGCGGAGCCGGGCGGCCGGGCGCGGAGGCGCCGGCCGCTGGGCGGGTATGACGTAGGAGGCGGGACGGAGGTCCGAATCCACGGACGAGGACATCGGTGTGACGACCTTTCAGCCCAGCCAGGGCAGCATGGGGCGGACCCAGCCGGAGGCGAGCAGAGCGACGAGGACGAGGGCGGCGGTGGCGGCGAGCGCCTCCGGCCAGCGGCGGGGCAGCATCACCCGGCGGGCCCGGTTGGCGTTGCGGGCCTCGACGGTCTCCGAGGCGCCCGGAACGAGTTCGATCAGCAGGTCGCGGATCAGCGGCAGGCTGATCTGGAGCTGCACCAGCAGGTAGAGCCCGAGGCCCCAGGTGGACGCGACGCCGTGCTCGGCCATCGCGAGCGCCAGGCCGACGGTGGCGGCGCCGACCGAGCCGACCAGCCAGACCAGCGAGACCACGGTGACCTGCTGGGCCAGCCGGCCCGACTTGCTCTTGCCCGGCCCGGCCGAGCCGGTGGGCACCCAGGCGGCGCTGCGGCCGCGCAGGGTGTGCCAGAACGCGGCGCCGGCGGCGACGCTCATCAGCACGTTGGCGCGGATCACCTCGACCCGCCAGCGGGTGCGGCTGATCCGGGGCAGCAGCACGTGCCAGAGCCAGAGCGGCGCGAGCAGCGGCAGCACGTGCCAGGGCCGGATCTCGTCGGAGTACCAGAAGAGCATCACCAGCGGCGGCAGCGGCGCGGCGAAGGTGTTCACCACGGTGGTCAGGTAGCCGACCACGCCCTCGTAGAAGCACAGGCGCATCCGCCAGGGCGCGCCGATCCGCTTGAGCTCGGGCGTGCTGAGCAGGTGCAGGTTCCCCATCGCCCAGCGGTACTGCTGGTTGACGAAGGCGGCCAGGTTGTCCGGCGAGGTGCCCTTGGCGACCAGCACCGGCACGTACAGGGTCTTGAACCCCTGGGCGTACAGGGCGAGTCCGGTGAACAGGTCCTCGCTGTGGTCCAGCTTGGCGAAGCCGCCGGCGGCGTCGATCGCGGTGCGGCGGTAGACCGCGTTGCTGCCGCAGCAGATGGCCGCGTCGCTGGCGTCCCGGGAGGGCTGGATCCACCGGAAGAACCACTCTTGGGCGGAGCCGGCGGCGCGCTGGATCCAGCCCATGGCCTCGTCGGTGTCGAAGCACTGCGGGCTCTGCACGATGCCGATGCCCGGCTCGGCGAAGTACGGCACCAGGTGGCGCAGGAAGTCCGGCCTGGGCGCGAAGTCGGCGTCCAGGATGGCCACGAACTCGGCCTTGCTGAGGGTCAGCGCGTGGTTGAGGTTGCCGGCCTTCTTGAAGGCGCCGCGGTCCGGGCGGACCACGTACTCGTACCCGTGCGCGGCGGCCAGCTCGGCCACCTCGGGCCGGTCGGCGTCGTCGAGCACCCAGACGGTGAGCGCGTCGGCCCACTCCACCTCGGCCACCGCCCGGTAGGCGTTGGCCAGCACGTCCAGCGGCTCGCCGCAGGTCGGCAGGTAGAGGTCCACGGTGGGCAGTTCGGCCGGGTGCCAGGCGTTGACCAGCACCTCGTGCGACTGCCGGGTGAGGCGGCGGGCCCGCAGGCTGTTGAGCGAGGAGAACGCCAGGGCGACCAGGTTGACCGCCAGCACCACGAGGAAGGCCCACAGGGCCGGGGTCCGCAGCGAGAAGGTCAGCATCGTCACCGCGGTGAAGCTGAACGCCAGCGAGGTGACGATCAGCACCCAGCGGCGCTGTGGACCGAAATACCAGTAGAGCTCCTGGTCAGAGGGTGGTTGAGGAAGATGATGGACAGTCATGAGGCCCCCACAGCCGCGTGTTTCGACAGCATCCTGGGAGGACCGTACCGCAATTGGTATAGACCAATGGACACGGGACTGTGAGGTGAGACGACGGTTGTGTGAACCCTTGCCCTCGGTGGCCGTTCCGGGCCCCGCACGGTGCGCAAGGGGGACCGGAGGGCTGCGAACGCGCCAACAGTGGCGCAATTCCGGCGTCTTGGGGTGCTCGGGCGCGGCCGTCGGGCGGCGAGAGGTGCCTGTTCGGGAAGGCGGCCCTGCCTGAAAGGGAACTTGACGGGCCTTCAGGCGTGACGGAGCATTCATCCGCTGTTCACGGCGGGTGGCGGCGGCTCGGGGAACCGCCCACCCCCGTGGGGCGGTTCGCCCGGCCTCGCGGCGTTCACCACGCTACGGGCCGGGCGACGGTTCGGCGGGGGCCCGGCGCGTCAGTCAGGGGACCGTTCGTGCCAGCGCTCCGGAGGCCCGCCCGCTGCTTGTCATGCCCGCTCGCCTATGCTGCGTCCTCGTGATCGAGAACGCGCACCCGGGGACGACCTCCTCGGCCCTGGCCCGGCTGAACGTCGACGGCGCGCGCCGCCTCGGTGTCCCGGCCGACGGGTACGCGCGGCTGGTGGGCCTGGACCCCGAGCACCTGCACGACGACCGGTGCCGGCCGCCGACCACCACCAGCATCCGGATCGCCGAGCTGATGACGGTCCGGGCCCCCTGGACCGAGGTCGCCCAGGTGCTGGCCCGGCACTCCGAGGTCGGCGGCCTCGGCGTCTGGGACTACCTGATCACCTCGGCCCCGACCCCCTTGGAGGGCCTGCGGGACGCGGTCCGCTACCTGGGCGCCGTCCTGGACACCGGCACGGACAGCCTGGAGGTCACCGAGGACGGCGGCCAGGTCACCCTCACCCACGTGAACCGCGCCGACATGTCCCACGAGGGAGCGGCCGCGGTCCGGGCCTGCGCGCTCGCCCTCGTCCAGGAGCGGCTGAGCGCGGCCGCCCGGCGCTCTGTGGTGCCGGTGCGCGTCACCCTGAGCACGACGGCCCCCGGCCGGCACGGCGCCCTGGCAGAGCTCTACGGCACTCGCTCGATCGAGTTCGAGGCACCGGTCGGATCGATGACCTTCCGCGCCGCCGACCTGAAGTCCCCGACCCCGCACGCCCAGCCCGGCCTCTCGGCGGTGCTGCGACGGCACGCCGAACAGAGCCTCGCGGGCGCGGTGGCCGTCCGCGGCTGGCTGGACCTCTTCCACGCCGCCCTCGGCGCCGCCGCCGAGGGGGAGACCATTCCCACGCTGGCGCTCGTGGCACGCCGGCTCAACCTCAGCCCCCGGACCCTGCAGCGCCGCCTGGAGGACCACGGCACCACCTGGACCGCCGAGGCGGAGGACCTCCGCCGGGCCGACGTCCTCCGGCTGCTCCGGCGTACGGACCTCGGCATCGAGGCGGTGGCCGCGCGGAGCGGATACTCCGACGCCCGCGCCCTGCGGCGGGCGGTCCGCCGCTGGTACGGCACCACACCCGCCGCCCTGCGGGCGGGCACCGGCCCCGAGCGGCCCTGACCGGTCGTCAGGAGAGGCGCCGCGCCGGTTGCCGGACGCCCGATCGCGGGGCCGGGAGGCGGGCGGTCCCACCCGGTCGGCCTCTTCAGCGGGCATGCGGAGTTGCACCCGGCCCCGCCGGTAAGAAGCATGGGCATGACCGGTCACGCGGTGCCCGGGTCGTACAGGGAGGTGTCTGATGGCGGACTGGGACGAGGGGGAGGACCTCCCGGCCGAGGACGACGGCGTGCTCGAACCGGCGGACAGCCTGCTCACCGACCGTCTCGACGACGACCCGCTGGACACCGGCGTCATTCCCGCCGACGGCTACCGCGGCGCCACCGCCTACGGCACCACGGCCGCCGAGGCCAGGACCGGCGAGTCGCTCGACCAGCACCTCGCCGAGGAGGAGCCGGACACCGTCCCCGACGTGGTCGACGACCGCTGGGCCGACGGACCGTCACCCCGGGCCGGGCGCCTGCTCGGCGGTGAGGACGACGTCACCGGCTTCGACGTCGGCCCGGACGCCGGAGCCGCCGCGGCGGAGGAGGCCGCGGTCCACCTGGTCGAGGCCGACCAGGACCGCGGCGCCGAGCACGGCGAGGCCAGCCGGGACGAGTCCCTGGACGAGGCCGTCGCCTTCACCATCGCCGACGACCTGGCCGTGGCCCGGGACGAGTACCGCTGAGCCCACACCACCCGAAAGGTGACCACCCGTCGATGGCCGTGCCTCCGGGGAGAGCCGTGAACGAGGGCGCCGACGGGAGCCGCCGCTGGAAGGCGCTCGGGGTCTGTCTGCTGGTCGGCTTCATGAGCCTGCTGGACGTCTCGATCGTCAACGTCGCCCTGCCCTCGATCGACCGGGGCCTGGACGCCGGCCCGGCCGAACTCTCCTGGGTGCTCTCCGGCTACGCGCTCACCTTCGGACTGACCCTGATCCCCGCCGGGGTGCTCGGCGACATGTGGGGCCGCCGGACCGCCTTCCTGACCGGCCTGGCCGCGTTCACCGCCGCCTCGGCGGCCTGCGGCCTGGCCCCGACCGCCCTGACCCTGGTGCTGTTCCGGCTGCTCCAGGGGGTGGCGTCCGGACTGGTCGGCCCGCAGATCTCGGGACTGATCCAGGAGATGTTCACCGGCCCCGAACGCAGCCGCGCCTTCGGGTACTTCGGCACCACCGTCGGCCTGGCCACGGCCGTCGGCCCGCTGGCCGGCGGCCTGCTGATCGAGGCGGCGGGCCCGGCCGACGGCTGGCGCTGGGTGTTCTTCGTCAACGTGCCGATCGGCATCGTGGCCTTCGCCCTCGCCCTGCGGCTGATCCCCGGCCGGGCCGGCTGCGGCTCCTCGCGGGGCCGCCTGGGGCGCCGGATCGACGGCGTCGGGGTGCTGCTGCTCGGCACCGGCCTGGTCGCGGTGTTGCTGCCGCTGATCCAGGAGCAGCAGTGGAAGGGGGCGGCGAAGTGGTGGCTGATCCCGCTCGGCCTGGCCCTGCTGACCGCCTTCACCGCCTGGGAGCTGCGCACCGCCCGGGCCGGCGGCGTACCGCTGGTGGACCTGGAGCTGTTCCGCGCCGGCTCGTACGTCTGGGGTGCGGTGCTCGGGATGCTCTACTTCGCGGGCTTCACCACGATCTTCTTCATCTTCACCCTCTACCTCCAGAACGGGCTCGGCTACAGTGCCCTCGCGGCCGGACTCGCCGTCACCCCGTTCGCGGCCGGTTCGGCGGTCTCGGCGGCGGTGGGCGGACGGCTGGTGACGCGGTACGGCCGGGCCCTGATCGTGGCCGGCCTGGTCCTGGTGATCGCCGGCACGGGCCTGGCCGCGCTGGCCGTCCACCTGGCGCCCGGAGAGAACGCCGGTTGGGCGACGGCCGCTCCGCTCCTGCTGGCCGGGATCGGCTCCGGCCTGGTGATCGCCCCCAACCTGGCGCTGGCCCTCGCCGACGTACCCCTGGCGCGGGCCGGCACGGCGGGCGGCGTCCTGCAGACCGCGCAGCGGCTCGGCACCGCGATCGGCGTGGCCTGCGTCGGTGCCGCCTTCTTCGCCCACCTGGCCGCCGGCCACTCCTGGGCCTCGGCCTTCCAGGTGGGCATCCTGGTGGCCCTCGGCTTCGAGGTGGCGGCGATGGCCAGCGCCTTGGCCGACCTTCGCCGCCGCCGCGCTGCCGGCGTCGCCCCGGGCTGACGACCACTCAGCCGCAGGCGCGTGCTCAGACCAGCGGTACGGCCGCCTCGGGGGAGTAGAGGCTGAAGGTCAGCGCCTGCTGGAGGTAGAGCTCCACCGTGTCGGCGTCGTGCCGCAGGTAGCCGATCGAGAGGTCCTGGCCCAGGTGCAGCTCGAAGTCGCCGCCCCGGGTGGAGAGCAGCACGCCGCCGGTGAGCGCCGGGGCCCAGATCAGCGGGCAGTCCAGCGCGCGGGCGATGTGCTGGCGGATCGGGTAGCCGTGGTCGGAGGTCTCGTTGACCGCGGTGTACGCGTCCGCGCCCAGCAGCAGCGCGTAGGGCCCGCCGACGCCCGCCAGCCGCAGCGTGGTGAGGGCGTGGCTGACGGTGTCGGGGTAGGCGGTGACGTCCTCCGGCAGCGCCACCGGCGGGTTGTCCGCGGCGGCCCGCAGCCCGGAGATCCCGGCCTCCGGCCAGCCGTCGAAGACCGCCCGGTCCTCCGCCATGGCCATGGTCCGGGCCGCGTCCTTGACCGGCTGCCAGTCGCTGTCCTTCGACCCGCGCTCCACGTCGTCCACCGCGTCCCGGCTCAGCGTGAAACGCGTCCTCAACTCCACCACCGGCCGCACCTGGTGGGCCCGGGCCCGCAGTCCCTCGGCGGGCGGCGGCAGCGGGGCCAGGTGCCCGGTGCCGACCGCGGCGAGCGCCGGGCCGGCCGGTCCGGAGAGGTCCACCACCCGGCGTCCGGCCAGGTGCAGGACGAAGGTGCGGCGGGCCTCCTCCTCGATCTCGGACCAGGCGGCCTCGCTGATCGGGGCCAGTTCGCGGTGCAGGTTGTCCACGTGCTCACGGTGCTTTCACTGGGGGACGGTCAATCGGCCTGTACGGAAGCGGTCTTGAGGCTGCCGATCCCCAACGAGCCGTCCTTCTCCGGCTGTTGGCGCTCCGAGGGGGCGGCGGTGGCGCTCGGCCCGTCCTCCAGGAAGTCGGCGGTCGGGATGTGGAAGAGGCTGCCGGTGACGGCGGTGGAGAAGTCCAGGATCCGGTCGTGCGAGGCGTCCTCGGTGCCGAGGAACATGTTGCGCAGCATCTGCTCGGTGACCTCCGGCGTGTGGCAGTACCCGGCGAAGTACGTCCCGTACTCACCCCGCCCGGGCGAGCCGAACGGCATGTTCGCCCGGTAGATCTGCCGCTCCTCGCCGTCCTCGTCCAGCACCTGGTTGACCGCCACGTGGGAGTCCGGGGCCTGCACGCCGTCCGGCAGTTCGACGTCGGAGAGCTTGGTGCGGCCGATCACCCGCTCCTGCGCGTCCGAGCCGATCCGGTCCCAACCGTCCAGGTCGTGCAGGTACTTCTGCACGATCAGGTAGCTCCCCCCGGCGAACCCCGGGTCCTCCTCGCCGACGTACACCGCCTCCACCGCCGGGTTCCCCTCGGGGTTCTCGGTGCCGTCCACGAAGCCCAGCAGGTCGCGCTGGTCGAAGTAGGTGAAGCCCTGCACCTCGTCCACCACCCGCACCGCACCCGCCATCCGACGGGTGATCAGGGTGCCCAGCTCGAAGCAGAGGTCGGCCTGCTGCGCCCGGACGTGGAAGACCAGGTCGCCCGGGGTGGAGGGGGCGGTGTGCCGCGCGCCGCGCAGCGGCACGAAGGGATGCAGCCCGGCCGGCCGCGGCCCGTCGAACAGCCGGTCCCAGGCCTGCGACCCGATCCCCGCCACACAACTCAACCGGTCCTCCGGCCGGCGGAACCCCACCGACCGCACCAGCCCCGCCAGATCCCCGAGCAACTCCCGCACCACCGGCTCACCGCCGGCCTCCACGGTCATCACCAGGAACAGCGCGGCCCGACTCGGCGCCGCCAGCACCGGCTGCACGTTCGGCGACTTCCCACCCACGTCCGTCTCCCCTCCTCGACCACCCCCGACGGGGCAGCCCACCCAGCTTGACCGCGCCCACGCCCGATCCCGCGCCAACAGGCGGACGGATACCCCGAACGGCCCAGCCCCCGCCTGCAGCGATTCTCGACCGCTCCTCCCTGCCCTTCCCGCCTCCGAGGGCGCTCCGTCAACTGCCCCGCCCGCACTCCGTGACCTGGGCGGCGTGTCCAGTGCGGGGATCGGCGCCCGGCGTGGTGGGGTGGGGCCACCGACCGTCCGTCAGGGCCCGACCGTCCACCAGGAGCACGTGATGACGACCGATGCCGGGACCTCCTACGCCGACCTGCGTGCGGTCGTGCTCAACTGCACGCTCAAGCGGTCCCCGGAGCGCAGCCACACCCAGGGGCTGATCGACCTCAGCACCGGCATCATGGAGCGCCAGGGCGTGGCCGTCGAGGTGCTGCGGCCGGTGGACCTGGACATCGCCACCGGGGTCTGGCCGGACATGACCGAGCACGGGTGGGAGACCGACGAGTGGCCGGTGGTCTACAGCCAGGTGATGTCCGCCGACATCCTGATCCTGGCCGGGCCGATCTGGCTGGGTGACAACTCCTCGGTGATGAAGCAGACCATCGAGCGGCTCTACTCCTGCTCCTCCGTCCTCAACTCCCAGGGCCAGTACGCCTACTACGGCCGGGTCGGCGGCTGTCTGATCACCGGCAACGAGGACGGCGCCAAGCACTGCGCGATGAACGTCCTCTACAGCCTCCAGCACCTCGGCTACACCATCCCGCCCCAGGCCGACGCCGGCTGGGTCGGCCCGGCCGGTCCTGGCCCGTCCTACCTGGACGAGGGCTCCGGCGGGCCGGAGAACGACTTCACCAACCGCAACACGACCTTCATGACGTGGAACCTCCTCCACCTCGCCCGCCTCCTCAAGGACGCCGGCGGCATCCCGGCCCACGGCAACCAGCGCTCCGGCTGGGACGCAGGTTGCCGCTACGACTTCGAGAACCCCGAGCACCGCTGAGGCAGGAGCGCCGCGCTCCTGATGGTGTGTCGGATGACGTCGCGGCTCAGTGCGCGGAGAAGAGCCGGTGGAGGGGCACCACCGCAAGGGCTTCGGCCGGGACGGCGTCGATCAGCCAGGTGGTGCCGCCGGCCAGGCGGGATCCGAGGCCGTGGGCGGTGGAGGCGTCGACCGAGAGCAGGACGGTCGGGCCGTGCCGCCGTCCGGCGAGCATGGCCGTGCGGGGATCGGTGGTGAGGTGGACGGCCTTGCGGGTCATCGGCCGCAGGCCCTGACGGCGTTGGAAGACTTCGCGCAGGTTGGCCGACGAGGTGGCGTGGTACAGCGGTCCGCCCGGGACTTCGACCGCGTGGTCGTCGGGTGCCGAGGTGGTGTGGCCGTAGCCGGCGCGGATGAGGTTGTCCCAGACTTCGAAGCGCGGCTCGTCCACCGCTCGGGCCACGGCCAGCACCTCTGCGGGGGACACGGACTGTCCGCCCGCCGAGAGCGCGGCCAGCAGGTCGTCGAGCCGCGCCCAGCCCTGCGGGTTCTTGGGCAGCTGGGGATTGTGGCGCAGTTGGTAGGCGAGGGTCTTGCTGATGCGCCGCTTGCGTCCGAGGTTGAGCTCCCGCAGCGGCGCGCCTCCGGGGGCGCCGCGCCGCTCGGCCCAGGCGTCGCGCAGGGTGACGGCCACCTCGTGGACGGGGCCCCACTCGGGGTGGGCGCTGATCTCGTCCAGCAGTGCCTCGCCGTGCCCGCGGAGCACGGGGTCGCCGGCCTGATTCGTCACGCACCGCACTGCCCTGACGATCAGTGAGGCTCGGTAGACGGTCCAGATCCGTTCGACCTCCGCTTCGTCGTAGGGCGTACCGGTGCACTCGCGCAACGCCTGCACGTAGCTTTCGAGCACCTCGCGGCGGAGGTCCCAAGAGGTGGGAGGCAGAGCGGGGAAGTCGTCCGTCAGCTGGGCCAGTTCGTAGCCGACCGGCTCGTGGCCCGTCGCCTCCAGGTCGATGGCGACGGGCCTTCCGTCGTCGGTGGCGAGCCAGTTGTACGCGTGCGCGTCCCGGCGGGGGAGCGTCGGCGCGTCGGCCAGCAGGGCCCACCAGCGGTCGAAGGTCCGGTCGACCAGTCCGTCGGAGCCCTTGGGGAAGACGCTGCCGAGCGGCTTCCGGACCCGACCGCGTACCCCGGCGCGGATCTTGGAGGGCGGCGGGTCACCCGGGCGGGGAGCGGCGTGGATGTAGGCAAGGAAGACGGCCGCCCGCCTGAGCAGGTCCGCAGAGACCTCCTCCGTCTCGGGGAAGAGCAAGTCAGCCAGGACCGTGCCGTGTTCGAACCGCCGGACGGTGATCACGTTCCCGTCGGACGCAGGGTCCGCGAGACCGCTCGGCCCGTCCACGTCCAGGGTGGTGATCAGGTCGCTGGTGCGGAAGCGGGCGCCGGCGTCCACGCGGGTGAGCGCGGCCCGTACGGCCTGCGCGGTCGCGGTGTTGCGTTCGACGTTCCTCGTGTGCGTCGGCTTGAACACCAGGGTCGACGAGGCGAAGCCCAGGTGGTCCTAGACGGTGACCACGTTGCTGCGGCCGCCGAGGTTGCGACGGGTCACGTCCGGGCTGGTCATCGCCCGGGTGGCCGCCCGGGCGTAGTAGAAGCCCGCGTCACCGTCGCAGAGCGCCCGGACCCAGGAGGCCGGATCCGGGACGAGGCCCGCCAGTTGGGCCTCCAGCGCGGCTCGGTCGGCGGCACTGACGCCCGGCCGGCGCTCGGCCTCGCGGCCCAGGACGACCAGGGGTACGCACGTCGACGGGTCGGCGGCGGCCTCCCGCACGAGCCGCACCACTCCTTCGGTCCAGAAGTGGGGCGAGGCGCCCCTGACGCTCCGTCGGGTGTGCGACGGGTGTGCTACGGGCCCGGTGAACCTGGGTCGAGAGGGCATCCGAGCAGCGAAAACGCAACGTCGACATGATCGGCAAAGGCGGCTACTGTCACCGGCTCGTGGGTGATCGCCCACGGTCGCAGGGGAGTTCCGTACGGGGGACCCCGTCCAGGGAGGGAAGCCGCCATGCCCCGACTCGCGCTGTACACCTTCGGAGTCCTGAAGTCACCGCTCGCCGATCCCGGGCCGCTCACGCGCGAGCTCTACGAGAGCGGTGAGGATGTCTACCGGACGATCGCCGGGCATCCCGGGTACCTCGGGCACGCCGAACCGGTGGCGGGTGAGCCGGGCGTGCTCTTCGAGGCGGACTGGGGAGTCTGGGGGGAGTTCGCCGTGCCGGAGTGGTACGGGAAGGGGCGGACGGCGGAGACCACCGCGCTGGCCGCGACGCTCTCGCTCTGGACCGACTCGCGGGCCGCCTTCGAGGCCGTCTACGCCGGAGCGCACGGCGGGGCGCTGCGGAGGCGTCAGGACTGGTTCGAGCGGACGGGGCAGCCCAACCACGTGGTCTGGTGGGCGGCCGACGGCACCACCCCCACCTGGCGGGACGGGGTGTCCAGGCTGGAGCACCTGCGGGACCACGGGCCGGCGCCGCAGGCCTTCACCTTCCGGCACGCGTTCACCCCGGACGGCGGCCCGGCCGGGCGGAGTTGAGGCCCGGTCAGCAGGGGGGTCCACCGTCGGGCGGCCCCCCGGGTGGTGGCGATCGCCGGCCAGCGGCGTGGACGGGCATCCGCCATACGGTCCGGCTGGAGCAGGGTGTCCGGTCCATGCCACCATCCCCGGAACGCGGCCGGTGGCGGTGGGTGCCAGGGCCGCACGTCGCGGGAGGAACACGCATGGACGACGAGGACCTGCCGGCCCACCTGCGCCGGCTCGGCCTGACGCACCGTGAGGCGGAGCTGTACGGCGCGCTGTTGGGGACCGGCCCCGAGGCCGGCCCCGAGGGCGGGGGCGGGGAGGCGTACGGGACCGAGGAGGAGCTGGCGCGGCTGCGGCGGTTGGGTTTGGTCACCGTCTCGGTGGCCGACGGGCGGCGTCACGTGCCGGTGGAGCCCACCGTGGCACTGGAGTACCTGGCGCACAGCCGGGCCGCCGAGCTGCGCGCGGCGCAGCAGGCGGCGGTCAACGCCTACCGGGGGTACCGCCGTTCGGCCGGGACGCAGCGGACGGACGACCTGGTGGAGGTGGTCACCGGGGACTCCATCGTCGAGACGATCGAGACCATCGAGGCGGCGGCCGAGCGCGAGGTGCTGCGCTTCGACTCCCCGCCGTACCACACCCACGGGGCCGCCAACCCGATCGAGATCGAGAACCTCCGGCGGGGCGTGGAGTACCGGGTCGTCTACTCCCGCTCCGCCGTCCAGCACGCCGCCTACTACGCCGTGAACATCCAACCCTCCATCGCGGCGGGGGAGTCGGCCAGGATCCTGCCCTCCGTGCCGGTCAAGCTGACCGTCTTCGACCGGCGGCTGGCCATCGTCTCGATGTCCTTCGTCGAGGCCGAGGTGAACGACTCGCTGCTGCTGGTGCACCCCTCCAGCCTGCTCTCCGCGCTGACCGGCCTGTTCGAGACCTCCTGGCGGGCCGCGCTGCCGATGCACCTGGGGGAGCGGGTGCCGCCCGCGCTCAGCCCGGTCCAGCGGAGGATCGTCGAACTGCTCGCCACCGGGGTCACCGACGAGACCATCGCCGACCTGCTCGGCATCAGCCGCCGGACCCTCTCGCGGCACCTGGAGCAGCTCAACTCCCGTGCGGGGTCGGTCACCCGCTTCCAGATGGCGCTGCACGCGGCCCGCAACGGCTGGATCTGACGGACGGGCGACCGTTCGCGAGTCGTGGCAAGGCTGCGCCACTGGCGGCCGTTGGCGCCCACGGCCGGTCGCCGGGCGGTACTCCTGGTGGCCCCGACGCACCCTCTCCCCGCCAGGAGCCCCCACGTGCCCCGGTGCCGCGCACCCCCCTGCCCCGAGCTGCTCCCGACCGTCGCCCCGACTCCCCACCCCGACACAGGAGATCAGCATGTCCAGCGGAAACCCCCACAGCGCGCGGAAGACCCTCGTGCTCGCCGCTGCCCTGACGGCCACCATCGCCGGCACCCTCACCGTCACCGGCTCCACCACCTCCGCCGCGGCCACCTTCCCGCGCCCGGACCACGTGGTGGTGGTCGTGATGGAGAACCACGCCTACTCGCAGATCATCGGCAGCAGCAGCGCGCCGTACATCAACACCCTCGCCAAGGGCGGCGCCGTCCTGAAGGCCTCCTACGGCATCACCCACCCGAGCCAGCCGAACTACTTCGCCCTCTTCTCCGGCGGGACCCAGGGCATCACCGGCGACGGCTGCTACACGGTCGGCTCGATGTCCGCCGCCAACCTGGGCTCCGAACTGATCGCGGCCGGCCGGACCTGGGGCAGCTACAACGAGTCCCTGCCCAGCGAGGGTTCCACCACCTGCAAGAGCGGCAAGTACGCCCAGAAGCACAACCCCTGGTTCGCCTTCAGGAACGTGCCGGTCAGGTCGGGCCACACCTTCGCCCAGTTCCCCACCGACTTCACCCAACTGCCCACCGTCTCCTTTGTCGTGCCCAACCTCTGCAGCGACATGCACGACTGCGGTGTGGGCACCGGGGACAGCTGGATCAAGAACAACCTGGCCGCGTACGCCGACTGGGCCAAGACCCACAACAGCGTCCTGGTCGTCACCTACGACGAGGACGACCGCAACAGCGGCAACCAGATCCCCACCGTGCTCTACGGACAGCCCGTCAAGTCCGGGAGCGCGCCGACCACCAAGTACAACCACTACCACCTGCTCCGCACCCTGGAGGACCTCGCCGGGCTCACCACCCACGCGGGCAAGGCCGCCGAGGTCGGCGCCGTCAGCGGCATCTGGAGCTGACGTGTACCTCGCGGACAGCCGACGCAACGCGCCGTCCGCCGACGCCGCCCCGGCCCACGCGCCGGGGCGGCCCGCGCGGACCCTCCCCGGCAGACTCGCCCCCACCGTCCTGGCACTGGGTGCGGTCAGCCTGATCACCGACCTCTCCTCCGAGATGGTCACCGCCGTCCTCCCGCTCTACCTGGTCACCGCGCTCGGCGTCTCGCCGCTCGGATTCGGCGTGCTGGACGGGGTGTTCAACGGAGCCTCCGCCACCCTGCGCCTGCTCGGCGGACTCCTGGGCGACCAGGGCGGCGGCCGTCACAAGACCGTCGCCACCCTCGGCTACGGCCTCTCGGCGCTCTGCCGCCCCGCCCTGCTGCTGGTGCGCACCACCCCGCTGATCGGCCTGGTGCTCGCCGTCGACCGGGTCGGCAAGGGCCTGCGCACCGCACCCCGCGACGCCATGATCTCCCTCGCCACCCCGCCCGAACGGCGCGGCCGGGCCTTCGGCGTGCACCGCGCGATGGACACCGCCGGAGCCCTCGCCGGGCCGCTGCTCGCCTTCCTGATCCTGCGCGGCGCCCCTGGCGGGTACCACGCCGTCTTCACCGTCAGCTCCTACGTCGCGGCGCTCGGGGTGCTGGTCCTGGTCCTGCTCGTCCCCGGCCGGCGGCTGCGCTCCGCTCCGGGCGACATGGCCGCGGTGGCCGGCGCGGCCCGGATCCGGGTCCGCGGACTGCTGCGCCTGCCCGCGCTGCGCCGGACCACCGCCTGCGCCGCCCTGCTCGGCCTCGCCACCGTCAGCGACTCGTTCCTCTACCTGCTGCTCCAGCGGCGCCTCGAACTCCCGCTCGCCTGGTTCCCGTTGCTCCCGCTGGGCACCGCCGCCGTCTACCTGACGCTGGCCGTTCCGCTCGGCACGCTCGCCGACCGGCTCGGGCGCCGGCAGACGTTCCTGCTCGGGCACGCCGCCCTGCTGGCGGCCTACGGACTCCTGCTCACCCGGCCCGGAGGTGGCGGCGCGGCGGTGACCGCCGCCTCGGTCCTGCTGCTGCACGGGGTCTTCTACGCCGCGACCGACGGCGTGCTGGCCGCCGTCGCGACGGGCGCCGTCCCCGAGCACCGCCAGGGTGCCGGGCTCGCCCTGGTCGGCACCGGCCAGGCCGCCGGGCGCTTCGCCTGCTCCCTCGCCGTCGGCGCGCTCTGGAGTCACTGGGGCGACACCGCCACGCTGGCCGTCATGACCACCGCGCTCACCGCTGCCGTGGCGGCGGCCGCCGCCCTGCTGCGACCGACCACCCGCCGCACGGCAGCCGCGCCCGCCGACCCCTGTGAGCAGGAGCACTCATGACTCTCCGTCAGCGGCTGCTCGTCCTGCTCACCGCCACCGCCGTCCTCCTCGCGGCCGGGGCCTGGACGGTGCTGCACGCCGGTGACCCGGCTCGGGACGCCACGCACCGGGTGGGCCAGGGCGGCCCGCAGCAACAGGCGGGTGCCGTCACCCTCGGGCCGCGGCGCGGGGGGCCGCAGCTGGTCTTCCGCTCCATGGTCTGGGGCGACCGACGCGACCACCTCGCCACCGTCCCGCTCGGCGACCCCGGCGCCGTCCGGACGGTCGCGGCCCCCGCCTGCCTGCGCTTCCACGCCGCCGCCGGCACCGGCATCTGCCTGCGGGCCGAGCGCGGCCTGCTCGGCGACTCCTTCCGGGCCGTCGTCCTCGACCCGGAGCTCCGCGAACTCCGCGGCTACGACCTGGCCGGCATCCCCACCCGGGCCAGGGTCTCCCCCTCCGGCCACCTGGTCGCCTGGACGGTCTTCGTCGGCGGCGACTCCTACGCGGGCACCGACTTCTCCACCCGCACATCCATCCTCGACACCCGGACCTGGACCCTCCAGGAGAACCTGGAGACCTACGCCGTCACCGTCGACGGCCACTCCCACCACGCCCCCGACACCAACATCTGGGGCGTCACCTTCACCGACGACCGCCACTTCCACGTCACCCTCGCCACCGGCGGCCGCACCTGGCTGGCCGCGGGGGACGCCGTCTCACACACCCTCACCACCCTGCACGGCAACGTCGAATGCCCCTCCCTCTCACCCGACGGCACCCGCATCGCCTACAAGAAGCGCGTTGCCGGCCTCCCCGAGGACGCCCCCTGGCAGCTCTACGTCCTCGACCTCGCCACCATGGCCGAGACCCCGACCGCCGAACGGCGCACCCTCGACGACCAGGCCCTCTGGCTGGACGACCACACCCTCGCCTACGCCCTCCCCGGCGACGACGGCACCGACCTGTGGACCGTCCCAGCCGACGGCACCGGCGCCCCCGCCCTGCTCGCCCCCGCCGCCCTCGCCCCGGCGGTGATCTCCTGAACCGGCCTGCTAGAGCGGGAGTTCGACCACCAGGGGGAGGTGGTCGGAGACCGGGGGCCTCGGGGTCGGTACGGGTCGGTGCGGGACGGGGACGGAGGTGAGGACGTGGTCGAGTTGGAGGCGGGGGCGGTGGGCGGGGAAGGTCCGGGCCCGGGTGGTGTCGTGCCAGGTCCCGCCGAGGACGGTGGCCGGGACGGGGCCGGGGAGGTTCAGGTCGCCGAGGAGAACGTGGGGTCGGGGGAGGCCGGCGATCCAGCGGCGGACGGCGAGGAGTTGGCGGACGTTCCAGCCCGGGACGAAGGAGAGGTGCAGGGCCACCGCCGTGAACGGACCCCGGTGTCCTTCCAGCACCGCGGCGAGCGCCACCCGGGGGTGGTCCCGGACCACCCGGAGGCCGGACCGTCCGGGGGCGGGGAGGAGTGCCGCGACCGGTGGCTCCGAGAAGCGCCGGGCCCGCCAGTGCCGTACCGGCAGGCGGGAGAAGAGCGCGATGCCGTGCGAGGGCAGTTCGCCGTCGTGGCCGGCTCCCGGCGGCCCGTACACCCGCATGTCGGGCTCGGACCGTTCGCGGACCCAGCTGCGCCCCTCCCGAGCGCGGGCGTGGAACGCGGAGGCGTACCGCCACTCCACCGGCCCGAGCCCCTGCGCGACGGCGAGCGCCTGATCGACCTGGCCGGAGCGCTCCTGGAAGCGGTCCAGCTCCTGAAGCACCGTCACCTCGGCGTCCAGCGCCGCGACGGACTCCACCAGCGGTTCGACCGGTACCGGTTCCGCGTCGGAGCCCGGGACCCGCCCGTGCAGGACGTTGAAGGTCGCAAGCCGTACTGTTGCGGGGTCGATCATCCCCTGACGCTACCTCAGGGCAAGCTGATCGCCGACGGAACGGGGGAGACGAGGGTGATCGAGACGATCGTCGCCGTGGTGGGGGCGCTCAGCACCTTGGCGGGCGTGGGCATCGGCGTGGCCGGCTACCGGAGCCAGGCCGCCCTGGTGCGGCTTCAGAGCGAGCAACTCCGGCGCCAGATCGAGGATTCGGGGCGGGCCCAGCGGCTGGCGGAGGCCGCCGAGCGACGGGCGGAGGAGGCCGAGCGGCGGGCCCGGGAGGCGGAACGGCGGGTGGAGCAGGGGCGTGAGCGGCAGCAACTCCTGGTGCACGCCCGGGGCTTCACCCTGGAGGCGGCCGGCGACGTGGTGCGGGCCGGCCACCGGGGCCCTCATCCCGTGACCCAGGTGCGGCTGTACTGGCGGGACACGGAGCTGACCCCGGACGGGCGGGGTCTCGACCTGTCCCCGTCGGCGCAGGACGTGGCCGTTCCCGTTCCGGGGCTGCCCGAGGGCACTCGGGTGCAACTCGCCGACATTCGGGCGGAGTTCACCGACGTCCACGGCCGCCGCTGGCGCCGCCGGGGTGACGGCGCCCTCCTCCTGCGGACGGCCGACGGGCGGTGGGACGACGAGCCCACCCTCTGGCTGGACGACGCCCCGGTCCAGGTGAACCCCGGGTGGGAGCGGCCCGTGCCGGCCGGGTTCCCGCCGGTGTACGGGTGGCCGGCGGCGCAGGGCGGTCCGGGTACCCACCCCCGCCGGAAGCCCAACCGGATCCGATCGGCCCCAGTGGTACCCGGTGCTCCCGCTCCCGCGCCCGCTCCCGCGGGTGGTCAGTCGCCGTCGCGGTTCCCCGTCCTGGCCCTGTTCGCCGTCGGGATCGGCGTCGCCTGCCTGCTCTTCCTCGCCCTGTAGCGCCGCATCGGGCAACGAGGCCGCATGGACGTCCGTCGGCGGAGCGGAACCTGACGACGGGTCGGGGCCGGAAAATGGAGTGGGAGCGGGCTGGCGCTGCTGGGAGGATCGCCGGATGGGTGCATTGGATGGGGTGGCGGCCCGGGTGGCCGCCGGTGCCGTGGTGGAGTTCCGGCCGAGCGGCGGTTCGATGGTGCCGCTGATCCGTAGCAGGCAGCTGGTGACCGTCGCCCCGGTCGACCCGTCGAAGGTCGAGGTGGGTGACATCGTGCTGGCCCGGGTCGCCGGGACGGTGTACGTGCACCTGGTCTCCGCCCTGGACCGGACACGCGGGCGCGTGCAGATCAGCAACAACCGCGGCCGGGTCAACGGTTGGACCGGCTACGACCGGGTCTTCGGCATCTGCACGGCGGTCGACGGCGCCGCCCGCGCCGGTACCACGGCGAAGCTCAGGGCGGTCGGCCCCGAGGGACGGGCCTGAAACGGACTCAGCCGTCGCGCCGCATCCACGCGTTGAGCGGGGAGACCTGAAGGGTGAGGGCGCCCGCGAGGTTGAGGACGCGGACGGAGCCGGTGCGGAAGCGGACGGTGAGGCCGTCGGCGAAGTCCTGGGCGCCGAACTGGTGGCGGACCTTGCGGGCGGAGCGGATCGACTCGCCGACGAACGGGGTCATGGCGAAGCCGGGCGGGTCGTCCTGTGCCGTCGGGTGCCCGGCCCGGGGCTGGTCGAGTTCCAGGCCCAGCCCATCGGCCGACGCGTGGAAGTGGACGGGGCCGAGGCCGTCCAGGTGCCACCACATGTCGTGGAGGGCGGGCTCGGGCTCCTGGGGGTGCCGCCAGGAGACCGTCACGCGCAGCAGGGTGCGGCCGGCGAGGTCCTCGGGGGTGATGATCATCCGGTGATGCTCTCACGCGGCTCGGCGGCCCGGCCGGCACGGGCGGTGTGCCAGAAGGAGTAGAGGCTGCCCGCGCTGAGGAGGGCGACAGCGGAGGCGGAGATGAGGAAGGCGGGGGAGGTGGGGTCGGAGGCGCTGGCGCCGGCGGTGACGTAGGCGGCGGTGCCGGGGACGACGCCGAGGACGGTGGCGGTGGTGAAGGGGAGGGCGCGGACGCCGGAGAAGGCGGCGCCGTAGTTGGCGGCCTGGAACGGGATGCCCGGGATCAGGCGGAGCAGCAGGACCGAGCGGAAGCCCTGGTGGGTGAGGCGGCGGTCCAGGGCGGTGAGGACGCGGCCGCGCAGCAGCGGGCGGACGGCGTCGCGGCCGAGGGTGCGGCCGAGGGCGAAGGCCAGCAGGGCGCCGAGGGTGGTGGCGGCGACCGCGACGGGGATGCCCTGGGCGGCGCCGAGGAAGAGGCCGGCGGCGGCGTTGAGGGCGGGCTTGGGGACGAAGGCGACGGTCGCCACCGCGTAGACGAGCAGGAAGAGCGGGGCCGGGACCCCGCCCTCCAGCAGTTCGGTCGGGCTCCAGAGCAGGAGCGAGCCGGCCGCGGCCGCGAGCACGGCGAGCAGCGCCCCGAGGCGGAGCCAGGGCGAGCGTGCGAGGCGGGCGAGGGCTGTCACCTGGGGAGCCTAACGCGGGCGGGCGGTCAGACGGCGGGCAGGGGCAGCGGCAGGGGCAGGGCGTCGAGCAGGCGGGACAGCTCGGCCTCGGTGTTGTAGTAGTGGACGGAGGCCCGGACCACCGTGGGCAGGCCACGGGCGCCGAGGTCCCACTGGGCGCTGGTGGCGTGGGAGACGGAGACGTTGACGTCCCGGGAGCGGAGCAGTGCGGCCAGGTCGACGGGGTCGTGCCCGTCCACGGTGAAGCTGACGATGGCCGAGCGGCGCAGCCCCTGGTCGTGGACGTGCACGCCGGGCAGCGCGGCCAGGCCTTCGCGGAGCCGGGCGGCCAGCGCGGTGACCCGGCGCTCGATGGCGTCCAGGCCGAGGTCGAGGGCGGCGTCCACCGCCACGCCGAGGCCGATCTTGCCGGCGTAGAAGGTCTCCCAGGTTTCGAAGCGGCGGGCGTCCGGACGGATCTCGTACGACTCCGGCCCGGTCCAGGTGGCCGCGTGCAGGTCGAGGAAGGGCGGCTCCAGACGCTCCGTCAGGTGGCGGGAGGAGTAGAGGAAGCCGGTCCCGCGCGGGCCGCGGAGGAACTTGCGGCCGGTCGCGGTGAGCAGGTCGCAGCCGATCTCGGCGACGTCCACCGGGAGCTGGCCGACCGATTGGCAGGCGTCCAGCAGGTAGGTGACGCCGTGCTCCTTCGCCACCTTGCCGATCTCGGCGGCCGGGTTGACCAGGCCGCCCTGGGTGGGCACGTGGGTGACGGCGATCAGGCGCACCCGCTCGTCCATCATCGAGCGCAGCGCCTCGACCGAGAGCTGCCCGTACTCGTCGTCCGGGACGGTCTCGATGCTCACCCCGTACCGGCGGGCGGTCTGCAGGAAGGCGATGGCGTTGGAGGCGTACTCGGCCCGGGCGGTGAGGATGCGGTCGCCCGGGGCGAAGCGGAGGGAGTAGAAGGCCATGTCCCAGGCGCGGGTGGCGTTCTCGGTGAAGGCGATCTCGTCGCGGTCGGCGCCGATCAGGCGGGCCAGCGAGTCGTAGGTGTGCTCGATCCGGTCCTGGTCGGCCATCGCGGCCTCGTAGCCGCCGATGGTGGCCTCCAGCTCCAGGTGGGAGGTGACGGCGTCGAGGGTCCGGCGGGACATCAGGCCGGCCCCGGCGTTGTTGAGGTGCGCCTTGTGGGCGCAGCCCGGGGTGTCGCGGCGGAGCTTCTCGACGTCCATGTCGGTGCGGCCTCATTCCGGTAGGGGGCGGCTGCCGCGCACCACGATCCCAGACCGGGAGCGGCACCGGGAGGGGAGGCCGAACGGTGGCAGGACGGCGGGCGGACGGGTGAAAGGCGCCGGTGGGCCGAGTCGGTGACCTATGGTCAGCTCTTCCACGGGCGGGCTGCTCCGTTGGGGCGGGGGGTGGTGCCCTGGGTGGCCGGAGCGCGGGGGTGGCGAAGGGGGGAGGGGCGGGGAGGTCACGGGCGGGCCGGTCATCTCTTCGGGTGGTGGGCGATTTGTGGCGAATTCTCCCTGGGCGGAGAGTGAGCGGCCGTCCCCTTAGAGCAGCCCTTCCCGAGAGCGAGGCGATCCGCATGTCCGTGCCACCCGTCCCCTTCGCACCGGGGAGACTCCCCGGACTCGGCCACGCCCCGGCCCTGCTCCGTGACCCGCTGGGCTTCCTCGGCTCGCTCGCCCGGGTCGGCGAGGTGGTCCGGATCGGTCTCGGGCCGCGCACCGTCCACGTGGTCACCGGCCCCGCCCTGGTGCACACCCTGCTCACCCCGCTGGCCCGCTCCTGTCCGCGCGGCGCCGTGCAGCAGACCCTGCGGGACGCCTTCGGCGACGGCCTGCTGATGAGCGAGGGCACCGCCCACCGCGACCGCCGCCGCTCGCTCCAACCCGCCTTCACCGCCGAGCGGGTGGCCGGGTACGTCCCGATGGTGGAGCGCCTGGCCCGGGAGCGGATCGGCGGCTGGCACCCCGGCCGCACCGTGGACGTGGCGCGCGAGATGAACCACCTGGCACTGGAGATCGTCACCGCCACCCTGTTCGGCGCCCGGCTGCGGCCCGGGCACACCGACGCCTTCCACCGCGCCCTGCCCGAACTGGTGAAGGGTCAGATCCTCCAGTCGCTCTGGCCGCACCCGGCGCTGGCCCGCCTCCCGCTGCCCGTCAACCGCCGCTTCGCCGCCGCCGTCCGGGTGCTCAACCGGGTGGTCGACCAGGCCGTCCGCACCCCCTCCCAGGACGAGGCCGGGCCGCTGCTCGCCCTGCTGCGCACCGCCACCGACCCGGCCACCGGGCGCCCGCTCGACGAGCACGCCGTCCGCTCCGAGGCCATCGCCATGTTCGGCGCCGGCACCGAGACCGTCTCCACCACCCTGACCTGGCTCTGCCAGGAGCTGCTCGACCACCCCGAGGTGCACCGCGAGCTGCTCGCGGAGATCGGCCAACAGCTGGCCCCCGGAGAGGAGTTGTCCGTCCGGGCGATCGAACGGCTGCCCTACCTGCGCCGGGTGCTGCGCGAGGTGCTGCGGCTGCACGCCCCCAACGCCTTCCTGATGCGCACCGCCGCCGAACAGGTCCGGCTCGGCCCGTACACCGTCCCCGCCGGGGCCGAACTCCTCTACAGCCTCACCGCCCTGCACCGCGACCCGTCCCGCCACTCCGACCCGCTGCTCTTCGACCCCGACCGCCCGCTCTCCACCGAGCGGCACGCCTTCCTCCCGTTCGGCGCGGGCAAGCACCGCTGCATCGGCGAGGCCTTCGCCTGGATGGAGCTGGCCGTGGTCGCCGTCACCCTGCTGCGCACCTGGCGGCTGCGGCCGGTGGCCGGGGCGAAGGCCCGCGAGGTGGTGTGGACGACCGTGCAGGCCCAGGGGGTGCGGCTCAAGCCCGAACGGCCGGCCACCACCCGGCTGCTCCCCGCGCCGGCCGCCGCGCCGGCCGCCGAGAAGCCCGCCTTCGAGAGACCTTCCCGGCGCACGGCCCCGGCGGGACGCCGGTGAACTCCACGCTCGACACCCGCAACCACGAGGACCTCCGGCACCAGGACTGGCTGCTCCGGCACGGCCTGCTGCGCCGCCACGGCCTGGAGCGCTACCGGGCCTACGGCCTGCCGGAGCTGATCGACCTCAGCTACCCCGGCGCGCCCGCCCAGGAGCGGCGGCTGCTGCTGGACGTGCTCGGCTGGTTCACCCTGCTGGACGACCACTTCGACGGCCCGCTCGGCCACCATCCGCCCAGCGCCGCCGAGTTCACCGGCCGGCTGACCGCCGTGACCAGGGGCGGCGGCCGCCCACGGATGCCGGTGGTGCCGCCGGAGGACCGGGGCGACGCGCTGCTCGGGGCCTGGACCGAGCTCTGGCACCGGCAGTGCCAGGGGCGCAGCGGCCGCTGGCGCCGCCGCGCGGCCCGGGACTGGGCGGACTGTCTGCGCAGCTTCGTCACCGAGACCGAGCACCGCAGCCGGGGCACCCTGCCCGGCGGGCTGCCGGCGGTGCTGATGCGCCGTCACGCCAGCTGCCTCTACCCGTTCATGAACCTGCTGGAGCGGGTGGCCGACCGGGAACTGCCGCGCGGGCTCTGTCTGCGCTCGGACTGGCGGCGGCTGCGCGCGCACACCGCCGACGCGGCGACGCTGATCAACGACCTGTTCTCGCTGGAGCGCGAGGAGCGCCAGGGCAACGGGTTCAACACCGTCACGCTGCTGCGCCGGGAGTTCGGCCTGAGCCGGGAGACGGCCCGGCGGGTGGTGGCGGACCGGACGGCGGGCCTGCGGGCCGAGAGCGAGCTGCTGCGCAGCGGGCTGGTGCTGCGTCACCCGGGCGCCCGCTGGTACCTGGAGGGGACGAGACAGCTGGTGGACGGGGTGTACGCGTGGACCAGCGCGAGCCGGCGCTACCGCTCCTCCTGAGGGCCGGGCGGTGACGTCGTGGTGGTGCCCCCCGCTCCACCACGGCGTCACCGCCGCGCGGCCCGTGTCAGCGCAGCGGGCCGAACAGCCAGTTCCCCGGGGTGTCCGGCTCCTCGCTGGTGTAGTACTCCTCGACCGCGTGGCAGACCTGATTGAGGCTGATCGCGCCGTCCCCGTCGGTGTCCAGCATGGTGAAGGCGACCTCCAGCTTCTCCTGTCGCAGGCCCAGCGTGCGGCCGTACATGGTGATGAACTGCTCGCGGCTGAGCCAGCCGTCGTCGTCGGTGTCGCACAGCTCCAGCCAGGCGCGGAGCATGGTGTTCATCCGGCCGAGGAAGCCGTCCCGGTCGGTGGCGACCGCCTTGCGGACGCCGGCCCGCCACTCCTCCCGGTCGATGGAGCCCTTGTGGCCGGTGTCCATCGGGATGAGGTCGATGTCCCAGAGGGCGGCGAAGGCACCCTCCAGTCGGGACACCACGCTGAGCGAGTGGCTGTCGAAGGCGGAGCTGAGGCGCGAGGCCAGCGAGATCAGGTCCTCTTCGCGGATGTGCCCGTCCTGGTCGGTGTCCAGCATGTCGAAAGAACGGTCGAGCTTCTGGTCGAGCACGGTGTGCGTGGTCATTCGGGTTCCCCTCCCCGGCCCCTCCGGGCCGTCGGTCGCCCGGGACCTACCCTGGCGTCGGGGGCCGAGTCTCACTCGTTGGAGTGGTTTGACTGATCGTCAGACTGATTCGTTCCGAGGGGAGTTGGGTTCCGCAGGGATTTGAGCAGGGCGATGTCGGCGGCGTGCCGAGCGCCCTCCACCCGGGCCGGGTCGTGGCGTCCGTCCGGGGTCTCGATCACGAACGGGACGCCCTCGGTGGCGGGGTGGGCGAGCAGGGCCGCGAAGGCGGCCGCGCCGATGTGCCCGGCGCCGATGTTCTGGTGGCGGTCCTTGCGGGCTCCGGCCACGTCCATCGAGTCGTTGGCGTGCACCAGCCGCAGGCGGCCGGGACCGGCTGCGGCGGTGAGCGCGTCCAGTGTCTTCGTCACGCCCTCGGGATCGGCCAGGTCGTGCCCGGCGGCGAAGGCGTGGCAGGTGTCGAGGCACACCCCCACCTTGGGGTGGTGGTCCAGCGCCTCGACGTACGCGGCCAGGTCCTCCATCCGGGAGCAGAGCGAGCTGCCCTGCCCGGCGGTGGGCTCCAGCAGCAGCCAGGGCGCGTCCTCGCCGAGCGCGTCGAGCTCGTCCAGCAGGGGCCGGACGTCCTCGCGCACCTGGCGCATCGCGGCCGCGTACCGGGAGCCGCCGTCCGGCTCCCGCCCGACGGCGGAGCCGGTGTGCACCACCACGCCGAGGGCACCGATCCGGTGACCCCGGCTCAGCGAGTGGCGCAGGGAATCGGCCGAGCGCTCCCGGGTCGCGGTGCTGTCCGAGCCGAAGTTGATCAGATAGGGCGCGTGCACGTAGGCCGGGATGCCGGACTCCGCGCACGCCGCCTTGAACTCCTCGTCGCGGGCCGGGTCGCCGGCCGGCGTGGCCCAGCCGCGCGGGTTGGCGACGAAGACCTGCACGGCCTCGGCGCCGACCCGCTCCGCGTACGCCAGCCCGGTCCCGACCAGTCCGCGGCCGGCCACCGGTACGTGGGCGCCGACGGGGTTGCGGAGGGCGGGCGGGGCGGGCGGAGCTGCGTGGTTCATGGCCCCGAGGGTAACCGGGCCGTCGTCCGGATCGACGGCCGGCACCCGGGGGCGGGTCGGGGTGGGACGGGGCGGAGGCCTGGATCAGACCTCGAAGCCGGCGGCCCAGGTGGCGAACGCGGCCCAAGCTGTGGTGCCGAACTCCAGGTGCGGACCCTCCGGGTCCTTGGAGTCGCGGACCGGGACGACGTCGTGCGCGGCGGAGAGGTTCAGGGCCGGCTGCACGCAGTTGCCGCCGGACGCCCCGCTGTAGCTCGACGACTGCCAGTCAGCTCGGTTCAGCTCGCTGTTCGTCAGCATGGTGTTGGTGCTCCTTAGCTACCTTTTCAACGAGGTTCAGCGACGCTTCCGGTGACAGTGCGTCAGCCCGCGCCAGGTCGTAGGAGAGCCTCAACTCTCTTACTCTGTCGGGGTTTTCGACCAGCACACCGGTATGCGGCGCCTCGACGTACCCCGTGTCGGGGGTGCCGTCGGTGAAGGACATTAGCGTCATCGAACCCTCAAGCAGCGCATGCGCCCCACGGGACGTCTCCAGTACCTGGATCACCACCATTCTTGACCGGACCAGGCCAAGCAGCTTCGTCAACTGATCGGCCATCGTGTCAAAACCGCCCACCGGTCGACGAATGGCATTTTCCGAAAGAAGCCACCACAACAGCGGACGTGTTGGACCTGCGAGCAGTTGTTGTCGTCCTAGGCGCGCTGCGACCTTCTCTTCGATCAGTTCCGGTCTGGCCAGGGGCAATCCGGCTTCGAAGACTGCCCGCATGTACCCCTCGGTCTGACCGAGTCCGGGAATCAGGTCCCCGCCGTACTCCAGCATCTGGCAGGCCCGGGGCTCCAGTTCGGCGTACGACTTGAAGAAGCTCGGGAACTGGCCGCGGGTGACGTGCGGCCAGAGCTTCGAGAAGATCCCCGCGGCGTCGAGGGTGGCGTCCAGCCGCTCGGCGAACTCCCGGGTCGGGGTACGGCGCCCGGTCTCGATCTGGCCGATCAACGAGCCGGTGTAGCCGAGCAGGTCGCCCAGGCCCTCCTGGCTGAGTCTGGCCTTGGTGCGGTGGTCGCGGAGCTCCGAACCGAAGAGCGCCAGCATGGATTCGGACGGGTCGAGCTCACGCGGACTGGGCATCTGTGGACGGTCCCCCGGTCTGTCGGATCGGTTGTTGGACCGTCACCTCTGGCCTTGGTAGCTCTCCGTGTCGATCCTGTTACCAAGCTAGTCGATCGACTTCCCGGTCGGCAGGACAACGAGGCAGTGCGCGACAACGGAGGTCGGCGATGGGTGAGTTGACGGAGCGGGTGGCCGAGCGGGTGCGGGTCAGGGGCGAGTACGGCAGCCGCCGGGACTTCGACCGGGCCGAGTACGTCTCCGGTGCCGCACTGTCCTTCGGCGAGTGCGGGTGTCCGATGCCGGACTGCCCGATCCGGGCGGGCGACGGCGAGCGCCTGCGCCTGGACCGCCGGATGCCGTGACCCTCCGGACGGGGTGACCCCGCAGGGCGAGCGCGGCCGGGGAAGGGGCGGCTCCACCGCCCGCCGCACGGCGGCCCGCGACCGGCACCCCCAGAGAGCCGTCGGCCCCTCCTGGCTGCATCCGGGAGGGGCCGACTTCTCCGCCTGCGGGCTCAGTGGGTGACGCGCTCGACCCCGACGTCCTCGGGCACCCCTGCCTCGCGGCGGTCCTGGCGCAGGGCGCCCGCGCCGAACACCAGCGCGGCGGTCAGCGCGGTGACCACGGTGAAGGAGACGGTCAGCGAGCTGGTCTGGGCGATGCCGCCGACGATCGCCGGGGCGACCAGCCCGGAGGTGTAGGTGATGGTGGCGACGCCCGCGATCGACCGGCTCGGGTCGCCGCCGGTGCGGCCCGCCGCCGCGAAGGCGAGCGGGACCACCACCGCGATGCCGACGCCGATCAGCGCGAAGCCCGGGATGGCGGCCCACGCCGAGTCGGTGGCGATCACCAGCAGCCCGCCGGCGGTGGCCAGGGCGCCGCCGAGGCGGACCGAGCGGACCGCGCCGAGCCGCTGCACCGCCAGGTCGCCGAGCAGCCGGGCCACCGTCATGGTGGCGGCGAACGCGGTGTAGCAGGCGGCCGCCACGCTGGGCGAGGCGCCGGTGACGTCCCGCAGGTAGACGCCGCTCCAGTCCATCGAGGCACCCTCGGCGAAGACCGCGCAGAAGCCCACCAGCCCGATCGCCAGCGCCGAACGCGGCGGCAGCGCGAAGCGCGGCGGCTCCTCCGCCCCCGCGGCCGGCCGGACGTCCAGCAGCCCGCCGCTGACCGCGTACCCGGCGCCCGCCAGGACCAGTGCGGTGAGCGCCAACTGGAGCCGGGCGTCGAACTGCTGATGCGCAGCCAGCACGCCGAAGCCGGAGGCCAGCAGACCGCCGGCGCTCCACATCCCGTGCAGGCCGGACATGATGGAGCGCCCGTGGCGCTGCTCCACCTCGACGCCCTGGGCGTTCATCGCCACGTCCGACATCCCGGAGGTGGCGCCGTAGACCAGCAGGGCCAGGAAGAGCAGCGGCAGGTTCGGGGCCGTCGCGGGCAGCGCCAGCGACAGGCACCAGAGCACCAGCAGCCAGCGGACGGCCGCCAGGGCCCCGTACCGGTGCACGATCCGCCCGGCGAGCGGCATCGCCAGCGAGGCGCCGACGGCCGGGGCGACCAGCGCCAGGCCGAGCTGACCCGGGCTCAGGTCGAGGTGGTCCTGGATCCACGGGATGCGGCTGACGAAACTGCCGGTGACGGCACCGTGTACGGCGAAGACCAGGGCGATCCGCACCCTGGCGCGGCGGACCTGCTGACCGGACTCCATGGTCTCCATCCTGAGACCTCCCCCTTCGGGCTGACGGGTTGGGTGGGTGGTGGTGGCAGGGCGATAAGCTATCAGGAAGGGACCCTGATAGATAGCTCTGAGAGGATGCCGTCCCATGACCATCGCGCGCACGGCCACGCCGAGCACCGCCCGCGCCATCAACGACCGCCTGGCGCTCGACCTGCTGCTCGCCCAGGGGCCGCTCACCGCCACCGAGCTGCGCGGCCTCACCGGCCTCTCCCGGCCGACCGTCGCCGACCTGCTGGAGCGGCTCCAGCGCGGCGGCCTGGTCACCGTGGTCGGCGAGAGCGGCGAGCAGCGGCGCGGGCCGAACGCCCGGCTCTACGCCCTGGTCGCCGACCGCGCGCACCTGGCCGGGATCGACGTCCGGGCCACCGGGGTCACCCTGGTGGTCGCCGATCTGACGGGCCGTACGGTGGCCACCGCCGAGGTGCCGGCCGGTCCTGAGCACGGCGCGGACCTGACCGGCCGCACGCTCAAGGCGCTGGCCGAGGCCTGCGCCGGGGCCGGGGTGCGGCGGCTGCACACCGTCGCGGTCGGGGCCCCCGGGGTGGTGGACCCGGCCACCGGGGAGCTGCACAACTCCGGTCAACTGCCGCGCTGGCACGCCGAACTGCTGGCCGGTCTGCGGGCCGAGCCGGAGATTGAGGTGCTGCTGGAGAACGAGGTCAACCTGGCCGGGATCGCCGAGCACCGGATCGGCGCCGCCCAGGGGCGGGAGGACTTCGTGCTGTTCTGGCTCGGCCACGGCACCGGCGCCTCGGTGGTGCTCGGCGGCCGGCTGCGCCGCGGCGCCTCCGGCGGCACCGGGGAGATCGGCTTCCTGCCGGTGCCCGGCACCGGGGGGCTGCCGACCGCCGACGGCTGTGACAACGGCTTCGACGCCACGGTGAGCAGCCGGGCGGTCGGCGAGCTGGCGCTGGCCCACGGGCTGACGGTCCCGCAGGGCGGCCCGGTGGAGCGGGCCGAGACGGTGCTGCGGGCCGCCGTCGAGGCGGACGGTCCCGCCGAGACGGCCTTCCTGGCGGAGCTGGCCGAGCGGATCGCGATCGGGGTGGCGGCGGTCTGCGTGGTGCTCGACCCGGGCTGCGTGGTGCTCGGCGGCGAGCTCGGCCGGGCCGGCGGGGCGGTGCTGGCCGCGCTGGTGGAACGGCGGCTGGCCGGGCTCTGCCCGTTCACCACCGAGGTGCGGCCGGGTGCGGCGGGGGGCGGCGCGGTGCTCGCGGGCGCGGTGCTCACGGCGGGCGACGCCGTCCGCCGGGACTTCTTCGGCGAGCCCTGACCCGTCGCTCTCGCTCGGTGGTGGGTCAGGCGGCGGGGGAGCGCAGGGCCGGCATTCCGAGGGCGACGGCGGCGAGCAGGCCGGCGACCACCACGACCGTCACGAGCAGCCCGCCCAGCACCCGGCGGACCGAGCGCGGCTCGGGCTCCGGCGGGGTGACGTTGCTCTGGTAGCGCTCCGCCTCGGCTATGAAGGCGAACGGGACGGGCTCGGGTGCCATGCTCTGCTGCTCCTCGGGGACTTCCGGGTCAGGGGCTCTCCTGCCCGTTCTGTCCAGTTTAAGCCTGGTAAAACCCTGACTGGCCGTTACCTGACGCCGCCCCGGATGCGGCAGGATGATCCCGGCAGAGCCCACCCTCGCGTCAGGAGCCCCGTATGGCCGACCGGCCGGTCCACCCCTACCGCATCGGCGAGGCCGCCGCGCTGCTCGGCGTCAGTACCGACACGGTGCGCCGCTGGGTGGATGCCGGGCGGGTGGCGGCGGAGCGGGACGAACACGGTCACCGGATCATCGGCGGCGCCGAACTGGCCGCCTTCGCCCGGGAGTTGGCCAAGCCGGAGAACGCCGAGGCGGAGGGCCGCCCGTCCTCCGCGCGCAACCGCTTCCCCGGCATCGTGACCGACGTCCTGCTCGGCGACGTGGCCGCGCAGGTGGAGATCCAGGCCGGGCCGTTCCGGGTGGTCTCGCTGATCAGCCGGGAGTCCGCCGAGGAGCTCCGGCTGGTGCCCGGCGCCCGGGCCACCGCCGTGATCAAGTCCACCAACGTCGTGGTGGAGCGCGGCTGATGGCGCGTGCGCTCGCCGTCGCCCACCGGGGCGACCCGTACCGCTTCCGCGAGAACACCCTGGCCTCGGTCGAGTCGGCCTTCGCCGCCGGTGCCGACGCGGTGGAGGTGGACGTCCAGCTGACCCGCGACCGCGTCCCGGTGCTGCTGCACGACCTGACGCTGCGCCGGCTCTGGGAGGACCCTCGCCCGGTCGGCTCCGTCACCCTCGCCCAGCTGGAGGAGACCGGCCGCCCCGGCCTGCGGATCCCGACCCTGGCCGAGGCCCTGAAGGCCGCCGCCGCGTACCCGAACGCCCGGCTGCTGCTCGACCTGGACGACCCGGGCCCGGCCGCCGCCGCGCACGCGGTGGTACGCGAGCTCGGCGCCGAGCGGTCCACCGGCTGGTGCGGGCCCGCCGCCGCGATGCTGGCCGTCCGCGCCCTGGACCGGGAGGCCGAGCTGGCCCTGACCTGGAAGCTCCCGCAGCAGCCCGCCGCCGCCCTGCTGGCCGACCTGCGCCCGCGCTACCTCAACCCGCCGTTCGGACTGCTGGACGCCGACTACGTCCGGGCCGCCGCCGACAGCGGACTGGCCGTCAGCACCTGGACCGCCGACCGCCGCCGCACCATGACCCGCTTGCTCGCCCTCGGCGTGGCCTCCGTGACCAGCAACCGCATCGCGCTGTTGCGCAGGGTGGTGGACGGCACGCTCTAGCCGGGCCACCGATCCGGACATTCCGTCAGATCCTGTGATCAGATGGACGGATCAGGCGCGGGTGGCGGGAGGCGACGGCATGGCAGTGGAGCCCGGTACGGAGGTGGAGCGGCCGCCCGAGGACGTCCGGCCGCCCTATCTGATGCTCCCGCCGACCGTCAGGGCGGCCGCCGCCTGGTCGGTGGCGGTGGTCCTGTTCATCACCGTCGCCGCCCTGCTGGTCTACGCCTTGGTCGCGCTGCGGGCCGCCACCATCCCGGTGATCCTCTCGCTGCTGGCCACCGCGCTGCTCCACCCCGTGATGCCCTGGCTGGTGCGGCACGGCGTCAAGCGCGGCCTGGCCGCCGCCCTCACCTGCGCGGTCCTGGTGCTCGCGGTCGCCGCGGTGCTCATCCTGCTCACCAACTCCCTGGTGCACAGCGCCCCGCAGATCGCCGCCTCGCTGCGTGAGACCGGCCAGCGGATCGCCGACTGGCTCGGGCCGACCGGTGAGAAGATCCAGTCCGGCCTCTCCTCGGCCGCCGGCACCGGCAGCACGGTGGTGGGCCAGCTGGCCAACGGCGTGCTCTCCGGCATCGGCGTGCTCACCCAGCTGGTCACCGGCGGGGTGCTGGCGCTGGCCCTGGTCTTCTTCTTCCTCCGGGACGGGCACCGCACCGGGGACGCGGTGCGGGGGGTGCTGCCGGAGCGTCAGGCCGAGCTGGCGATCGCCTGCGGCCGGCAGGCCTTCAGCGCGATGGCCGGCTTCATGCGCGGCACCACCCTGATCGCCCTGATCGACGCCACCTTCATCACCATCGGCCTGGTGATCCTCGGCGTCCCGGGCGCCCCCGGCCTCGGTGCCCTGGTCTTCATGGGCGCCTACATCCCCTTCGTCGGCGCTTTCCTCTCCGGCACCGTGGCCGTCCTGGTGGCGCTGGCCGACGGTGGCCTGGGCACCGCGATCTGGACCCTCGGCGTGGTGCTGGCGGTCCAGATGATCGAGGGCAACGTGCTCCAGCCGATCATCCAGAGCCGCACCGTCGAACTCCACCCCGCCACCATCATGATCGCCGTGGTGGCCGGCTCCGGGATCGCCGGCATCCTCGGCGCCCTGCTCGCCGTCCCGGTCTGCGCCGCGGGCCTCGGCATCGTGTCGGTGCTCCGGGGCACCGTCGGTCAGCGGCACCGGGGCGCTAAGGTCGAGTCGTAGATCCGACGGCCGATCAGGAGCGGGTACGACGTGGAGTTCCGGACCGACACCTTGCTGGGTGCCCCGTACGAGGCGGCCGAGCTGCCGCTGGCCGCCGACGAGGAGGGCGCCGTCAGCGCCACGCTGGTGCGCCGGCTGCTGCCCGGCTCGCGCCGGGCGGTGCTGTACGTGCACGGCTACGTGGACTACTTCTTCCAGACCCATCTGGCCGACCACTTCGCCGAGCTCGGGTACTCCTTCTACGCGCTCGACCTGCGCAAGTACGGCCGCTCCCTGAGGCCCCATCAGTCGCCGAACTTCATCACCGACCTGGCCGCCTACGACGAGGAGCTGGACGAGGCGGCCCGGATCATCCGCGAGCAGGACGGCCACACCCAGCTGCTGGTCAACGGGCACTCCACCGGCGGCCTGATCACCGCCCTCTGGGCCTCCCGGCGGGCCGGGCGCGGCGTGGTGGACGGGCTCTTCCTCAACAGTCCCTTCCTCTCCATGCCGGCTGCCCCCGCCGTGCGCACCCTCGGCGCCCCGCTGATCGACGCCGTCGGCCGGGCCGCCGCCACCCGCAAGCTGCCCAGCGCGCTCAACCCGCACTACGTGCACAGCCTGCACCGCGACCACCGCGGCAGCTGGGACTTCGACCTCACCCTCAAGCCCGCCGAGGGCTTCCCGCTCTACGCCGGCTGGCTGGCCGCCATCCAGCGCGGCCACCGCGCCGTCCGGGCCGGGCTGCGGGTGGACTGCCCGGTGCTGCTGATGGCCTCCACCGCCTCGATCAGCACCACCCGCTGGGACCCGGCGCTGCACCGCAGCGACGCGGTGCTGCGCGCGGACGACATCTCCGCACTCGCCCCCCGCCTCGGACGGCACGTCACCACCGTGCGGATCCCGGACGGCATGCACGACCTGGTGCTCTCCGGCGAGGCCGCCCGGGAGCGGGTCTTCGCCGAGCTGGACCGCTGGCTGGCCGCGTACCTGCCGGCCGACGCGGTGCAGGCGTGACGGTGGTGCGGGAGGAGGAGGACCGGCTGCCGGTCGAGCGGGTCACCGACCTCGGCCGGGCCAAGCTGATGCCGGACCTGGACCACGAGCAGGGCTGGCTGCTCACCCTGGACGGCACCCCGCAGTCGTACGTGGACCTGGCCGACCCGGGCCACCTCGAGTTCGAGTACACCCAGCGGATCGCCCACCTGCTGGACACCTTCGCCCCCGCCGGACGGCCCGTCACCGCCCTGCACCTGGGCGGCGGCGCGCTCACCCTGCCGCGCTACCTGGCCGCCACCCGGCCCGGCTCGGCCCAGCGGGTGGTGGAGGTGGACGGGCCGCTGGTGGAGCTGATCGGCAGTCAGCTGCCCTGGCCCGCCTCGATCGAGGTGAGCGTCGGCGACGCCCGCGAGGCGCTCGCCGCGGCCGCGCCCGGCGCCGCCGACGTGGTGGTGGCCGACGTCTTCCACGGCTCCCGCACCCCCGCCCGGCTCACCTCCGTCGAGTTCGTCCGGCTGGCCGCCGCCGCGCTCGCCCCCGGCGGCTGCTACGCCGCCAACCTCGCCGACGGCCCGCCGCTGGCCTTCGCCAAGGCCCAGGCCGCCACCCTGCGCGCGGTCTTCCCGCACGTCTGCCTGGCGGCCGAGCCCTCGGTGCTGCGCGGCCGCCGGTACGGGAACGTCCTGCTGATCGGCTCCGACCGGCCGCTGCCCGAGGCCGAACTGACCCGGCGCCTCGCCGCCGACGTCTTCCCGGCCCGGCTCTGCGCCGAGGACGAGCTGACCGGGCTGGTCGGCCGCACCGCCCCGGTCACGGACGCCGACGCCACCGACTCCCCGCCCCCGCCGGAGGGAGCCTTCAGCATCGGCTGACCGGCCGTCAGCCACCGGTGGTGTCGGGGCCCCCGCGCGCCGATCATGGGGCACCCTGAGGAGATGGAACAGCTCTCCGCGATCCCGGAGACCGCGCTGTGGACCCTCCACCACCGCGCGGTGGCGGCCCGTCAGCCCGGCACCACCTTCCACGACCCCAAGGCCGTGGAACTCACCGAGCGGCTGGACTTCCCCTTCGTCGAGCGCTTCGGCAACGGCCAGGGCCTCGGCAGCCGGATGCAGCGCCACCGGGTCGGACTGGTCGACGGCGAGGTGGCCGACTTCCTGCGCCGCTGCCCGCGCGGCACCGTGGTCTGCCTCGGCGACGGACTGGAGACCCAGTACTGGCGGGTCGACAACGGCCGGGCCCAGTGGCTCTCGGTCGACCTGCCGGAGGCGGTCGAGCTGCGCGCCCGGCTGCTCCCGCCCGAGCCGAGGCAACGGCTGCTGGCCTGCTCGGCCACCGACCCGGCCTGGCTGGACGAGGTGGACCCGGGGCACGGTGTGATGATCGTCGCCCAGGGCCTGCTGATGTACCTGCGGCCCGGCGAGGTGGGCGAGCTCTTCGAGCGCTGCGCCGAGCGCTTCCCGGGCGGGACGCTGGTCTTCGACTCGATCCCGCACTGGTTCAGCCGGGCCAGCCTCCGGGGCATGTCCCGGCGGGCCGGGTACCGGGTGCCGCCGATGCCCTGGGCGGTCGGCGGCCGGGAGCTGCTGCGCGATCCGCGCACCGTGCCGCTGGCCGCCCGGCACGCCTGGCTGTTCCGGGTGCTGGCCCTGGACCTGCCGGACCGGCGGGCCCGGATCGTCGGCTCGGTCGGTCTGCCGGAGCTGCTGCGGCGGGGCTGAGCAGCCGTCAGGGCCGAGCGGGAACCGCGGCGGGCTGCCGTACGTGGGAGTACCCGGGGGACGGGCCGGGTTAGGCTGCCCACGACTTTCTTCGGCACCGCCCACCGGGTGCTGCCCGCCCACGGAGGGATACCGATCTTGCACCTCGACGTATGGCTGGAGAGCGTGCCGCCCAATGCGGTCTACGCCCTGGTCGGAGTGATCATCCTGCTGGAGAGCCTGGGCATCCCGCTGCCCGGCGAGATCGCCCTGGTGACCGCCTCGGTGCTGGCCGCCAGCGGCGTGGTCAACCCCTGGGTCGTGGCGCTGTGCGCGATCGCCGGCGCGATCATCGGTGACTCGATCGGCTACTCGATCGGGCGCAAGGGCGGCAAACCGCTCTTCGAGAAGGTGGGGAGGAAGTTCCCCAAGCACTTCGGGCCCGACCACCTGGCCACCGCCGAGCGCTCGTTCCAGAAGTGGGGCATGTGGGCGGTCTTCTTCGGCCGCTTCATCGCCCTGCTGCGGATCTTCGCCGGGCCGCTGGCCGGTGCCCTGCGGATGCCGTACTGGAAGTTCCTGATCGCCAACGTGCTCGGCGGCGTCGTCTGGGCCGGCGGCACCACCTGGCTGATCTACACCGTCGGCAAGGCCGCCGAGCACTGGCTCAAGTCCTTCTCCTGGGTCGGCCTGATCGTCGCCGCCCTGTTCGGCGCCGGCTCGGCCCTGGTCCTCAAGCGCCGCGCGGCCAAGCACCGCGCCGCCCACCCCGAGACCAGCGGCGGCACGCCCGCTCCCGCCCCGGAGCCCGCGGGGGCGGCTGACTGACCGTCAGCACGGCTGTCCTAGCATGGCGCGATGGAGATCACCGGATTCGACTTCACCGCGACGGACTGGGACGAGGTGCCCGTGGAGCGCCACCCCGGGGAGACCGGGGAGGCGCTCTGGCGCACCCGGACCTTCGGGCCGATCCGGGTGCGCCGGGTGGACTACACCCCCGGCTACGTGGCCGACCACTGGTGCCGCAAGGGCCACGTCCTCTTCGTCCTGGACGGCGAACTGGTGACCACCCTGGACGACGGACGGGTGGTCACCACCGGCGCCGGCTCCAGCTACCAGGTCGCCGACGACCGCGAGGCGCACCGCTCCAGCGCCCCGGCCGGTGCCCGGCTGCTGATCGTGGACTAGTGCCGACTCGTGAGGTCAGTGGCGCGGAAGGTGCGGCGGTAGGTGTCCGGGGGGACGCCTACGGTGCGGTGGAAGTGGCGGCGGAGGGTGGTGGCGGTGCCCATGCCGGTGGCGTCGGCGATGGTTTCGACGGTGGCGTCGGTGGTTTCGAGCAGCTCCTGGGCGCGGCGGATGCGCTGGGTGTGGAGCCACTGCAGCGGCGTGGTGCCGGTCAGGTGCTTGAAGTGGCGCGCCAGGTGGCGGGAGCTCATCCGGGCCCGGCGGGCCAGGTCCTCGACGCTGACCGGTTGGTCGAGGCGTTGGAGCACCCAGGGGAACAGGTCGTCGAGCGGGTGGTTGCCCCGGGGCGGGACCGGGGTGGCGATGAACTGGGCCTGGCCGCCGTCCCGGTGCGGCGGGACGACCAGGCGGCGGGCGACCGTGTTGGCGACCGCAGAGCCGTGGTCGAGCCGGACCAGGTGCAGGCAGAGGTCCATCGCGGCGGCCTTCCCCGCCGAGGTGAGGACGTCACCGTTGTCGACGTAGAGGACGTCCGGGTCCACCGTGGCCGCCGGGTGACGCCGCGCCAGTTCCCGGGTGTGGGCCCAGTGCGTGGTGGCGCGCCGCCCGTCGAGCAGTCCGGCCGCGCCGAGGACGAAGGCGCCGGTGCAGAGCGAGACCACCCGCGCGCCGGCCTCGTGCGCCGCCCGTACCGCCCCGACCAGCTCGGCGGGCGGCGCCTGGTCGGCGTCGGCCCAGCCGGGCACGATCACGGTGTCGGCCTCGGCGAGGCGGTCGAGCCCGTGCTCGGGCTCCAGCCGGAAGTGGCCGAGGCGCACGGGGCCGGAGCCGCAGAGGGCGAAGTCGTACCAGGGGTCCACGAGATGGGTGAGGTCCGACCCGAACACCTCGAGGGCGACGGACAGTTCGTAGTGGAGCATGCCGTCGGTGACGGCCAGTGCGACGGTGGGCATGTCCGGAACTGTACGCCACGTGTCGTTTCCGACACTCGTGCGGAGGTGGCGCTCCCGACAGGATGGTCGTTGTCGGGCCGCAGCGGCCCGGTCTTCGCAACAGACGCAAGGAGCGGTCCTCATGACGTCGGGTCAGATGGTGGCGGTGTTCGGCGCGTACGGGCACACCGGGCGGTTCGTGGTCGCGGAACTGCTGGCGCGCGGCTACGTCCCGGTGCCGTCCGGCCGCGACGCCGCGGTGCTGGCGGAGCTCGCCGAGGAGCACGGCCTCCAGGCCCGGACCGCCTCGGCCGATGACCCGGCCTCGCTGGACCGGGCCCTGGCCGGAGCCGTGGCCGTCCTCAACTGCGCGGGCCCGTTCGCCTCGACCACCGGCCCGGTGATCGAGGCGGCGCTCCGCGCCGGGATCCCGTACCTGGACGTGGCCGCCGAGCTGGAGGCCAACCTCGACACCTTCGCGCACTTCGCCGACCGCGCCCGGGACGCGAAGGCGGTGGTCGTCCCCGCGATGGCCTTCTTCGGCGGCCTCGGCGACCTGCTGGTCACCGCCGCCATGGGCGACTGGACCTCGGCCGACGAGGCCCACATCGCCTACGGGCTCAACCACTGGCACCCCACCGCGGGCACCCGCCGGGCGGGCGCGGTCTCCCGCGAGCGGCGCGGCGCCCACCGCCTGCGCTACACCGGCGGCCAGTGGGAGCGCCGCACCGACGCGGCACCCACCCTGGAGTGGGACTTCCCCGCCCCGCTCGGACTCCGTCCCGTGATCGGGGAGTTCACCATGGCGGACGTCGTCACCGTCCCCCAGCACCTGGACATCCCCTCGGTGACCACCTACATGACCGCCAACGCGGCCGCCGACATCGCGGCCCCCGACACCCCCGCCCCGACCGCCACCGACGAGGCCGGGCGCTCCGACCAGACCTTCGTGGTGGACGTCCTGGTCCGCGCGGGCGGCGCCGAACGCCGGCTCACCGCCCACGGCCGGGACATCTACGCCGTCACCGCGCCCCTCGTCGTGGAGGCCCTCGCCCGCGTCCTCGACGGCCGCACCCGAGCGGTCGGCGTCGCGCCCGCCGGGGCGCTCTTCGACGCGGCCGACTTCCTCCGCGCCCTGGCCCCGCACGTCACCGTCGACCTGATCTAGTGCCGTGCCCGGCAAGGTTTGCCCCGGCACGCCGACAGCACGCACCGAACGACGCGACGGGGCAAACCTTGCCGGGCACGGCACTAGGCTGACGGTCAGTCGACGGAGTGTGGAGGACCACGGTGGGACAGGACCAGTGGACCAAGGTGGACGAGTACTTCAGCGAGACGCTGATCGGTGACGACCCGGAGCTGACGGCGGCTCAGGCGGCCGCCGACGCGGCCGGGCTGCCGCAGATCGCGGTGGCGCCGAACCAGGGGCGGATGCTCCAGCTGTTCGCCCGCTCGATCGGGGCCAAGCGGATCCTGGAGGTCGGCACCCTCGGCGGGTACAGCGCGATCTGGCTCGGCCGGGCGCTGCCCGAGGACGGGCGGATGCTCACCCTGGAGATCGACCCCGCGCACGCCGACGTGGCCCGCGGCAACCTCGAACGGGCCGGGCTGGCCGGGCGGGTGGAGGTCCGGCTCGGCCGGGCCGCCGACACCCTGGCCGAGTTGGCGAAGGAGGGCGTCGAGCCCTTCGACTTCTTCTTCATCGACGCCGACAAGGTCAGCAACCCCGACTACGTCGCCTGGGCCGTCGACCACTCCCACCCCGGCACCCTGATCGTGGTCGACAACGTGGTACGCGGCGGCGCGGTCGCCGACTCCTGCTCCACCGACCCCGCCGTCCTCGGCACCCGCCGCCTGCACGAGCAGCTGGCCGCCGAGCCCCGGGTCACCGCCACCTCCGTGCAGACCGTCGGCGTCAAGGGCTACGACGGCTTCACGCTGATCCGGGTCGAGCGGTGACGGCCGTGACGGCCGTGCGGATAGGACTGCTCGGCACCGGGCCGTGGGCCCAGCGGGTGCACGCCCCGGCGCTGGCCTCGCACCCCGAGGTCGAGTTCGCGGGGGTTTGGGGGCGGCGCCCCGGCGCGGCGGCCGAGCTGGCGGAGCCGTACGGGGTGCCGGTCTTCTCGTCCGTCGAAGAACTGCTCGCCTCGGTGGACGCGGTCTCCATCGCGCTGCCGCCGGCCGTCCAGGCCGAGTACGCGGTCCGGGCCGCCGAGGCCGGCAAGCACCTGCTCCTCGACAAGCCGGTCGCCCTGACGGTGGACCAGGCGCGCGGGGTGGCCGAGGCCGCCGAGCGCGCCAAGGTCGCCTCGGTGGTCTTCTTCACCCTGCGGTACCACCCGGACATCGCCGCCTGGCTCACCGAACAGGCCGCTCGCGGCGGCTGGTTCACCGCCCGCGCCGAGTGGTTCGGCTCGGTCTTCGCCCCCGGCAGCGACAGCCCGTACGCCGACTCGCCCTGGCGCCGGGAGAAGGGTGCCCTGTGGGACGTCGGCCCGCACGCCCTCTCGGTGCTCCTGCCCGCCCTCGGCGACGGCGAGGTGGTCTCGGCCACCGCCGGACCGATGGACACCGTCCACCTGGTGCTCCGCCATGCCTCCGGCGCGCTGAGCAACCTGACGCTCAGCCTGACCATGCCCGTCGCGGGCGCCGTCGAGGGCGTGGTCCTCGAACTGCGCGGCGAGGCCGGCCGCTTCCTGATGCCCGAGCGGCACGAGAGCCCGCAGCAGGCCTACGCCCGCTCGGTCTCGGCCCTGCTGCGCTCGGCGGCGGACGGGACGGCCGACCCCTGCGACGCCGCCTTCGGCCTCAGGGTCGTCGAACTCCTGGCGGAGGCCGAGCGGTTGATGCGCTGACCCGGCGGCCGGAGGTCTCAGATGCCGAAGGCCGCCGCGTAGCGGACGGTGCCGGAGGGCAGGGGGTGGGACGGGTCCAGGGTGAGGGCCATCAGGGCCTCGTCCGGGACCTCGATGGAGAGCTTGATGCCGTGGGCGGAGGCCCGGCCGAAGCCGAAGCGCGGGTAGTAGGTGGGGTGGCCGAGGACCACGACGTGGCGCTCGCCGAGGGCGGCCGCCGCGTCGAGGGCGGCGCGGATCGCGGCGGCGCCCGCGCCGGTGCGCTGGTGGGAGGGGAGCACCGCGCAGGGGGCCAGGCAGAGGGCCGGGGTCTCGTCGATGTGACAGCGGGTCAGCAGGGCGAGCCCGACCGGGCGGTCCGCGGGGTCGACGGCGACCAGGGAGAGGCCGTCGATCCAGGCGGAGGGGTCGGCCCGCAGGGCGTCGACGAGGTCGGCCTCGCCCGGGGTGGGGAAGGCGGCCAGGTTGATCTCGCGGACGGCGGAGGCGTCGGTGGTGGTCTCCGGGCGGGTGGTCCAGGTGGTGGTGCTCATGGTGTCCGAACCTAACCGACCGTGCTCAGCAAGGGGCGGCGCGCCGCGCCCGGGGTGAGGGCCCGGACACGGCGCGCGGGTCGGTCTTAGCCCCAGGGGGAGGGGGCGGGCGGGGCGACCACCGGCGGGCGGTCGTCGCAGGTGACCGTGTTGGGGAGTTCCCAGGGGGCGAGCCAGGGGCCGGTGGTGCCGCCGCCGTCGTTGCCGCCGAGGTCGGTGAGGGCGAACTCGGAGCCGGCCGGGGTGAAGTGGAAAGTGCCGCAGTTGTTGACGCCGACGGCGCCGACGTTGCGGGCGTCCACGTTCTCGAAGGTGGCCGAGCCGGCCGCCCGGGCGCTGAGCACGGAGGTGCCGGTGCCGTCGATCCGCAGGTCCTCGAACTTCAGGCCGTTGATCGCCACTTGGTCCTTGACCGGCCAGTCGGAGACCAGCATCAGCGCGTTGTAGGTGGAGTCCAGCAGGTGGTCGCCGGTCACCCGGACGTCGGCGTCGATCGAGCGGTCCAGGGCGTAGAACCAGATCGCGCCCAGCCCGATCTTCCAGTTCAGCTCGAACGTGCCGCCGCGCACGGTGGTGTTGTCGGTGATCTGCAGCTGCCCGGCGAAGGGCTCGGCCCCGAAGCGCGAGCCGGCGTGGATGGCGCTGCCCTCGCGGACCGGGTCGGCCACCAGGTTGTTGGAGAGGGTGGTGTCGGTGCCGCCGTAGACCGCGATGCCGTTGGCGAGGACGGGGGACTGCACGGTGTTGTGGTCGAAGACGTTCCGGGCGTCGGCGCTCTTCTCGGACCACATCGCCAGCCCGTCGTCCCCGGTGTTGCGGACGAAGTTGTCGGCGACCAGGGAGTCGGTCACGGCGGTGTGGAAGTTGAGGCCGTCGGCGATCTGGTCGGCGATGACGTTCCCGGTCACCTTCAGCCGGCTCATGGGGCCGTCCAGCCAGAGCCCGACCTTGGTGTGGTGCAGGTAGAGGCCGGAGACGGTGGAGTCGCTGAGCGCGCCGCCGATCGCGTTGACCTGGTCGGTGTCGATCCGCTCGCGGACGTCGCCCTCGATCGCGAAGCCGGAGAGGTGGACGTCGCGGCTGCCGCCCTCGGCGGCGGACTTGCCGTACAGGCCGACGCCGGTGTGCACCGAACCGTCCGGGGCGGGCTGCGCCAGGGTGGTCTGACGGCCCTTCAGCACGGTGTACCAGCTGCCCGCGCCGACGATGATGACGTCGTCCACGGTGAGGTGCCGGTTCACCTGGTAGGTGCCCGGCGGCAGGTAGACCTTGAGGCGGCTGCGCTGGGCGAAGGCGATGGCGCGCTCGATCGCCGGGGCGGAGTCGCGGCGGCCGGTCGGGTCGGCGCCGAAGGCCAGCACGTTGGCGGCGAAGGGCTCGACGTGCGGGGCGCCGACCAGCTCGGAGTCCAGCAGGTCGACGACGGTCCACTCCGCAGTGGCGCCCCGGGGCACGGAGAGCCGGACCACGTCGCCGGCCTTGTAGCGCTTGCCGAGGAGGAGGCGCTGCTCGTCGTAGAAGTGGCTGGGGCGGAACGGCTTCCCGATCTCGGGGGCCGGGGTGGTGGCGGCCGGTACGCAGGCGCACTCGGTGATCCACCAGTCGGGGTGGAGCAGCCCGGCCTGCGGGTCGTTGGAGAACGGGTACTGGTTGTAGAGCCAGGAGTACTCGGAGGTCAGCGTCATGGTGCGGCGGTCGCGGCCGTTGACGGTCACGTCCAGCGGGCTGGTGATCCCGCCGCCCCGGGGGGCGTCGGGGATGCTGTACCGGACGGTGATCGCGTCGGCGGCGGCGGGGAGGGTGAACTCCACGTACTGACCCGGGGTCAGCTGCACCGCCTGCCGGCCGCTGGCCTCGGAGGGCAGCGTGTAGGCGGCGCGGTCGGGGCCGATCCGGGTGCCGGTGGTGACGGCGGACTCGGCCTCCTGCTCGGCGAACGCGACCCGCGCTCCGCGGCCCTCGGTGAGGGCCGGGGCGAGGGCGGCGCGGGTGAGCACGGGGGCCGGGGCGGGGCTCTGGGCCGCGGCGGCGGTGCCGCCGAGCTGCGGGCTGAGCAGGAGCAGGGAGGCGGGGAGCGGGATGAGCGCCCTGCGGAGGTTCCGTGCCATCAGGTGCCTGTCTCTGGAGGGGGATTGGCACGTGACAGTAGGGCCTCCGCAGGGGTACCCACAAGATTCTTGCGCTGAATTGTTTCAGTTATGCGTTGCTGATGTCACTATCTTGCGCGATGGGTCAGCTGCGGCGGCCCCGGCGGGAGAGGCGGAACAGCACGAACCCGGCGATCAGGGTGGCGGCGGCCGTCAGTGCGGCGAGCGTGACGCCGGCGCCGGTGTGCGGGAGCGGGCCGTCGCCCTGGTCCGGCGCGGAGGGCGACGGGGTCGGGCCGGTGGTCGGGCCGGCGCTCGGGTCCGGGCTGGGGCTGGGGCTGGGGCTCGGCGAAGGGCTGGGTGAAGGGCGGGTCACCCGGACGGTGGCGGTGCAGGCCGGGTCGGTGGAGCCGGCGAGGCAGTTGCCACCGGGGCGGTCGGTCACGGCGGTGTTGACCAGGGCGTCGTCGCCGGCGGCGGGCTGACGCACCGTCACGGTGTAGGTGATGGTGGCCTTGGCGGCGGGAGCGAGGTCGCCGGTCCAGCTCAGCACCGGGGCCCGGTAGGAGACCTGGCCGGTGGAGGCGGTGGCGGCGCCGTCGTACGTGGCGTCGTCCAGCACCTCGGTCAGGTCGTCGGTGAGGGTGAGCTTCTCGATCGCCACGGTGCCGGTGTTCTCCACCGTCACGGTGTAGGCGACCTGGTCGCCCGGCTCGGCGTCGGCCTTGCCGGCGGTCTTGGTGACGGCGTACTTCGGGGCGGCGGTCACGGTGTTGCGCACCGTGTTGCTGTCGCGCTGCTGGGTGCGGCCGGTCTGGGCGCCGGTGAAGGAGACCGAGCCGGTGTCGTCCAGCTTCGTCCCGGCGGCGGTACCCGGGTCGACGGCGGCCTTGAAGGAGACCGTGGTGCTCGCGCCCGGCGCCAGGTCGGCCACCTGGCAGGTGACGGTCCGTCCGGTGGCCGAGCAGGCCGGGTTGGACCCGGCGACGAAGCTCGCGCCGGGCGGGAGCGCGTCGGTCAGCGTGATGCCGGTCGCGGTGTCCAGGTCCGCGCTGGTGCCGTCGCGGTGCTGGTTGGCCACGGTGAAGGAGTACGTCACCTGGCCGCCGGCCTCGACCAGGCCGGGCGGGTTGTCGTCGGTGGTGCCGGCCGGGTCGTTGGCCTTGGTGAGCTGGAGGTCGGGCTCGACCGCCTCCAGGGCCAGCCAGACCGCCTGTGGGTGGAGCGCGTCGCCGTCGCCGTTGATCCGCAGCACCGCCTGCGTGCTGCCGGCCGGGAGCTTGCCGGTGATGTCGACGATCCGGGCGTCGTAGCCCAGGTTGTTCACCGGGTTCGGGGTGCGGTCGGTGAGGTTGGTGCCGGTGCCGTCGGCGGCCACCCGGTCGATCCGGCCGGTGAAGGCGTTGTCCTCCACCACCTGGCCGCTCGGGGTCGGCATCTTCAGCTTGGTGAGGGCGGCGGTGCTCGGCCCGACCTCCAGCGAGTCGCCCGCGATCGGGGTGTCACCGTCGCCGACCGTCACGCCCATGGTGGCGGCGGGCGCCCTGCCGGGGGAGGTGCGGATGCCCGAAAGGGTCAGCGTGGCGGCGGAGTTGGGCGGGCGCACCAGCTGGAAGCCGTCCCAGACCTGGAGGTAGCGCAGCGGCTCGGCCGGGTTCTCGTAGGCCACCACCAGGGACCAGCCGCCCCAGCAGCCGACGTTCTGGCCGCCGAAGTCGGCGGTGGAGGACCGGCCCTGGCAGGCCTGGACGTCGGCCACCGTGTAGGAGCCCGAACCGGCCGCGCTCACCAGGTCGGTGACGTCCTTGACCCCGGCGTGGGCGGTGATCGGCTTGGGCGGGTTGCCGCCGGTCCGCTGGTCGAACCAGTCGTAGGTGTCGGCGGTCAGCCGCTGGTAGCCGGCCGCTCCCGGCACCTTGAGCTCGACCTGGTTCGCCTTGGTGGCGTCGCCGGAGGTCGAGGTGACGCTGGTGCCGTCCGGATTGAGCTGCCAGTACAGCCGGGCCGAGAGCACCTTGGAGCCCGGAGGGACCGTCAGGGTCGCGGCGGAGGCGGTGTTCCCGGGTGCGGCGGGGTCGGACTTCACCCACTTGGTCCGACCGTTGTTGTAACTGTCGTCGTTGCAGGTGTCGCCCTGGCTGTCGTCACAGGCGAGCACCGAGTTCGAGGCCATTGTCAGGTTGCCGTGCGCCAACAGGGTGACCGCGGGGTCCGGCCCGATCGGCCGCTCGGTCCCGGCGCCGCGCGGCCGGGCCTGGCCCGGTTGCGGGGACGGGCCGGCGGCCACGGTGGCGAGGGCCGCCACGGCGGCCGCGACGGCCAGGATGCGGGTGCGGGCACGTGGGCGCTGCACGTTGTTCCTCCGTGTATGGGGGGCTGTCAGGCCCGCCGCTGCTCCCGGCAGGGGGATCGCGGGTGGGCAGAACCATTACACGTGAGGCATCTCTCGCTAAACGGACATACCTCGCACCGGCGTGGCGCGGTGGTCTGACGGACCCTCGGCCGTCCCGGCCGGGCCCGCCGGCACCCGGGAGCATCCAGCTCTGGTGAACACTGCCCGGGTGGACCGCCCCCGTCAGTGCCCCATCTGGGCCAGGCCGGGGTACAGGTCCTGCCAGCGGTAGCGGGGTGAGTGCAGGTGCCAGTACGCGAAGCCGGTCAAGTAGCGCTCCAGGTACGGGCGTTGGCCCTCGGTGGCGAGGTCCAGGATCCGGTGGTGGGCGGCCGAGCCGCTGTCGAAGGTGCGGCGGTAGGTGGTGAGGTACGGGACGCCCTCGCTCAGCGCCTGGCGGTGGAGGCGTCCGGCCAGGAAGTCCGCTCCGTCCACCGCCTCCTTGTAGCAGGAGAGTACGTCGTTGACGTCGTTGAGGAACGCCACGCCGGAGCTCAGCGCGGCCGCCCAGAAGGCACGGTGGCGGTCGGCGCCCAGGCACGGGTCGGTGAACTGCAGCATGGTGAACCAGAACTGGGAGAAGCCGTTGTAGGCCCGGACGAAGTCGCTGTCCAGCCCGTCGGTGGCGTCCGGGCGGAACTCCGCCTCCATCAGGAGGCCGGTGAGCGCGTTGTGGAAGAACCCCTTCAGGACGGCGAGGACGGTCGGGTCGCAGTGCGGCGCGAGCTGCTCGAACATGTGGCGGACGTAGCGGGCCTCGGGGGTGGCGGGTGGTTCGGCCGGCAGCAGCCCGGACCGCAGCAGGGCCGCCGCGCGGTCCCGGTCGCGGCAGCAGACGTCGTCGGCGTTGGTGGTGAAGACCCAGACGCGGTCCACCGCGAGGGCGAGCGCGTCGTCGGTCAGGGGCACCATCAGGGCGCGCATCCGGGTGATCTGCTCGACGGTGGCGGCGGGCAGCACGACCCCGAAGGCCTCGAGTTCGGCGGTCAGCGTCCGGGCGTCGGCGCCGGCTTGGTCGAGGTCCGGGGGCGGGTCGAAGACGAAGGCGTCGGTTCGGGCGATCTCCCGCTCGATCAGCCCCGAGTCCAGCACGCTCGCGATCATCGCGCGGTGGCCCGGGTCGGGGACGGCGGCGAGGCCGCGCTGCGGGGTGCGGTGGAGAGTGTCCAGGCCGGGCGGGTGCGGATGCCTGGGGGTGGTCGGGTGCATGGTGACTGCCTCCTGTGGGTCGGTCCCTGACTACCCGTGAGACGTGATCGAACAAACGGGGAGCGGCCCGGATGTCCGCGAGGGCAGTTGGGGGTGGGGGTAACCCCAGGAGCAAGACGGCGGGTAGCGGGAGGGTGGTGGGCCGTGCGGCCGGGACAAGATCGTTCCAGTGGCCCCGAGCGGCGGGGCCGGTAGGCGGAGGACGTGGCCAGGTGGACGGGATGACGGGGCGTGGGATGACGGGGCGTGAGGTGCGGTTCGGGCGGCGGCAGTTGCTGCTGGCGGCCGGGGCGGGGGCGGCCGCGCTGGCGGTCGGGGCGCCCCGGGCGTGGGCGGCCGTCCCGGTGGACGGGAGCGAGGAGCGGTTGGTCCGGGCGCTGGAGCGTGGTGCGCAGCCGCTCGCCACGAGCGAGCCGGGTGGGCGGACGGCCGACCTGCGGGCGCTGGGGGCGATGATCGGCGGCGCGAAGGTGGTCGGCTTCGGGGAGGCGACCCACGGCTCGCACGAGTTCTTCGCCCTGAAGGAGCGGCTCTTCCGCCACCTGGTGGAGGAGAAGGGCTTCACCACCTTCGCCCTGGAGATGAGCTGGACCTCCGGACTGCGGATCGACTCCTACGTGCGGGGCGAGACGGGCGGCGACGCGGTGCGGCTGGTCCGCGAGGAGTTCGGCGGATCGCCGTGGGAGCGGGCCGAGTTCGTGAGCCTGATCGGCTGGATGCGGGAGTACAACCGCCGGCGGGCCGGCCGGCCGCTGCGGTTCACGGGTGACGACATCGGCGCCCCGCGGCTCGGTGACGACGTCTTCCGACGGGTCCTCGACCACGTCCGGGGGTCCGCGCCGGCGCGGGCCGCGCGGGTGGAGGCGCTGTACGCGCCGCTGCGCCCGCTGGACGACGTCTTCGCCTACCTCGGGCGGCCGCTCGCCGAGCGCCGTGCGGACGCGGCCCGGGCGGCGGAGGCGTACGAGCTGGTGGCCGCCCTCGCGGGTGGGACGGGCGGTGGCGGTGAGGCCGCAGCCTGGGCCGGGCAGCACGCCCGGGTCATCGCGCGGACCTTCGAGTTCCTCACCCTGGACTTCGCCGACCCGGCGAGCGTCACCGCCGCCGAGCTGCTGCGCGACCGCACGATGGCGGACAACACCGCGTGGTGGCAGCGGCAGGTCGGCGGCAAGGTGCTGGTCTCCGCGCACAACGGCCACGCCGGCTACCTGGCGACCGACCCCGGCATCTACCCGAAGACCCAGGGCGCCTTCCTCCGCGACACCCTGGGCCAGGACTACCTGGCGATCGGCACCACCTTCGCCGGCGGCTCCTTCCTCACCAAGGACTCGTCCATCGGCAGTCAGGACTGGAAGACCGTCACCGTCCCGCCGGCCGCCCCGGGCAGCACCGAGCACCCCCTCGACCGGGTCCGCCACCGCGACTACTACCTCGACCTGCGCACCGTTCAGGACCCCGCCCGCCGCTGGCTGGACACCGCCCACCCCACCTACGAGGCAGGCTCCGAGTACCGCCCCGACCCGGTCCCGACCCTCGCCCTCGGCCGGGCCTACGACCTCCTGGTCCACCTCCACCGCGTCCGCGCGGCCGACCGCCTCCCGGCGCGGTCGGCCTGAGGCCCCGTCAGGCGCCCCTCCCCGGCAGCCGGCAGTCCTAGGGGCCGTCGAGGGGGGTCACCACGGACTCGAACGCCGCGTTCCAGGCGGCGGTGAGCACCGTACGGGCCCGGCCGTCGACGTGCTGCGGAGCCCCGAAGGCCATGGCCGCGTCGAGGAGCGCGCCGAGGGCGGTGTGCCACGGATCCGCCAGCACCTCGTCGCCGTCCTCGTCGGTGGCGTACGCCGCCGCGCCGCCGCGGAGCCGGGCGCTCCTGCGGACCGCTTCGGCCAGGACGGAGAACCCGTGCCCGATCGGCGACGGGGACGGCCCCGAGCCGGGGACCGCCACCACCCGTGCGTGCCCCGAGCCTCGGTACGAGGCGCCTCCGGGCTGTTCGGCGAGCCACCGGTCCCATGCCGCGCCGTACGCGGCGTCGGCTGCGGGACGGCGGGCGGACGCCAGCAGGCGAGCGCCCTCCTCGTCCAGCGCGCATCCGGCGTCGAGGACGCGGCGCACGGCAGCTCCGTTCGGGCCGAAGAGCACCGACGGAGAGAGCTCCTCCAGCAGGTCGACGGCGATGGCGCGGGTGTAGCCGGCGTCGGACCGCAGGTTCTCGGCCGCACGCGCCACGGCGGCCCGTTGCTCGTCCGTCACCGGTGGAACGACCTCCGCCCGGAACAGCCGCCCCGGCCACCGGACCACCAGCACCCGTTCCACCGAGTGGTCAACCACGAGCCACGGAGGCTCCAACGACGGCAGCGTCACCCGCGACCCGGCCGCCGCCCTCCGGAGATGGTCAGGGGCCTCCTGATCGACGTACACGAAACCGGACACCGCGCCTCCCCGTCGATTCGCCCGTGACCCGGAAACCTACTGGCTGCTGACCACCCGTCACAACGACCGGTGGTCGCAGGGCCCGGACGGGCGTCAGTGCTCGATGTCGGCGCGGATCGCGGCGAACAGGCGGGCCGCCTCGGGCGGGGTGGTGGCGGGCAGCAGGGCGACCCCGGCGGTGGAGGCGTCGGCCCAGCCGCAGAGCACGTCGGTGGGGCCGGTCCGGGCGGGCAGGCCGAGGCACTCGAGGGAACCGCCGAGCGGGCCCGGGGCGTACGGCTCGGCGGTGGCCGGCTCGCCGCTGGAACCCTTCCGCAGCGCGTAGTCGACCAGGCCGCGCCACAGGTACTCGCGGCGCTTGTTCGGGTCCTCGGGGACGTTGTCCACCGCGAGGACCAGCACCCGGCGGGCGGACGGCTTCCCCGGGCGGTCGTACTCGGCCTGGACGAACTGCATGCCGTCCTGCATCTCCCCGGGGTCGACCGGGACGTCGGTCAGGGTGCCCGCGCCGGTCGCGAGGGTCAGTCCGCCGGCGGTGCGGGCCTCGGCGACCGTACGGCGCCCGCCGGGTGAGGACTTGGCGGCCGCCGGGGCGGAGGCGCTCTGCGACGCGGCGGGAGGAGCGGCGGACGGAGGGGGAGTGGTGGCGCCGCCGGTGGTGACGTCCGCGGGGACGCAGGCGGTCAGGCCGAGGACGGCGGTCGCGGCGAGGAGGGCGGTTCGGCGGTACACGGTGCGGTGAACTCCCCGGTGTGGTGGGTGCGTCCGGGCTGCTGACCCGGTGCGCAGAGGCTACGGGCGACGGACCGCGCCCAGGGCGCCGTTCGCCGATCCGGGACCCCATCCGAACCGGACCGTGACACGACGGCCGTCGTCGAGGCCGCTGGTAGGTGCCCGGGGGTGGGGTGCGCCCCGGGCACCCTGAGGGAGGGTCAGACGGCCGCCGGGATGCGGATGACCGTGGCTGCGCCGTCGGTGCGGTTGTGGCGGTCCTCCCAGGTTTCGAGGGCGGTGCGGCAGGCGTGGTCGAGGTGGCGGAGGGGGGTGAGGTCGAGGTGGACGGGGCGGTCGGTGGGGAGGTGTTCGAGGGTTTCGAGCAGGCGGGGGAGGCGGAGGAAGGTGGCGTTGCCGGAGAGGGTGACGCGTATCGGGCCGTCGGCTCCCTGATCGGTGACCTCGACCTGGAGGTGGGAGGTGTCCCAGGCGGACTTGAGGACGGCGAGGAGCAGGCCGAGCAGGACGCCCTCGAAGAGGTTGGTGGCCACGATGGCGACGGCGGTGACGACCAGGATCAGGGCTTCGTGACGGTGTGAACGCCACAGCGGGACAAGGGACTTGACGGGGATGAGCTTGGCTCCGGCGTGCACCAGGACCCCGGCCAGGGCGGCCAGCGGGATGATGGTGAGGGCGGCGGGGAGCAGGGCGGCGAAGAGCAGCAGCCAGAGGCCGTGCAGGACGCGGGAGGCCTTGGTGCGGGCGCCGGCCTGGACGTTGGCGGCGCTGCGGACGATGACGGCGGTCATCGGGAGGGCGCCGAGCAGGCCGCAGACGGTGTTGCCGGCGCCCTGGGCGAGGAGTTCCTTGTCGTACTGGGTGCGCGGGCCGTCGTGCAGGCGGTCGACGGCGGCGGCGCTGAACAGGCTCTCGGCGGAGGCGATCAGCGCGAAGGCCAGCACCGTGCCGAGCACGGTGACGCTGCCGAGGGCGGCGAAGTCGGAGGAGTCCGGGAGGCTGATCACCCCGGCCAGCCCGGCGACGTCCACCTTGGCGACGGGGAGGGAGAGCAGCGCCGTGACGGCGGTGGCTCCGGCGACGGCGGCCAGCGGGGCCGGGAGGGTGCGGAAGGGGCCGGGCAGCTTGGGCCAGAGGACGAGGACGGCCACCGTGCCGGCGCCGATCGCGGCGGCGGTGAGCGAGGCGTGGGAGGAGAGGGTGTCGGTCACCAGGCCCGGGAGGCCGGCCAGTTTGGACAGGCCGTCGGAGGGGGCCTTGCGGTCGGCCATCGCGTAGAGCTGACCGGCGATCAGGACCAGGCCGATCCCGGCCAGCATGCCCTGGACCACCGAGACCGAGATGGCGCGGAAGAGGCGGCCGAGCCGGGCGGTGCCCATGGCGAGCTGGATCAGGCCGGCAGCGGCGGTGATCACCCCGAGGGTGCCGAGGCCGTGCTCCTGCACCGCGCCGTAGACCAGCACGGTGAGGCCGGCGGCGGGGCCGGAGACCTGGAGGCTGCTGCCGGGCAGCAGGCCGGTGAGCAGTCCGCCCACGATGCCGGTGACCAGGCCGAGTTCGGCGGGGACACCGGAGGCCACGGCCACGCCGACGCAGAGCGGCAGCGCGACCAGGAAGACGACCAGGGAGGCGGGTAAGTCGGCCTTGAGGGAGGAGAGTCGGGAGGTGCGCACGGTCGGCGCGGAGGCGGGATGACGGGGCATCGGGTCCTCGTGAGGGTGTGGTGCGTACGGAATGGTGGGGGCTAGTGCCGGGCACGGCACTAGGGCCTGTTTCAGAAGTGGATCAAGGTCATGCGATGATCTTGATCCATGGCTCGGGGAGATCTGACGGACGCCCAGTGGGCAGTGCTGGAA
>NZ_JBVJLD010000022.1:0-124667 GCF_055584905.1 Kitasatospora sp. NPDC088742 | reverse complement strand
CGGCCGCCCACGACCAGCCCCACAACTTTCTCGCCGGTCACCGGGACCTCGCTTTCTTGGGGTGCGGTTGTCGGTAGGACCCGCGCCGCGCCGGGACGCCGGGGCTCCCCGGCGCGGCTGTGCGCGATGACGGCGGGTGCTACAGGCCGATGTCGCACAGGGTCAGGTCGTCGAGCGATTCGCGGCGCGCCAGCTCGCGTGAGTCGCCGTCGGCCACCGCCACCACGGGCGGGCGGCCGACCATGTCGTAGCCGGAGGCCATCGACAGATGGTAGGCGCCGGCTGCCGGGACCGCGAGCAGGTCGCCCGGGTGCACGTCCGCGGGAAGGGTGACGTCGGCGGCCAGCACATCGCCGGCCTCGCAGTGGCGGCCGACGACCGTGACACGCTGCGGCGCGGCCGTGGTGTGACGGCCGATCAGGCGCGGTTCGTAGCGGCCCCCGTAGAGGGCGGGCCTCGAGTTGTCGCTCATCCCGCCGTCCACCGCGATGACGGTGCGCGCACAGGTGCGCTTGACCGACAGCACCCGGTGGACCGCCACCCCGGCCGGGCCGATCAGCGCCCGGCCCGGCTCCAGGGTGAGCCGGGGCACGGCGAGGCCCACCTGGGCGCATCCGTGGGCGAGTTCGGCGTGGACCCGCCTGGCGAGGGTGGTCAGGTCGAGGGAGGGCTCGCCGGGGCGGTAGGCGATGGCGTGGCCGCCGCCGAGGTCGAGTTGGGGCAGTTCGATGCCGTGCTGGTCCCTGATCCGGGCCATCAGGCCGATCATGCGGCGCGTGGCGGCCTGGTAGGGCTTGACGCTGTCGATCTGCGAGCCGATGTGGCAGTGCAGGCCGACGAGTTCGAGCCGCGGCTGGGCCAGGACCCGGGCGACGGCCTGCTGGGCAGAGCCGTCGGTGACGGAGAGGCCGAACTTCTGGTCCTCGGTGCCGGTGCGCACCGCCGCGTGGCCGCCGGCCGCGACGCCGGGCACCACCCTGATCAGGACCTGCTGGCGGCTGCCGGCCGGGACCAGCGCGGCGAGGCGGGTGACCTCGGAGGCGCTGTCGATGACGATCCGGCCGACGCCGTGCCCGACGGCGGCCCGCAGGTCCTCGGGGCTCTTGGCGCTGCCGTACATCACGATCCGCCCGGGCGGGAAGCCGGCGGCCACCGCCAGGCCCAACTCCCCTGCGGAGCAGACGTCCAGACCCAGGCCCTCCTCGTGGACCCACCGGGCCACTGCCCGGCACAGGAACGCCTTCGCGGCGTAGACGACGTCGGCGTCCGGGAAGGCCGCGCGGTAGCTGCGGCAGCGCTCGCGGACCTCTCCCTCGTCCAGGACGTAGACGGGTGTGCCGTAGCGTTCGGCCACCGTGGCCAGCGGGACTCCGCCGACGGCGATGTCCCCGCCCGGGGCGGTGCGCGCGGAGGCGGGCCAGACGCAGAGGCTGTCGCCTGCCGGTTGGACGGCGGGCGCGGGCGGCGCCGGAGCAGCCGGGCGGACCGGCGGCTGCGCGATGGTCAGGGCGGTGACGCCCATCGGCGCGGCGAGCGCGCGCAGGGCCGGCTCGGCGAGCCGGATCCACGGCTGGTCCGGGCCCAGCGCGGCCACCAGCAGCCGCTCGGCGCTGAACCTGACGGCCGTGCGGCCGCCGAGCGGAGTACGGAAGAACCGGGTGGCGCACCCCAGGGATCCCGGCCGGACGGGCACGTACAGCGGTCCGGCCGGGACGGGTTCGCAGGGCTCGGGATCCTCGGTGCACTCGCACTGCGGCACGGCTGGTTCCTCCTCGTTGCGGGGACGCCCTCCCACCGAGGCGCGGGTGGGCGCGGTCCTGACGCTACGCCCGCGAACCCCGGCCGGCGCCACCTCCCTGACGTGCGCTTGACGCGGATGCCGTGCTTCATGACGCGACACTGACGGACCTCGTGCACCGCCGTCAGCGGTACTCGCGCAGCCGTGGGCGGACGCCGAGGACGGTCAGGACGGCGACCAGGGCTGGCAGGGCCGCGCCGGTGAGCGCGAGGCGGGCGTCGAGGTCGTCGTCGGCTTCGTCGACCGCACGGTCCATGGATCGCTGATTGATCGTCAGGACCTCGTCGAGAGCATCGCTCAGACGGGTGAAGTCGGCATTCGACTGGCCGAGTGAGGTGCCGGTGTTGAAGGTCACGGCCTCCTTCAGCCTTCCCTGGCTCCGGAGTTCACGGATCGTCCGGTCGTCGCGCTGGTACGCCTCGAAGGCCGTCAGGACCTTCTCGGCGGCCTGCTGCTCGCCGGGGAAGGTGATGTTGCGCAGTTCGACGCCGAGATGGCCGTCGAACGGGACGGCGGTACGGTCCGCCCGGTGGGTCTCCGCGGCGGCGGCGAGCCGGGTCGTGTAGTCGGCGAGGGTGGCCGCGTCGGTCCGGGCGAAGGCCTGGGTCTTGTCGAAGAAGCTCTGTTCGTAGGCCACCGCCCGGGACGGGTCGGCGAGGTAGCGGCTCTCGTCGGCGTTCATGTCGTACGCCAGCGCGCGGGCCTGGCTGAGGGCGATCACGGAGTCGTAGGCGTTGCGCTTGGCGACCTCCAGGTGGCGGCCTGTCCGGGCGGTCAGGGCGAGGCAGGTGACGAGTGCGAGGACGAGCAGGACGGTCACGGCCGCGAGTTGCGGGTTGACCAGGCGTCGGAAGCGCCTGGTGAGGACGGTCTGGAGGGCGGCGAGCGCGAACAGGGCGGCCAGGCCGGTGGCGAGGATCCACCAGCGGCCGGCCGTCAGGGCGGTGCTCCGGTCGGTGTAGGTGGCCTCGACGGTGGCGGCGTTGGCGGCGGTGACCTGCGCGGCCGCGGGCAGCAGCGTCTGGCGCAGCAAGTCGGTGGCCTGGCGGTAGGCCTCCAGGGTCTGGGCCGAGGGCCTGCCCGCCGGGGCGGCGGCCTGCTCCGCCAGCAGCCGGACCTGTGCCACCAGTGCCTCGTAGCGGCCGAGTTCACCGAGGACGGTCTGCACCGCGATCCGGCCCGCCGGGTCGCCGGCGGCGGCCTCGGCGGCGGCCTGGAGGTCACGGTCGGCCTGGGTGCGGCGCTGCTCGTAGGTGTCCAGGGTCTGGCGGCGCAGGGCGGTGTAGTCGGGGTCCGCGCCGATCAGCAGGAGGTTGGCGACCTGGGCGTCCATGTCACTGAGCGCGAAGGAGAGGTCGGCGGCCCGCACCGCCTGCGGGGCGGAGCGGTGCCCGATGGTGTCGATGCCCTCACGGCTTCCGGCCAGCACCGCGGCAGCCGCCGCGGCGAAGCCCAGACTGGTGGCCAGGCACAGCGCGGTCAGCGCGCGGACCAGCCGGGGCGTGTTCCACCAGGCACCGGCCAGCACCGCGCCGCCGCGCCAACGCGCTTGGCCTAGCGGGCGGTTAGGACTGTGGCCGGCCGCCCTCGACCACCGTTCGCCTCCCGCTCTGACCGGTTCCCCCGTGACCGCCATGACTGTCTGTCCTCTCCCCCGACCGGCCGGCTGCCGGCGCCCACCGGGCGCTCCGCACGGTGGATCACCCGGCCGCAGACGCTAGGGCCCGGTGGTGCGGCGTCCGCTGGTCCTAACTCGTCCTTGACGCGCAAGGGTGATTTCCTGACGCATCGTTGGCACCACGGGACGGGACGGGAACGGCCGAGAGCGCGGCGGCGGGCCGGGCCGTGCGTCGAAGCCGCCCCCTGCGACCTCGCGTGCGCACGACCGTTGTGGTCCGCTGCCGCGCTCTCTCCTCATCACCTGGCCGACGCCGGTGTCCCGGTGGAGCGTTCCCCACCGGTGTGGAAGGAGGGCGCGTCCCCCACGGAGCGCCCCGCCTTCCTTCGTCGATGACACTACGTTCCGGATCGGTGGGGTCCGGTTTCCCTGACGCCGCGTTGTCGCCGCTGCGGCAGATCTTGACGCCGCGTTGGCACCGGGCAGCCCTGGCCCTGCTCCGGGTGGTGTCAGTCCAGGTAGCCCATGGAGATCCGGCAGTGGCCACCGGCCGCACGGCACTGCTCCTGTTCGCTCTCCTGCGGGATGCGGCGCGGGCCGGCTTCGGGGCGTGCCGGCCGCGGCGCAGGCGAGCTGGCGGAGGCCGGGGCCACGACGGTGGTGCTGGTGACCGGGGCAGCGAAGGGGAGCGTGGTGGTCATGTCCTCGTGCTTCCTCGAAGGTGGTGGTCCGGTGCGGCGGGCCGCACCGGACGCTTCATCAGCCCTCGGGCTCGACGGCCCGCCGAGCAGAGGCCTGCTCCCTCCAGTGGAGCGCCCGAACCGCTTGCGCGCACCGGCCGTTGACGCGTCGCTGACGCGAAGGCGCCGTACTTTGACGCGTTCCCCGCCCGGCGCAGGTGCGGACTGCCCCGAGCAACTTCTCGAGTGTCCGGCGGGGCAGCCCGCGCGGCCCGCGAGGGCAGCGTTCGCGGGCGGGTCGTATGGATGGCATCAGGGCCGCCGAGAAGCCGGATTTCGGGGCCTAGCGTCCTGCCCTGTCGCGACGCACACCGTTCCCGCTCCGCAGAGGAGAGCGCATCACCGTGTCACCCCTGTCCCAGCTCAAGCGCGCCCTGGCCACCGGCCTGGCCGCAGCCGCCCTGGCCACCGGCCTGACCACCGGGCTAGCCGCCCCGGCGCAGGCCGCCGTCGACAAGACCTGCGGCACCCCGGCCGTCCCCAGCGGCGGCAACTGCATGACCTCGCTGATCAGTTCGGCCTTCGACACGATCAAGCTGATGCGCAACGCCGCCAACTCCAACAAGCTGGACAACGCGGCGTTCACCCAGAACACCGCCTCCAAGCTGAGCGAGAAGTTCCCCGGCTTCAACGTGCTGGTGTTCAAGACCGTCGGCACCGACCTGTACGAGACCGAGTGGTTCAAGAACGAGTACAAGGACGACATGAAGGGGGTGCTGCTCGACACCACCTTCAAGCTCAACCACTTCATGGACAAGGAGCAGCGGGAGCCCAGCGGTTACGACAAGTTCCGTATCTGGGTATTCCAGGGTGACTCCACCTTCCGCAACCGCGGTGACGGCGGGTTCATGAACTGGGCCTTCATCGGCCAGGATTCGGACACCGTCAAGAAGGAGTCCTGGACCTGCCGGATGGGCACCGCCCGCCCCTACAAGTGCGACGGTGACGTGCGCACCCTGCACTTCCCCGCCCGCGCCGGCGTCCCCGCCAGGACCGGCAGCCTCACCCCCGACTCCAGCGCCCCCGGTTACCACGCCTGCCTGGACGTCAGCGGCAACAGCAGTGCCAACGGCACCCCCGTGCAGATGTGGGAGTGCAACGGCGGCGACGCGCAGCGCTGGACCTACAACGGCTACAAGCTCCGCGCCGCCAACGGCAAGTGCCTCGACCTGGCCGACAACCGGGCCGCCAACGGCACCAAGCTCCAGGTCTGGGACTGCCTCGAAATCCCGGGCCAGCGCTGGCACATGTCCCCCAGCGGCGGACTGCGCCACCTGACCGACCTCGACGACCGCTCCCGCGACGTCTGCATCGACGACTTCAACGGCGCCACCGCCAACGGCAGCCCCGTCACCGCCTGGGCCTGCGGCTCCGAGGACCGCCGCGACGCCCCCAACCAGAACTGGGCCTGGGGCGGCACCCCGCCCACCACCGACCCCACCACCCCGCCCGCAGGCGGCGCCGACGTCATCCTCAAGCTCGACAACGGCCTGGGCGCCGTACCGCTCAGCGGTTCCGCCGGCGCCGCGGTCGTCCCCGGTCTCCGGGGCGGCAACGAGTCCAAGTGGAAGCTCACCTCGGTCGGCAACAACCGCTACCGCATCACCAGCTCCTACGGCCTCGAACTCACCGAGAGCGGCGGGTACATGGCCGAGCTCCAGCCCTGGAGCAACTCCTCGAAGCAGAAGTGGGAGCTCTACGGGGTCGGCAACGGCCGCTACCAGATCCGGATCTCCGACGACGACTGCCTGGCCCACAGCTCCGACTTCAAGCAGCTCGGCGTCTGGACCTGCGAACGCGGCTGGAAGCAGGAGTGGGTCCTCGAATCCACCAGCGGCGGCGTGATCACTCCCGGTGAGCCGGGCAAGCCCAAGCCGCCCACGGGCGGCGGCGGTTCGAGCGTCCCGACCGACCGGCCGCTGTTCCTCAAGCTGGACAACGGCCTGGGCGCCACCGCCCCCAACGAGACCGCGAGCTGGGGCGCCCCCGTCCTCGGCGGCATCCTCGGGTACAAGGGCTCCACCTGGACGGTCAAGTCCCTCGGCGGCGACCGCTACCGGATCGTCAACGACCTCGGCTACAACCTCACCGAGAACCCCGACACCTACGTCGCCGAGCAGCAGGCCTGGGGCGACACCTCCAACCAGAAGTGGCAGATCAAGAGCGCCGGCAACGGCAAGTACCGGATCCAGATCTCCGACGACGACTGCCTCACCCACGACTCCGACCACAAGCAGCTCGGCGTCTGGACCTGCGAAGGCGGCTGGAAGCAGGAGTGGTCCCTCCAACTCCGCTGACCGGCACCGGCCGGACCGCTCCTGACCGAACTACCCGACGTGGACGCGCGGGCGGCGGGGGCGGTCCGGCTCGGCCTCGCGGAGCACCTCGCGGGTCACCGGGGCGACCTCGCCCTGGCCGAACAGGAAGAAGCGGAAAAACTGCGCGAAGGGGTTGCCCTCGGTCCACTCGAAGTAGATGTGCGGCTGCAGCCCGGTGCGGTCACGGACCGTCAGGAGCAGCGCCGCCAGGGCGTTCGGGACGCTGGAGCTCTCCAGCGTCAGCACCCGGTAGCGGCCGTGCAACACCTCGCCCCGCACCGACAGCGCTGCCTCGAACTCGGACGGGTCCCGCACGGTGACCTCGACGAAGACCAGGTCGTCCTCGTCCGGAATGTCATTGTCGGCGCGGATCTGCCGCTTCTTCTCCCGGTACTCCGCCACGTCCCGCTGGTCCGGCTCGTTGGCGATCAGGCGCAGCGGGCGGTGGGTGTAGTCGCGCAGGAAGCGCTCGGCGGCCTCGTCCAACACCACGTCGGTGACCCGCAGTTCGAACACCCGACGGAGCCGGGAGAGCAGCGAGACCAGCACGATGGCGGCGATGAAGCAGGCCCCGATCTTCACCCCGTCGGGCCGCTCGGCGACGTTCACGGCGGTGGTGTAGAGGAAGACCACCGCGATGGCGGCGAAGGCGATCGTCCAGCCGCGTTGGCGGGCCTTGCGAGCGGCGATGGTGACCGCGATCGCCGCCGAGGTGATCAGCACCAGGACGCCGGTGGCGTAGGCGCCGCCCTGGGCGTCCACCGAGGCGTCGAAGATCCAGGTCACCAGGAAGGCGATCAGGGTCAGCACGATCACCATCGGCCGCACCGCCCGGGCCCACTGCGGGGCCATGCCGTAGCGGGGCAGGTAGCGCGGCAGCAGGTTGAGCATCCCGGCCATCGCCGAGGCGCCGGCGAACCAGAGGATCAGGATGGTCGAGAGGTCGTAGACGCTGCCGAAGGCGCTGCCGAGGTTCTGGTGCGCCAGGTAGGCCAGCGCGCGTCCGTTCGCCTCGCCGCCCGCCTCGAACGCCGCCTCCGGGATCAGCAGGGTGGTCATGAAGCTGCTGGTGATCAGGAAGGCGCTCATGATCAGCGCGGCGGTGGTGAGCAGCTTGCGCGCTCCCCGGATCCGGCCGGTCGGCCGCTCCCCGGTGTCGTCCGGGTCGCCCTCGATGTGCGGCATCACGGCCACGCCGGTCTCGAAGCCGGACAGGCCGAGCGCCAGCTTGGGGAAGACCACCAGCGCGACCCCGACCATGGCGAACGCGTTGCCGTGCTCGGCCGTCAGGGCGGTGGTCCAGTCCTGCACGACGTGCGGCTCCTGGGTCAGGTGCCACAGCCCGTTCCCCACCACGACCACGTTCAGCGCGAGGTAGACCCCGACCAGGACCACGGCCACCCCGATGGCCTCGCCGAAGCCCTTGAGGAAGACCGCTCCGAGCAGGGCGATCATCACCAGGGTGATCGGCACCTCCTTGCCGTGCACTGCGCTGCTCAGGTGCGGGTTCTCCACCACGTGCGCGGTGGCGTCGGCCGCCGACAGGGTGATGGTGATCATGAAGTCGGTGACCGCGAAGCCCAGCAGCGCGAGCACGAAGAGCTTGCCCTGCCAGAACGACAGCAGCCGCTCCAGCATCGCGATCGACCCCTCCCCGTGCGGGCTCTCCTGCGCCACCCGCCGGTAGACCGGCAGCGCGCCCGCCAGCGTGACCACCACCAGGACGACGGTGGCGACCGGCGACAGCAGGCCGGCCGCCAGGGCGGCGATGCCCGGCTGGTAGCCGAGGGTGGAGAAGTAGTCCAGGCCGGTCAGGCACATCACCCGCCACCACCGCGCGCCCCGGTGCCCCGACGGGCCCTGCGCGTGCGGTCCCGGGTGCTGCTTGGCCCGGTCGGTGAGGCCCTCCAGCATCCAGGCCCGCAGCCTGGCCCTCCGCGACACCGCCCCCGACGCCGCCAGCGTCTCCACTGCGCCCACCGCACCGCTCCGTCCGCACCGTCGGCCGCCACCGGGGCCGGTGACACGGCGTCAGACTAGGCGATCATCAGCTCACCGCCCGTCAGCATCGCGCCGGTGTCCACTCTTCGGCGGCATCGGAACCCCCGGGCGGCCGACGCACCACCTCGCGCTGGCAGCCGAACTTCCCCGAACGGGATTCCTGACGGATCCCTGACATGAATCCCCTTGTCCAGAACCGGTTCGGATCGGCAGGGTGGATGACACCAAAGGCCTTACATACGAGGGGATTTCACATGTCTTCTTCTATCAAAGCCAGGATCACCGCTGCCCTTGTCGGTACGCTCGCAGCCGGCTCGCTGATCGCGGCGGGTGCGGCGCCCGCCGCTGCCGCGACCGCACCGTCCCCGGCCAACGGCGGCTCCTTCCTCACCGGCGCCGGCGCCCAGGACGCCGCCGCGGCCCAGGCCCACGCCGTCCAGCAGCACCTGATGAGCCCCGGCGACACCCTCTGCACCGGCACCTGGACGCACGCCGTCTCCACCGTGCAGTTCCAGCGGGCGGCGGGCGGCACGCTGGCCTGGAGCTTCAAGCTCTCCAACGCCTCCAAGTCGGCGCTGGGCCCCACGGTCACCGTCACCATGCCCTACGCCTACGTCAACGGCACGGCCGTCAACCCGCCCTACGGCCCGCACACCGAGCCGAACTGGTACAACTTCCACGGCAGCATGAACAGCTACCAGTTCATCGGCGGTGGCGGCGGCACCATCCAGACCGGCAACAAGCTCACCTTCTACTGGTTCCTCAAGGGCTCCAACCCCAACACCGCCGCCGACCGCTACATCACCTGCCAGGTCCCGACCCCCGGCAGCGCCTGACCGGACGGAGAGCACCCCATGGCCGACGAGCAGCCCGCGGCACAGCGGACCAGCGTCCTGGACGGCCGCCACGAACTGACGGTCCACTCGCTCACCAGGACGGACGCGTCCTTCACCGTGGACTACTCGATCACCCCTCCGCTCGGCGACGACCTACCGGACGGCGGGGCCGGTGATCCCGTCTTCCTGTGGCTGGAGGCCGAGGACGACCTCGGCAACGCCTTCGCCGACTACGGCGGCGCCCGCGGCCTGAGCCCCGACGGCCGCTCCACCGAGGGACGGCTCTCGGGCCAGCCCGCCCTGCCGACCGAGGCCACGGCACTCACCGTGCGCTTCGTCTTCCTCGTCGGCGGCTCCGAGCAGGCCCACGCACTGACCCTGTCGGTACCGCGAGACCCTCGACCCTGACCGATCGCCGATCGCCGTCGAGTCCCGCCACACATCCAGCGGGCCACCGTTGCATGGTGGTTTCCAGCGATCGTCGCAACACAAGATCGGTTGTTGACGTCCCGCGACAGCAGCAGGCGGCCCCACTTCGTTGTTCGAAGTGGGGCCGCCGTCGTCGGTGGTACGGGTTGCCGGATTGTCGTCAGTGGCCGCGGGGGACGTACATGATGACGGCGACCCCGGCCAGGCAGATCAGGGCTCCGATCACGTCGGCTCGGTCGGGCCGGTAGCCGTCCAGGGCCATCGCCCAGGCAAGCGACCCGGCGACGAAGACGCCGCCGTAGGCGGCGAGAATGCGCCCGAAGTTGGCGTCGGCCTGGAGGGTGGCGACAAAGCCATAGACCCCGAGGGCGAGGACGCCGGCCCCGATCCAGACCCAGCCCTTGTGCTCGCGCACCCCCTGCCAAACCAGCCAGGCCCCGCCGATTTCGAACAGGGCGGCGGCGGCGAACAGGGCGATGGAGCGCAGAACGGTCATGGCCGACAACCCTACGCACGCCCGGTCGGGGCGACCGTCAGTGGGTCACCGGCGGGGTGCTTCGTCGTGGCTGTCAGGGCCGCGGCGACCACGCCCCCGATGACCCGGTCTGCCCGTCGGCCTTCGGCGGGCAGGAGCAAGAGGCGCGGCGTCGGGCCGGCCACCAGGTGCCGGTCGCGAGAACAACCAGGACGACCGCGATGGCGGGCAGCCACCCGACCACCGCGCCAACTCCGGCGCCGACGACCCCGGCGGCGATCAGGGCGGGCAGCGCGCAGCAGGCCACGCAGGCCAGGGCGGCGAGAGTGCCAAGGGTCTTGGGGGCGCGGTGGGTGGGCTGGTCAACAGCAGGGTCCGGCATGGCGCGCCTCCTCGGCGAGGTCGGTGAAGGGGATCGGGCAGCACGCGCTCCCGGCGCACCGGGTGAGGCCGTCGCAGCCGGCGGCGAGGGCAGTGGTGAGGGTTTCGCGGATGGTGGTGAGGTCAGCGATCTTCTGCTCGACCTCGGCGAGCTTGGCGCGGGCGCGTTCCTGGAGCCCGGGGACGGGGCGTCCGTGGCGGTGGCAGCCGGTCTCCAGCAGCTCGGCGACCTCCTCCAGGGTGAAGCCGAGCCGTTGGGCGGCCTTGATCATGCGCAGGACAGTGACGGCCGTCTCGTCGTAGAGGCGGTGACCGCCTGTGGAGCGGTCCGGTTCGGGGAGCAGGCCGCGGCGCTCGTAGTAGCGCAGGGTCTGGACGTTCACCCCGGCCGCGTCGGCGACCTGGCCCGAGCGCAGGCCCTCACTGGTCACGGCCGACCGCCGCCGGTAGCGGTGGTCCGCTCGTGCAGGGCTGCCAGCACCTGCTCGTGCGCCGGGTCGACAGCGACCTCCAAGTGCACCCCACCGCCGTCGGCCGGGGTGACGGTGAAGGTGAAGAACGAGCAGCATCCGCTCTCCCGCCCGGCCAGATCACGCATCCGTTCCTCGACATCCTCGGCGCCGGCGAGCACCAAGTGCAGCCGGAGTCGGTCCGGCCGGGTCACGGCCGTCAAGTGCTCGGCGAACAGCCCCTCCCACTCGGCCACCCGCAGCGGCTGCTGCGCGGTGGGCAGAGTGCACGACGTCGGTACCCAGCTCAGCTCGGTCATCGGTTCGCTCCTCGCCGCCACCCCGCCTGCGGTATGGCGGGGACGTCTACGACGGTAAACCTGTACCTGAGTACCGGTTGCAACTTGCGGCGGTGCGGGCCCACCGGTTCCGTTCACGGGGTCGGTCAGGCCGCGAGCAGCTGGTGCAGGCGATTGGCCGGGGTGTCCGAGCCGAGCGTCTTGCGAGGGCGCCCGTTGAGCTGGTCGGCGACCGCGGCCTAGTACTCGGCCCCGTGAACCGAGAGGTCGCTGCCCTTGGGGAAGTACTGGCGGAGCAGACCGTTGGTGTTCTCGTTCGTGCCGCGCTGCCAGGGGCTGGCCAGGTCGCAGAAGTAGATCGGGATGCCGGTGACGTGGGTGAACTCGATGTGCCGGCCCATTTCGCTGCCCTGGTCCCACATCAACGAGCGTTTCAACTCGGCGGGGAGTTCACCGACCAGGGCGTCAGGACGGCCGTGGCACTGTGGTCACCGGGCAGGTGAAGCGACACCAGGTAGTGCGAGGCCCGTTCGACCAGCCTGCCAATCGCGGACCTGCCGTCCCTGCCGAGGATCAGGTCGCCCTCCCAATGGCCGGGCACCCTGCGGTCGACGGCCTCGACGGGGCGTCTGCTGATCATGACCATCGGCGAGGAGAAGCGCGGCTGGCGACTGTTGGCCTGCCGGGGGCTTGCGGCGGGCCCGGTCGGAACGCAGGGCACCTGCCAGCTCGCGCCGCACAGCCGGCACCGCCAGCCCGCAGATCACCCTGTTCGCCGCGGACCGGCTCCGACTCGGCACCGTGCTGCCTGGTCACCGCCACGTCATCATCCTCCTGGACTCGAGTGCCGAGGGCGGCCCCGAACTCGTCCGTGGCGTCGCGGCCGCCCTCGCGGACCTCTATCAGTGCTTCGGTGTCGTGGAGTCGGACCTCCTCAGCTTGGAGGGGGAGATCGTCCTGCCGCGGTGGCTTCCCGGTGAGCAGCAGCACGTTGAAGCGTGGGCCGCCCAGTTCGGGCGTCGAGATCGTCCGTTGACCACCGTCACGACACGCACGCCTACCTGGGGAGCCCCGCAGCCGCTGCACGACGTCTGACCCAGGACTGCGCCCACTCCGACTACCCGCGCCTGACGAACCCTCAGACAAGTCAGCAAAAAGTCAGCAAGCATCCACCCGCACCCTGCTACACCCGGCGCTACTTGCAGGACGTCGCCCCCGCCTCAGACGGCAGCAGCACGCCAACCGGCAGGACTCAGCGTCCCGCCGACAACCTACCCATGGCCTGACGGCAAAGTCTTCGAACGGCGAGCTGTATACCGCATGCGAGGTGGCATCTCAGCAGGTCAGCGCACCCGTCCGCGCGGCTTGAGCGGCACCGGCGGCAGCTCCGGGGCGGCCAGACGGGCGCCGTCGTAGCCGTGCACCTCGCCGAAGAGCGACCCTTCCATCCACTCCGTCCGTGCTTGTACGATCTCCTCACCGGATCGGGCGATGAAGTTCCACCACATCACCAGGTGCTCCTCGAACGGGACCCCGCCGAGCAGCAGCAGCGAGGCGTCGGTGCGGGCCAGCAGCGGGAGTTCGCGGCGGCCGGTGCCGAGGTAGAGGATCGAGCCGGGCTCGACCCGGACGCCGTCCACGTCCACGGAGCCGGACATCGAGAGGACGGCGTACTCGAACTCGGGCTCCAACGGGAGCCCGTGGGAGGCGCCCTCACGGAGCGTCAGGTCGGCGCCGACCAGCGGGGTGTACGTGGTGCCCGGGGAGGCGGCGCCGTCCAGGGTGCCGAGGATGACAGTGGCGTCCAGGCCGGTGGCGGTGACGGTGGGGAGCGCGGGGTGGTGCTCGAAGGTGGGGGCCGTCTGCCGGTGCGCGTCCGGGAGGGCGACCCAGAGCTGGGCGCCGTGCAGGTAGCGGGCGTGCTGCTGGGGGGACTCCTCGGAGTGGGTGATGCCCCGGCCAGAGGTCATCAGGCCGAGCTCGCGGGCCCGGACCTGCTGCAGGCTGCCGAGGCTGTCGCGGTGCAGGACGGAGCCCTCGTGCAGCCAGCTGACGGTCTGCAGGCCGGCGTGCGGGTGGGGCGGGACCTGCATGCCGGGCTCGTCGGTGATGTCGTCCGGGCCGTAGTGGTCGACGAAGCACCAGGCGCCGACCATCCGCCGACCGAGGTTGGGCAGCAGGCGGCGGACCTCGGTGGACTCTCCCAGCTGGACCAGCCGACCCGTCATCAGCTGCTTGACCGGGCCGGAGCCGGCCTCTCCGCCGCAGGGGGTCGGGGTGGGCTTGAGGTCGAGGTTGCTCATCGCGGGAGCACTCCATCCGGCTCGGCGGGGCGGGGGCGGGACACCAACGGAACGCATCCGATCATCCGTCAGTTCGGGCCCGCAGCAAACCGAAGGGCGGGGATCGGTCCCCGCCCTGTCAGGTTGCCCGCCGAGACGTACTCCGAGAGGTACTCCGAGAAGGCTCAGTGCCCGCAGGCCCAGGCAGCCCCCGCCGTGGCCGCCTCCGCCTGCGCCCGCAGCGCGCGGACCGCCTCGGCCGGGTCACCCGCCCCGTACACCGCCGAGCCGGCCACGAAGACGTCCGCGCCGGCCTCGGCGCAGCGCTCGATGGTGGAGGCCGCGACGCCGCCGTCGACCTGGAGCCAGAGGTCCAGGCCGTGCTTGGCGATCAGTTCACGGGTGCGGCGGATCTTCGGCAGCATGATGTCGAGGAAGGCCTGCCCGCCGAAGCCGGGCTCCACGGTCATGATCAGGATCATGTCCAGCTCGGGCAGCAGGTCCTCGTACTGCTCGATGGGGGTGGCCGGCCTGAGGGCCATCGAGGCCCGCGCGCCCTTGGCGCGGATCTCGCGGGCCAGCCGGACGGGGGCGGCGGCGGCCTCGGCGTGGAACGTCACCGAACCGGCGCCGGCCTCCACGTACTGCGGGGCCCAGCGGTCGGGCTGCTCGATCATCAGGTGGCAGTCGAGCGGGATGTCGGTGGCCCGGGCGAGCGACTCCACGACCGGGACGCCCAGCGTGAGGTTGGGGACGAAGTGATTGTCCATCACGTCCACGTGCAGCCAGTCCGCGCCTCGGACGGCCTCCGCCTCCTCGGCCAGGCGGGCGAAGTCCGAGGACAGGATGCTGGGGTTGATCTGGGCCATATGAGGGAACCTTCAGACTCGGTGCGGAGCGGCCGGAGCAGCCGTCCGGCACCATCATCTCCCCTGCCCGAGGCGGGCGGTGAGAGCCCGGGGGGCGGGTGACCCGCGTCACAGCGGCGCCCCGGGTCGTGGCAGCTGGCCGCACCGGCCCGCCGCCCCACCCGAGAGGTCCCCGATGGCCCAGCCGGTCCACCCCGCCCGCGCACTGTGGTGGCTCTTCGAGCCCGTGCACGCTCTCACCTACTTCACTCCTGAGGGCCGGGCGGCCTTCGAGGCGGCCGGGCTGCGCGGCAGTTGGCGCGGGTACTTCGCCGGCCGGGCCGCGCCGCTCGGGCCGGTGGACGCGCCGCCGGTGGTGGCCGCCTTCTTCAACTTCGCGCCGCAGATGGTGGAGCGGGCCCTGCCGGACGTCTGGACCAGGGCCACCCCGGAGGCGGCGCTGGCGGCCCGGCTGGACGGGTCGGTCGCCGCGCTGGAGCGCGTACTGGCCGAGGTGAAGCCGGATCTGATCGACCGTTCGGTGGAGCTGCTGGAGCGCGGGGTGGCCGGGCTGGACTGTTCCGGCCGGGTGCTGGCCGCCGCCAACGCGGCCCTGCCGCGGCCCGAGGGGAGGCTGGCCCGGCTCTGGCACGCCACCACCGTGCTGCGCGAGCACCGGGGCGACGGGCACATGGCCGCCCTGGTCAGCGAGGGCCTGGACGGCTGCGAGGCGCTGGTGCTGCGCTGCGCGCTGGACACCCGGCGCGAGCAGCTCCAGCCGTTCCGCGGCTGGACGGACGAGGAGTGGGACGCGGCCGCCGCCCGCCTCACCACCCGGGGCTGGCTCAACCCGGACGGCACCGTCTCCCCCGACGGCCGCCACCGCCACCAGGCCCTGGAGGCCGCCACCGACCTGGCCGCCTCCCGGGTCTGGTCCGGCACCTTCCACCGCGCCGAGCTGGACCAGCTGGCCGACGCGCTCACCCCGATCGCCACCGCGTGTCGCGCCGAGCTGCCCACCCTCAACCCGATCGGACTGCCCGTCAGCAGCTGACCCCCGGGGCCCGCCTCCTCGTCAGCCCGGCCAGGGCAGGTAGCCGCCGCCGAACAGGGTGGCCAGGCCGACGGCCGTGCCGGCGAGGAGGCTCAGGAGCCGTCCTCCGGATGCGCGCTGCGAAGTGGTCATGCCCCGATCCTGTCCGCCCCCTGACCACCCGTCATCGGGGTCCGCCCCCGACCCGCCCCTCAGCGAGGCCCTACGGGGCGACGGCCAGGGCCCGGACGGTGGCGATCGTGTCCGCCTCCTCCGCCCGCTTGTCCTCCCGGTACCGCAGCACCCGGGCGAACCGCAGCGCCAGCCCGGCCGGGTAGCGGGGGCTGCGCTGGAGCCCGTCGAAGGCGATCTCCACCACCAACTCGGGCCGTACGTACACCGTGTACGCGTCCCGGTGGGTCTCCCGGGCGAGCAGCTGCTCGGTCTGCCACCGGAGCAGCTCGTCGGTCAGCCCCTTGAACGTCTTCCCGAGCATCACCCACGGCTCCAGCCCCGGCTCCGGCCCGACCTCCCGCCCCGCCTCCTCGGGGTTGCGGGCGGCCAGGTGCAGGTTGCTGAGCCACCCCTGCCGCCGCCCGCTGCCCCACTCGGCGGCGGTCACCACCAGGTCCAGGGTGTGCCGGGGCTTGACCTTGATCCAGCCCGCCCCGCGCCGCCCCGCCGCGTACGGCGCCGTCAACTCCTTCACCACCACGCCCTCGTGACCGTGCGCCAGCGCCTCCGCGAAGAACCCCTCCGCCTCGCCCGCCCCGGCCGTGACGACCCGTGGCACCCGCAGGCCCTCGGGGACGAGCCGCTCCAGCGCGGCCCAGCGTTCGGCGGCCGGACGGTCGAGCAGGTCGGTGCCGTCGTGGTGCAGCAGGTCGAAGAAGAGGACGCTCAGCGGGGTCTCGGCGCGCAGCGCGGCCGGGTCCTGGCGCGAGGCGGTCCGGGCGGCGGTCTCCTGGAACGGCCGGGGGCGGCCGCCGGGCCCGAGCGCGATCGCCTCGCCGTCGAGGACGGCGCTGCCGAGGTCCAGGGAGAGCGCGGCCTCGACCACCTCCGGCACCCGCGTGGTGATCTCGTCCAGGCCGCGGGTGAAGACCGAGACCCGGCCGCCCTCCCGGTGCACCTGCACCCGGATGCCGTCCAGCTTCCACTCCACCCCGGCCGGCTCGCCCTTCCCCGCCTTCTCCAGCGCCGCCGCCACGTCCGGCGCGGAGGCGGCGAGCATCGGCCGCACCGGCCGCCCCAGCTCCAGGCCGAACGCCCGCAGCGCCGTCACCCCGCCGGTCAGCGCCGTCTCCGCCACCGCCCGTGCCGAACCGCGCAGCATCAGCGCCCGCCGCACCGCCGCCGCCGGCACCCCGGCCGCCTTCGCCACCGCGTCACCCATCAGCGCGTCCAGCGCGCCCTGTCTCAACTCCCCCACCAGCACGGCCCGCAGGAACTCCTGCTCGACCTCGGTGGCCCGCCCGAACAGCTCCCCCAGCAGCCGGGCCCGCTCGGCCCGGGCCCCCGCGCCGTGCACCTCCCCGAGCCGCACCAGCAGCGCCTCGGCCTCCGCCACCCCGAGACTCGCCGTACCGGCCGCCGCCGGCAGCTCCCGCAGCGCCGCCCATCCGACCCCGGCCCGCCGCGCCTCGCCGGACAGCAGCGCGACCGCCGCCGGGATCTCGGACGGCCCCAACTCCCGCAGGCAGTCCGCGATCAGCGTCACCTTCCCGTTCCGCCCCGCCTCCCCGGCCACCGCCCGCGAGGTCGACGCCAACCGCTCCAGCAGCACGGACCACTCCTCCGACCTCGACGGCCCCCGGTTCCCCATCATGCGCCGCCCTCCTCCCCACCACCGCCCCGCCGCGCCCGACCACCACACCGCACACTCCCCGAAGTACCCGTCCCGACCGGACGGAGTACGGACCGCACCGCTTCCCCGCGTACCGCCAACTCCCCCACCGGGCAATCCTGTTCACACCCATCACCACAGCCCGGCACGGCCCCCGGCGGCCCCCTGCGTGCCAGGCTGCCCGTCACGAGCGCTCCCCGGCGCTCCCGGAACCGGAGGAGGACGAGCAGTGCGGACCTTGGTGGAACGGACCGGGAACAGCAGCCCGACGAGCCGGGTCGGCTCCGTCCTGGCCGGGAACCGGGTGACCACCTTCGAGCTGTTCTTCGACCTGGTCTACGTCTTCGTGCTGACCAAGGTCACCAGCGCGATGGCGCACGAGCACGACGGCGTCAGCGTGCTGCGCGGACTGCTGCTGCTCGCGCTGGTCTGGTTCTCCTGGTCGGCGTACGCCTGGCTGGGCAACCAGGCCCGGGCCGACCCGGGCGTGGTGCGGGCCGGGATGTCGCTGGCGATGGCCGGGATGTTCGTGGTGGCCCTGGCCGTCCCGGAGGCCTGGCACGACGCGCCCGACGGACTGTCAGGACCGGTGGTGCTGGCCGCGGCCTACCTTTCGGTGCGCTGCGTGCACCTGGTGCTCTACAGCGTGCTGGCCCGGGGCGACCAGGACCTGGTGCGGCAGGTGGCGATCTCCTGGGCACCGGTGCTGGCCGGGGCCGGGCTGCTGGTGGCCGGGGCGCTGATCGGCGGCGAGGTGCAGACCGTCTTCGTGGCGGTGGCCATCCTGGTGGACTGGGGCGGCGTGTACGTGACCTCCCGGCGCGGCAACTGGCGTATCCACGACGCGGGTTGGTTCGCCGAGCGGCACGAGCTCTTCATGATCATCGCGATCGGCGAGTCCCTGCTGGCGATGGGCGCGGGCGCCGCCGACCAGCCCGTCACCGGCCCCCTGCTGGGCGCCGCCGTGCTCGGCGTCGCGGTCGCCCTCGGCCTCTGGTGGCTCTACTTCGACGTGGCCGCCCTGCACGGCGAGCACCGGCTGCGCGGCGCGGAGGACTCCGAACGGCCCGGCCTGGCCATCCGGGCGTACGGCTACGCGCACTTCCCGATCGTGGCCGGCGTCGTGATCACCGCCCTCGGCGTGGAGGGCGTGGTCGCCCACGCCGCCGACGGCGAGGCGCTCGGCGGCTTCTACGCCGCCGCGCTGTGCGGCGGGCCCGCCGTCTACCTCACCGGCCTGGTCCTGTTCGGGCGGATCCTGCACCACACCTGGAGCCCCGTCCGCCTCGGCGCCCTACTCCCCCTCCTCGGCTGGGCCCCGGTCGCCGCCGAGCTCCCCCCGGTCGCCGGACTGGCCGGGGTGGCGGTCCTGCTGGCCGCCGTCGCCTCCGCCGAGACCCGCCGCTACGCCGAACTCCGCCGCAACCTCCGCCCGATCTGACCCCCCGTCACCGCGTCCCACCACCCCCGAACCGCTCGCCCAGGGCCACCCCCAGCCGGCCCTGGGCGAGCTCCCTCAGCCCCCGAAGGCCACCACGCGGTACAGCGGGTCCGGCCGCGGCACGTCCTGCCCGGGCAGCTCCCGCAGCCGACGCCCCACCTCCGCGACCTCCACCGCTTCCGGGGCACCCGCCGCCCACGCCACCCGCCCCTCGGCGACCTGCTCCCGCCAGTGACGCGGGCTGCGACCCTGACCGACCCCGGGGAACGCCGTCTCCCCGACGACCCCCAGCCCCATCCCCGCCGCCCAGCCCCGCACCCGCTCGAACCCGTCGGCGGCATGCGGCGCGTACCGCTCGCGCAGCCCCGTCGTGATCCGGGCCACGTCGCTGTCCTCGGCGAAGGACGCCCCGCCCTTGTCCACGGTGGTGACCACCACCCCGCCGGGCCGCACCACCCTGGCCGCCTCCGCGAACACCGCCTCCGCCACCGGCCCCGGCACCAGGTGCAGCAGCCAGACCATCACCACGGCGTCCACGCTGCCGCCCGCCAGCGGCAGCCGCGTCGCGTCCGCGCACACCACCCCGCCCGGCACCCGCCGCGCCGCCACCCCCAGCATCCCGGCGGAGAGGTCCACCCCCACCACCCGCCGCCCGGGCCGCAGCAGCCGCTCCGTCACGATGCCCGTCCCGCAGGCGAGGTCCAGCACCGCGGTGCCGGGCCCCTGCGGCAGCAACCGCTCCAGCGCCCCCGCCGCGGCCGCCGCCCTCGGCGCCCCACCCCGGGTCTCGTCGTAACTCCCGGCCTCGTCGTCGTAGTCCAGCACCAGCCACCCCTTCCGTGAGCATCCACCCGTAATTCCACCGCACCGGCCACCGCGCCGTGCCTAGTGCCGTGCCCGGCAAGGTTTGCCCCGTCGCGTCGTTCGGTGCGTGCTATCGGCGTGCCGGGCGAAGGCCCGTCGTAGCGGAGCTACCCGGGCTTTTGGCCGGTGCGGCGAGAGTGCGTGCCGGGCGGCGCGACGGGGCAAACCTTGCCGGGCACGGCACTAGGCTCCCGACCATGGACCAGGCAGCGCACACCACGACCACGATCGACGACCACGGCTGGGCGAGGACCCGGGCCTGGGTGGAGGCCCAACTCCCGCCCGGCGCAAGGATCGTGGCGGCCGAACGGCTACGCGGCGGCTGGACCTCCGAGATGCGCAAGCTGCGCGCCGAAGGCCCGGACGGCGGACGCTCCCTCGTCCTGCGCTCCTTCGTGCAGCCCTTCTTCCTGGAGCACGCGGACGGCCTGCTCACCCGCGAGGCCGACATCCTGGGCCTGCTCGGCCCCACCGACATCCCGGCCGCCACCCTGGTGGCGGTGGACGCCACCGGCGCGCACTGCGACCACCCCTCCCTCCTGATGACCCTGCTCCCGGGCACCGTCCGGCTGGACGGCCAGGACAGCCAGGACAGCCAGGACGCCGAGCAGCGCGCCGATCTGCTGGCCCGTCAACTGGCCGCGATCCACCGCACCGAGGTGACCGACCGTCAGCGCCCCCGCGCCTACCAGGCCTGGACCGCCCCCGAACGCGTCCGGGTGCCGGAGCACACCACCCGCCCCGAGCTCTGGCGGGAGGCGGTCGACGTGCTCCGCCAGACCCCGCCCCCGTACACCGGCCGCTTCCTGCACCGGGACTACCACCCCGGCAATGTGCTCTTCTCCGGCGAGGGCCCCGACCTGCGGATCAGCGGGGTGGTGGACTGGGTCGAGACCTCCTGGGGCCCGGCCGACCTGGACGTCGCCCACTGCTCCACCGCCCTCGCCCTGCTGCACGGCGCCCCGGCCGGCCTCCGCTTCCCCGACCGCTACCGCGCGGCCGGCGGCCGGCTCGCCCCCACCCCCGAGGCCCGCCGCTACTGGCGCCTGCTCGACGCCCTCGCCTTCGCCCCCGACGCCGAGAAGGTCGCCACCCCCTGGCGCGACCTCGGCCGCACCGACCTCACCCCGTCCCTGCTGACCAGCCGCCTGGAGGACCACATCACCGGAATCCTCTACGCGGACGGACCGCCGAGCACGATGCCGCGCCCCGCGTAGTAGCGCGGCAGCGCGTCCCAGGGCACCCGGGCGAAGCTCTGCGAACCGTCCGGGAAGCCCGAGGGGTTATGGATCAGCAGCTCCTCGTCCGAGGCGCCGACCGCGAGCACCAGATGGCCGCCCTGCCGCGGCGGGTCCGGGTCCAGGCTGCGGATCGAGGGGTGCACCGAGAGCATCACCAGCCGGCCCACCGCCAACTCCTCCCGGATCTCCGCCTCGGAGAGCGGCGACCGCGCCTCGGCGTACAGCCCCCACCTGGTCCGGACGTACTCCGCGAACGGCGCGTGGATCAGCCCGTCCAGCCGCCCGTCCGGATGCCGCACGTACGCCCCGGCGGCCAGGCACTCCTCGGCCAGCCGGACGGCGGGCGGGCTGACGCCCCACCAGAAGTCCAGCGCCATCCGCAGGCAGGCCACCCCGCACAGCCGCCACGACCAGTACTCGTACTCCTCCTCGTCGGCCGCCCCCGATCTGGCCCACAGCGGGTCGTCCACCGCGAGCGCCGTCCCGGCCAGGATCCCGGGCACCAGCTCGGGCGACTCCCACTGCGCGTGGTACGGGACCTGATGAGTGATCGGCTTCATCTGATAATCCTCACCCATCCACCGGGGCGGCGCCGACCATGCGCGGCACTCTTGGTCACACCGGGTGTCGCGCTTCCGCAACTCCCTCACACACCGCGCGCCCTCTGCCCACGAAGCACCCGCCCGCCTACCGTGTCCCCATGACCGCCCCCAGCCGTCGCACCGTCCTCACCCTCGGCCTGGGCGCCGTCCTGGCCCCCACCCCCTCCCGCGCGACCGCCGCCACCGGCCCCGACTGGACCGGTCTCGCCTCCGCCCTCCACGGCTCGCTCCTCCGCCCCGGCGACCCGCGCTACGACCCCGCCCGCCTCCCCCGCAACCTCCGCTTCGCCGACCGGGCCCGCCCCGAGGCCGTCGCCCGCTGCGCCGACACCGCCGACGTCGCCGAATGCCTGCGCTTCTCCCGCCGCCACGGCCTGCGCTTCGCCGTCCGCAGCGGCGGCCACTGCTACGGCGGCTGGTCCAGCGACGCACCCCTGGTGATCGACCTGGCGGGCCTGAACTCCGTCCGGGTGACGGAGGGTCAGACCGGAACGGAGGCCGAGATCGGCCCCGGCACCCCGCTGATCACCGTCTACAGCGCACTCGCCCGGCACGGCGTCACCGTCCCCGCCGGAAGCTGCCCCACCGTCGGTCTGGCCGGCCTCGCCCTCGGCGGCGGACACGGCGTCACCAGCCGCGCCCACGGGCTGACCTGCGACAGCCTGCTGGAGGCCGAGGTGGTCCTGGCCGACGGCACCACCCTCCGCTGCGACCTCGACCGCGAGCCCGAACTGTTCTGGGCACTGCGCGGCGCGGGCAACGGCAACTTCGGAGTGGTCACCTCGCTCCGGTTCCGCACCCACCCGGCCCCGGCCTGCACCTACTTCCAGTACTCCTGGGACTGGCCCGACGCCATGCACGCCCTCGCCGAATGGCAGCGCTGGGCCTTCGCCGCACCCGACCGGCTCTGGTCGAACTTCCACGTCTGGACCGGCCCTGACGGCCCGTCGGTCGACGCCGGCGGCATCCTCCTCGGCCCGGCCGACGAACTCCGCCGCCTCACCGCCCCCCTCCTCGCCCGCACCGGCCGCACCACCTCCGAGGAGGTCGTCACCCGCCCGTACCTCGACACCGTGCTCGCCTACGCCGGCTGCCGCAGCGAACAGGACTGCCTGCGCGAGGAGAGCCGGGCCTTCGCCGCCGCCTCCCACTTCTTCGACGACCACCTCCCCGACCCCGCCCTCACCGCCCTGCGCCGCTTCGCCGAACGACGCGACCCCGTCCCCGCCTCCCTCACCTTCACCGCCCTCGGCGGAGCCGTGAACCGCGTCCCCACCGACGCCACCGCCTTCCGCCACCGCACCTCGGTCCTGCTCACCCAGCTCATCACCGAATGGCCCCCCGACACCGACCCCACCCCCCACCTCCAATGGGTCACCGACGCCCGCACCACCCTCGCCCCCTACGCCAACGGCCACGCCTACCAGAACTACCGCGACCCCACCCTCCCCGACTGGCCCACCGCCTACTACGGCGAGCACCTCCCCCGCCTCGAAGCCGCCAAGACGGCCTACGACCCCGGCCGCGCCTTCGACTTCCCCCAGGCCATCCGGTGACCATCCCTCCTGCGGACACGGAGGACCGAGGCGGGACGACCGCCCCTGGTGCCCGGGCGGACGGACCGGAAGAGTGAAACCCGGGCCGGGCCGCATGAGCGGTGGCGCCCTCCGGGCAGGAGGCCCGCATGACCACACCCGAAGTGGCCACCCCCGGCACTGCCACCCACCCGCCCGGCCCACCGCCCTTCCGTCCGTCCGGCATCCAAGGAGACGACGCCGGCGGACGGCCGAGCCTGCTGCCCGCCTACACGGTCTTCGCCGTCACCCTGCTCGGTGCCCTGGTCTGGGTGCTGGTGGTGCTGGGCAGCAGCAACGAGGAGCTGCTGGAGTTCGCCTCCGGCTACGGCGGGGTGCAGGTGGTGACCGGCACCGGGATGGCGCTGGCCGGGGTGCTGTTCGCCACCCAGCACCCGGCGGTCGGCCTGGGCCGGCTGCTGCTGGCCGGCGGCGCGGGCGCGGTGCTGGCCGAGGCGCTGCCCGCCGCCACCGCCGAACTCACGCCCGGGACACCCCTGTTCACCCTCGCCTGCGTGCTCGCCCTCGCGGGCATGAGCCTCTTCCTGCTCGGCCTGTTCGCCCTCCCGCTCTTCCTCCCCGGCGGCAGCCTGCCGCGCTACTGGGGGCCGCCGTACCTGGTGCTGCTGACCCTGCTCGCCGCCGTGCAGACCACCGTCGGCACCGGCGCCTTCGACCCCTGGTACGGGCAGCCGCTGCCGCTCGACGCCGAGCTGTTCTCCCGCCCGTACGAGTGGACCCTCGACTGGCCGTACGCCGTCTGGCTGGGCGACGCGGTGGCCGGGGTGAGCCTGCTGGTGATGACGGTCCGTTGGATCCGCTCGCGCGGGCGGGCCCGGGTGTCGGGGGTGGCGATCCTGCTGCCGTACCTGCTCTGGATCGTGGTGGTGCTGCTCGGTTCGCTGCTGGGCCTGAGCTCCTCCGTCACCGAGCTGCTCTGGTACCTGACCGCCGCCTCCTGGCCCGCCGCCACCGCGCTGGCCTGCGTCCGGGACCGCGAGCTCCACCTGGACCGGCCCGCCCTGCGGGCGCTCACGGGGCTGCTCACCGCCACCGTGCTGATCACCGGCTACGGCGCCGCCGCGCTGCTCTCCTACCGCCTGCTGCCGCCGGACTCGGCCTCCACCGGGCTGCTGCTCGCCCCGGTCGCCCTGGTGATCGGGATACTGCTGCGCCCCACCGTGCGCTGGGCCACCCGGCTGGTGAACCGCTACTACTACGGCGACCGGGCCGAGCCCTACCAGGTGGTGCGCAGCCTGACCGACCAGCTGGGCCGGGCCGTCTCCCCGGCCGAACTGCCCGGGCTGGTCTGCGCCACCGTGGTGGGGACGCTCCGGCTGCCCGGCGCCAAGGTGGTGGTGCGGACCAGGGACGGCGAGTCGGAGCTGGCCACCCTGGGCACCGTCGACCCGCCGGGCGCGACGGCCTTCCCGATGACCTATCAGAACGAGGTGATCGGACAGCTGCTGGTCCCGCCCCGGCCGGGCGAGGCCGCCCTCGACCGGCAGGACGCGGACGTCCTCGCCACCCTCGCCGCGCACGCCGCCCCGGCGGTCGCCTCGCTCCGCCTCTACGAGCAGCTCCAGGCCAGCCGGGAGCGGATCGTACTGGCCCGCGAGGAGGCCCGGCGCCGGCTGCGGCACGACCTGCACGACGGGCTGGGGCCGATGCTCTCCGGCCTGCGGCTGCGGGTGGACGCGATCCGCGCGGACGCGGCCCGGGCGGACGCGGCCCGGGCGGACGCGGACCAGGCGGACGCGGACCAGGCGGACGGCGGCGGCCTCGGCACCTCCGCCGACCGTCAGCTGGCCGAGGTCTCGACCGGCATCGGCCAGGCCATCACCGAACTGCGGCACATCACCGACGGCCTCGCCCCCGCCGCGCTCGACCGGTACGGGCTGGGCAGCGCCGTCACCACCCTGGTCGGCCGCCTCGCCGCGGCCGGGCCGCAGATCACCACCGTGCTGACGCCCGATCCGCTGCCGCCGCTGCCGGCCGCCGTCGAGGTGGCCGCCTACCGGATCTGCGCCGAATCGCTCAACAACGCCGTCCGGCACGCCCGGGCCACCCGGATCAGGCTCTCGGTCACCGTCCGGAACGGGCACCTGGAGACCGAGGTGGCGGACGACGGCCGCGGCTTCACCCCACCGGCCGAGGGCCGCGGGATCGGCCTGCGCTCGATGGCCGACCGGGCCGAGGAACTGGGCGGCAGCTTCTCGCTGGCCAGGGCGGCCACGGGCGGCACGGTGGCCACGGCCGTCCTGCCACTACCCGTCACCACCTGAACGGCGCACGGCCCGTGGGACCGGGACGGGACCGCCGCCTCATGCGCCGGGACCGCCCCGACCGTAGCGTCTGTGGAGTACCGGCTGATCGACCGGCACATGGAGGAAGGACCCGGTCATGAATCCCGACCCGACCCAGCAGGACGCGGCCCGGCAGGCCGGCGACGACGAGCAGGACGCGCGGAGCAGGAAGGGCGGCCCGGCCGACCTCCAGAACGGGTGCAAGCTGCCGGGCCGACCGCACGGCAGGAACACCTCCTGCGTGCCCGACCCCGGCCACTGCCCCAAGCAGTGACCGCGCCGCCAGTGACCGCGCCGCACCGCTGACCATCCGTCACCCGGCCGGGCCCCGGGGCACCACGCCCCGGGGCCCGGCCCCCTTCCCGGAAGCCGGCGCCTACCAGGCGTAGGCCTCCGGGGCGGGCTTGAAGCCCGGGAAGATCTCGTCCAGCCGGTCCAGCGACTTCTGGTCCAGCGTCAGGTCCAGCGCCCGCACCGCCGCGTGCAGCTGGTCCAGGGTGCGCGGGCCGACGATCGGCGCGGTGACCGCCGGGCGGCTCAGCAGCCAGGCCAGCGCGATGTCGCCCGGCTCCTCGCCCAGCTCGGCCGCGAAGTCCTCGTACGCCTCCAGCTGCTCGCGCCGCTTGGCGACCTCGTCGGCCACCCAGCCGTCGGCCAGCCGCCGCACACCCTCGCGCTCCTTGCGCAGCACCCCGCCGAGGATGCCGCTGAACAGCGGGGACCACGGGATCAGGCCGATGCCGTAGTGCTCGGCGGCCGGGGCCACCTCCAGCTCCACGGTGCGCACCGCGAGGTTGTAGATGGACTGCTCGCTGACCAGGCCGAGGAAGTGCCGTGCCTTGGCGGCCTCCTGAGCCTGCGCCAGGTGCCAGCCGCCGAAGTTGCTGGAGCCCACGTAGAGGATCTTGCCCTGGGCGACCAGCACCTCCATCGCCTGCCAGATCTCCTCCCACGGCGTGGCCCGGTCCACGTGGTGCATCTGGTACAGGTCGATGTGGTCGGTGCCGAGCCGGCGCAGGCTGTCCTCCACCGCGCGCCGCACGTGCAGCGCGGAGAGCCGGCCCTCGTTCGGCCAGTCGCCGGTCTGGCCGTAGAGCTTGGTGGCCAGCACCGTCTTCTCCCGGCGGCCGCCGCCCTGCGCGAACCAGCTGCCGAGGATCTCCTCGGTGCGGCCGCGGTGGCCGGGGCCGCCGTAGACGTTGGCGGTGTCGAAGAAGTTGATGCCCACCTCATGGGCGGTGTCCATGATGGTGTGCGAGTCCGGCTCCGTGGTGTGCGGGCCGAAGTTCATCGTGCCGAGGCAGAGGCGGGAGACGGACAGGCCGGTGCGGCCGAGCTGGGTGTACTCCATACCGGCCACCCTCCAGCCCGGCCGCCACCGCTGTCCAGCACTTTCCGGCCGTTTCCGACGGAGCGTCAACTCTCCGTCCGGCCCTGCGTGGCTCAGGCGGTCCGGCGGAACAGCGCCAGGTACATCGCGTCCGTCCCGTGCAGGTGCGGCCAGAGCTGGACGTCCGGGCCCTCACCCAGGCCCGGCATCTCCGGCAGCAGCGGCCGGGCGTCGATCCACTCCACGCCCAGGCCCTCGCGCAGCACGTCGTCGACCACCGCCCGGGTCTCCGCCAGGTGCGGGGAACAGGTCGCGTAGCCGACCACACCACCGGGCCGGGTGGCCCGGATCGCCCCGCGCAGCAGGTCCCGCTGGAGCGGCCCGAAGCCCGCGATGTCCTCGGGACGGCGGCGCCAGCGTGCCTCCGGGCGGCGGCGCAGCGCGCCCAGGCCCGAGCAGGGCACGTCCACCAGCACCCGGTCGAAGCTGCCCTCGCCCCAGGCGGCCCGGGTCCCGTCCGCGACGATCACGCTGTACGGCCCCGGGTTCCCGTCGAGCGCGCGGGCCACCAGGCGGGCCCGGTGCGGCTGCTTCTCGGAGGCCACCAGCGCGGCGCCGCGCTCGGCCGCCAGCGCGCCCAGCAGCGCCGCCTTGCCGCCCGGCCCGGCACAGCCGTCCAGCCAGAGCGCGTCCCGGCCCTCGACCGGCGCGGCCGCCAGCGCGAGCGCGACCAGCTGGCTGCCCTCGTCCTGCACCCCGGCCCGGCCCTCGCGGACCGTCTCGATCCCGCCCGGCTCCCCGCCCTCGGCCAGCCGGACCGCGAACGGCGACCACCGGCCGGCCTCCGACTCCGGCCTGGCGTCCAGGAGTTCGGCCACCGTGGACCGCCCGGGCCGGGCCACCAGGGTGACCGCGGGCCGCTCGTTGTCCGCCGCCAGCAGCTCCTCCACCGCCGCCCGCCCGCTCGCCTGCGGCTGCCAGCGCCCGAGCGAGTCCCAGAGCGCCGACACCACCCAGCGCGGGTGCGAGTGCACCACCGCGAGGTGGTCCTCCGCGTCCTGCTCGTACGGCGGCGCGATCTGCTCCACCCAGGCCGCCAGGTCCTGCGCGCTGATCTTGCGCAGCACCGCGTTGACGAACTTCGCCCGCCCGTCCCCGAGCACCACCCGGGCCAGCTCCACCGTCGCCGACACCGCCGCGTGGCTCGGGATACGGGTCGTCAGCAGCTGGTGCGCCCCCAGCGACAGCACGTCCAGCACCGGCGGGTCCACCTCCCGCAGCGGCCGGTCCACACACGCCGCGATCACCGCGTCGTACGTCCCCTGCATCCGCAGCGTCCCGTACACCAGCTCCGTGGCCAGCGCCGCGTCCCGCCGGTCCATCCCCTTCTGCTCCGCCTCCCGCAGCAGCGAGGGCAGGATCAGGTTCGCGTACGCGTCCCGCTCGTCCACCGCCCGCAACGCCTTGAACGCCACGATCCGGGCCGGATCCTTCTTCGGACGCCGGTGCGGACGCGGGGGACGCTTGGCGCTGGGGGTGCTCACGTGCGGGGCCTCTCACAAGGTGCTGCGGATCTCAGAACGGCCAGTTTACGCGGCCCGGGCCCGCTGCCTGGCGACCCACCACATCACGCACCCGGTCCGGGCAGCCACCAGGGCGAAGCCCAGTGCGAGCGCGCCGAACAGCGCCGACCCCTGCAGCACTCCCACGAAGGAGCGCAGCGCCAGGAAGGCGAAGAGCGCGAGGTGCGCCCCGAGCAGAGGCCAGCCCGAGTCGCTCCCGGGGTGGCCGAACCGCTGCCAGGCGGAGCGCCGCACGGTCACCGTGCGGACACCGAGCCAGCGTTCGAGCACCGGCCGGGAAGCTTTGTCCGACATGACGGCTCCTCAGAGGCCGAGGCGCTCGCCCGGTTCGAGGCGGACGCCTCGGGCCCAGTCGGCGCCGCGCATCGGCTTCTTGCCCTGGGGCTGGACCTCGCCGAGCTCCACGTCGTGCGAGCCGGTGCCGACCCGGACGGAGTTCTTGCCGACCACGGCGAGTTCGCCGGGGGCCAGCTCCGCGCTGTCGGTCAGGAGCTTGACCGGGCCGGAGAGCTTGAGGCGCTCGCCGCGGAAGGTGGTCCAGGCGCCGGGGTTGGGGGCGCAGCCGCGGACCACCCGGTCGACCCGCAGGGCGGGGTGGGTCCACTCGATGCGGGCGTCCTCGACCGAGATCTTGGGGGCCAGGGTGACGCCCTCGGCCGGCTGCGGGACGCCGTGCAGGGTGCCGTCCTCCAGCCCGTCCATGGTGGCGGTCAGCAGCCGGGCACCGGAGACGGCGAGGCGGCCGAGCAGTTCGCCGCTGGTGTCGCTCGGGCGGATCTCCTCGGTGAGGATGCCGTAGACCGGCCCGGAGTCGAGCCCCTGCTCGATCAGGAAGGTCGAGGCGCCGGTGACCTCGTCACCGGCCAGCACCGCGTGCTGCACGGGCGCGGCCCCGCGCCAGGCCGGCAGCAGCGAGAAGTGCAGGTTGACCCAGCCGTGCTTGGGGATCTCCAGCGCGCCGGGCCGGATCAGGGCGCCGTAGGCGACCACCGGGCAGCAGTCCGGGGCGAGTTCGGCCAGCCGGGCCAGGAAGTCCGGGTCGCTCGGCTTGACCGGCTTGAGGACCTCGATCCCGGCCTCTTCCGCCCGCTGGGCCACGGGGCTGGCGACCAGCTTGCGGCCGCGCCCGGCGACCGCGTCCGGACGGGTGACCACGGCGACCACCTCGTGGCGGTCGGAGGCGATCAGGGCGTCCAGGGCGGGGACGGCGACCTCGGGGGTGCCGGCGAAGACGAGGCGCATGCGGGGGCCTTTCCTAGCGGTGGTTCTGAGCGGGCGTCAGGGAACGTCGGCGGGGCTCGCGCGGCGTCAGCGGGCGGAGCCGAAGGTGGAGTGCGGGGAGAGCCTGACCTGCGGCGGCGTGGCGCCCCAGTCGGCCTCGCGGATGGCCTTGAGCGCGGCCTTGCGCCGTTCGCGGTCGAGCCGGTCGACGAAGATGATGCCGTCGAGGTGGTCGGTCTCGTGCTGGATGCAGCGGGCCAGCAGCTGGGTGCCCTCCACCGTCACCGGGTCGCCGTACATGGTGAAGCCCTTGGCCACCACGCCGTACGCCCGCTTGGTGTCGAAGCGCAGGCCGGGGAGCGAGAGGCAGCCCTCGGGGCCGTCCTGCTCCTCCTCGCTGAGCGAGAGGTCGGGGTTGACCAGGTGGCCCAGCACGCCGTCCACCCGGTAGGTGAACACCCGGAGCGAGACGCCGAGTTGGGGGGCCGCGAGGCCCGCGCCGGGGGCGTCGACCATGGTGTCGGTGAGGTCCTTGACCAGCCTGCGCAGCTCCTTGTCGAAGGTGGTGACGGGCCGCGCGGTGGCCCGCAGGACCGGGTCGCCGAACAGCCGGATCGGCTGAATCGCCATGCTGGGGCTCTCCTGACGGTCGATCTGGCACGGGCAGCGGCCAGTCTATGCAATCCCGCCGTGCGATCCCGGGCCACCCGTTCGGCGGCACTTCTGGCATATCCCGTCTGCACGGGTCGCGTGACCAGCGGCGCACTCGGGCGTTGGTCAAGTGGGATTGACCGGGCCGCCGAGGCCCGGGCCGGGACCGGCACCCGGACGCAGCCGGAAGCAGCACGTAGGGGAAGAGGCCATGGCCGAGCAGATCAACCACGACGCCCGAGCGCGGGCCAGCCTGCACCTGCTGGTGCGCGACATCGAACGGGTGCGGCGCCAGGTGGACGCGCTGCGCACCCTCACCGCCCAGCTGGGCAACGTCTACCGCCCCCGGCGGCCCTCCACCTCCGCCGGGTTCGTGGTCTACGGCCGGGCTCCCGCGCCGACCGTCCGGCTGGCGCAGGAGCTGCGGGAGAGCGTGGAGACGCTGGTGGCGGCGGCCGTCGAGTTCGACCGCGCGCTGGGCTTCTCCTGGGACTCGGTGGGGTCGGCCCTGGGGGTCACCAAGCAGGCGGTGCACCGCCGTTACGGGATGCGGCGGCCCACCGGCGAGCTGCTCGCCACCTCCGTGCCCTCGCCCAGCCGCCCGCCCGAGGAGATGCCGCACGCCCGGCCGGCCGACGGCCTCCCGCACGCCCGACCCGCCGACGGCCTCCCGCACGCCCGGCCGGCCGAGGGCGTCCCGCTCGGCCGCCAGGCCCGCCCGGCGGAGGAGCACCCGCTCACCCGCAGCCTGCCGCCCGCCATCCCGCCGGCCCGCCACCCCGAGCACCCGGGCGTCCCGCTCCGCGGCTGACGGCGGCCCGCCCGGCGGCCAGCCCGGCCGTCACCCGGCGAGCACCACCAACTCCCGCGTCGTCCGGGTCATCGCCACGTACCGGTCCACCGCCCCCTCGACGCCCTCGCCGAACGAGGCCGGGTCGACCACCACGACCAGGTCGAACTCCAGGCCCTTGGCGAGCGTCGGGGTGAGCGACCGGACCCGGGGGTCGGCCGGCCGGTACCGCGGTGCGCCGATCACGCAGACGGTGCCCTCGGTGTTGTCGTCCAGCCACTCCTCCACCACCGCGTCCAGCTCCGCGACGGCCCCGTGCCGCACCGGCACCCCGCTGCTGCGGATCGACAGCGGCACGTTGGCGTCCGGCAGGGCGGCCCGGATCTGCGGCTCGGCCTCGGCCATCACCTCTTCCGGGGTGCGGTAGTTGACGGTCAGGGAGGTGACCGTGACGCGGTCCAGGCCGATCCGGTCCAGCCGCTCCTGCCAGCTCTCGGTGAAGCCGTGCCGGGCCTGCGCCCGGTCGCCGACCACGGTGAAGCTGCGGGAGGGGCAGCGCAGCAGCAGCATGTGCCACTCCGCGTCGGTGAGCTCCTGGGCCTCGTCCACCACCACGTGGGCGAACGGGCCGGCCAGGGGCTCGGCGGCCGCCTCGGGCACCGCGCCCGCGTCCAGCAGCGAGTCCTGGAGGTCACGGCCCATCAGCATGGTGACGGCACCCTCGCCGTCGTCGTCGGCGCCGGCCATCTCCCGGATGACGTCGTCCATCCGGGCCCGCTCGCCGGCCACGGCGGCCTTCTGACGCTGCTTCAGCCGCTCGAACTGCGGGTCGCCCAGCCGGTACCGGGCGGCGTCGAGCAGCGGCAGGTCGGCGGTGGTCCAGGCCCGGGGGTCGGCCCGGCGCAGCGCCCGGACCTCCTCGGGGGCCAGCCACGGCGCGCACAGCCGCAGGTACGCGGGCACCTCCCAGAGGTCGCCGACCAGGTCGGAGGCCTCGATCAGCGGCCACGCCTTGCGGAAGGAGGCGACCAGTTCCGCGTCCCGGCGCATCGAGCGGGAGAGCAGCTCGACCGAGATCCCGGCCTCCTCGTCCAGCTGCTCGTGCACCAGCGCGACCAGCTCGTCCCAGATCTGTCCGCGCGCCTCGTTGTGCGGGGTGCCGGGCTCCACCGCCTCGAAGGCCTGCGCCCAGTCCCGCGCGTTCAGCCAGAACTCGCCCCACTCGGTGGTGACCTTGGTGCCCTCGGTGGGCGCCTCCTCGTAGATCCGGACGGCCGACTCGATCGCCCCGACCATCTCCACGGTGGACTTCAGCCGGGCCACCTCGGGGTCGCTCTCGGCCGGCGCGGCGGCGCCCTCGGCGACCAGGTCGCGCAGGGTGCAGGTCCGCACGCCCTCCTCGCCGAGGCTGGGCAGCACGTCCGCGACGTAGTTCAGGTACGGCTGGTGCGGGCCGACGAAGAGCACCGCGCCGCGGCGGTGGCCCAGCCTGGGGTCGGCGTACAGCAGGTAGGCCGAGCGGTGCAGGGCGACCACGGTCTTGCCGGTGCCGGGGCCGCCGTCGACCACCAGGGCGCCGCGCGAACCGGCCCGGATCACCGCGTCCTGGTCGGACTGGATGGTGGCCAGCACGTCGCGCATCTTCGGCGACCGGGTGCTGCCGAGGCTGGCGATGAAGGCCGACTGGTCGTCCAGCGCGGCCCGGCCCTCCAGGCCCTCGGCGGTGAAGACCTCGTCCCAGTAGTCGGTGATCCGGCCCCGGGTCCAGCGGTAGCGGCGGCGGCTGGCCAGGCCCATCGGGGTGGCGTGGGTGGCGGCGAAGAACGGCTCGGCGGCCGGGGAGCGCCAGTCCACCAGCAGCCGGCGGCCGGCGGCGTCGGTCAGCCCGAGCCGGCCGATGTACACCGTCTCGCCGCTGCCCTCCTCCACCACGTGCCCGAGGCAGAGGTCGAGCCCGAAGCGGCCCAGCGCGCGCAGGCGCCCGGCCAGCCGGTGCACCTCGATGTCGCGGTCCATGGCGGCCCGGCCCGCCCCTCCGGGGGCCTTGCGGGCGGTGTCGAGCTGCTCGGTCAGCTCGGCGACGGTCTCCTCCAGGCTGGTCGCGATGGCGGTGAAGTGCCGCTCGTCGGCCGTGGTCAGAGCCGGGTCGGCCTTGGCGGCCAGACGGTCCGGCAGGTCGAAGGCGCTCTCGGTGGTGCGCGAACCTGATGCCGACATAGAGGTGTACAACTCGCGAATCTCCCATTTGTGCAGGTTCTGGCTTCGACCTGCGATTGTGGGGCATCAGGGGGGCCTTGCCACAAGGCCCCCCTCACGCTATAAGTTGGTAGTGGCCAGAAGAGTGCTTTCTCCCTCTTCCCGCCGCCGCTCCCCACCCTCTCAGCCCGTCAGGGCCAGCTCCGCCACCAGCGCCCGGTGATCCGTCCCCGCCAGTGTGTGTTCCGACACCTCCACCGGCCGCAGCGCCTCCCCGTGCAGCACGTGGTCGATCTGGATCACCGGCGGCAGCCCCGGCAGGTCGTGGTAGTCCTCCGGCCAGGTCGGCACCAGCCCCTTGCCCAGCTCCTCGTGCGTGTCGGCCAGTCCGGCGCTCAGCAGCTCGCGCATCGGCGCGTGGTCGAGGGTGGCGTTGAAGTCCCCGAGCATCACCGTGGTGCGGGCCGAGCGCGCCGCCTCCGCCTTCAACTCCCGCATTCCGTCAGCCCACTTGGCCGGATCCCCGACCGGGTAGAAGGTGTGCACGGGGACCACCCGCACGGCCTTCCCGCCCACCGTCACCTCACCCGCCGCGGCGGCTCCGGCCGTGGTGCCGGCCCCCACCGCCGTGAGCGGCGTCCGCGAGTACAGCACGGTGTCCCCGCTGGTGATCCGATGGGGCATCAACTCGGCCAGCCCGGCAACGTCCAGCCGCCTCGCCGCCACCGGGTTCAACTCCTCCGCCGCCAGCACGTCCACCCGCTGCTCCCGCACCAACGCCACCAGCGCCGCCGGGTCCACCCGCCCCTGGTAGACGTTGCTCGACGCCACCCGCAGCCGCGGCGCATCCACCGGCACCGCACCGGCGTCCGCCACCAACCGCGGCGCGAACCAAGCCACTTGGACCACCACCAGCAGCACCGCCGGCACCGCCGTCCGCCACGCCCGCAGCCCCAGCAGCCCCGCCGCCGCCAGCAGCGCCCCCAACGCGGCGTACGGCAGCGTGGCCATCGGCACCGCCCAGAACGTCCCGTCGTCGAACCCCCCGACCCGCACCGCCCCGAGGACCACCGCCGGCACCACCGCCAGCCCGCACAGCCCGTACCCCAGCCGCCACCACACCCCGCGCCGCCTCGCGGGAGCCCGCACCCCGCCCCCGACCACCCTCTCCGTCACCACACCCGCCACGGCACACCCCACTCCTTGATCACCACGTCCCGCCGGAGACGCCCCCGCCGCTCCTCACGGTTCCAGCACCCGTCCTCGTCCGGCCGCCCCCACCGGCCCACGAGGAGGCGGCAGTTCTCCCGCGCAACGTCCCCCCGTACGATCGCACCATGATCCAGGACGGCGAATCGATGCAGGGCGGCCTCTCCCTCGTACGGCGCGAGGGCGACACCATCCGCCGCCCCTGGCGGGCCTGGACCCCGGCCGTCCACGAGCTGCTCCGCCACCTGGAGCGCTCCGGCTTCACCACCGCCCCGCGCGTCCTCGGCGGCAGCGCCGCCTCCGGCGAGGAGGTCCTCTCCCTGATCCCCGGCGAAGTCGGCCTCACACCCTGGCCGGAGGCCCTCCGCAGCGACGAGGGCATCACCGCCCTCGGCCACTGGCTGCGCGACTACCACGAGGCCGTCCGCGACTTCCGGCCCCCGGCCGACGCCGTCTGGTGCGACCCGAACGCCCACTGGCGCCCGGGCCTGATCATCCGTCACGGCGACCTCACCCCCTGGAACACCGTCTGGTCCGACGACCGCCTCGCCGGCGTCATCGACTGGGACCTCGCCCTCCCCGGCGACCCCCTCCAGGACTTCGCCCAACTCGCCTGGTACACCGTCCCCCTGCGCTCCCCCGAACGCCAGACCCGCGCCGGCTTCGGCCCCTCCGGCGCACCCCTCGCCCGCCGCCTCCGCCTCCTCTGCACCGCCTACGCCCCCACCACCGACCCGGCCGCCGTCCTCGACGCCCTCGCCCGCCTCCAACGCGAGGAGACCACCCGCATCACCCGCCTCGGCCCCACCGGCGCCGACCCCTGGTCCACCTTCCTCCGGCGCGACTTCGTCCCCGACATCGAGGAAGAACGCACCTGGACCCTCACCCGCCGCACCGAACTCCTCGGCTAGTGCCGTGCCGGGCACGGCACTAGGCATCTGACGCCGGGTCACCACTGTGCAGCCCGGCGCACAACATCCCGAACCCCCGGAGCGCCGCCTCGACGGCCGCCTCCCGGGCCCGCGCGGGCGGCTCCCCCGCGGTGACCAGCCGTCGGAGCTCGCCCAGCACCGCCCGGTGCACCCCGGCGACGGCCCCCGCCAGGACGGCCGGCGGCACTCCGTCGGCCGGCACCACCTCCTGCGGACGCTCCGTCAGGGCGGCCGTCAGGGCGGCCTCGACGTGCTCGCCGATCTCCCGCTCCCGGGCGCGCAGCGCCGGGCTCTCCCGGATCACCCGCCAGAACGCGGGCGCACCGGCGCCGAGCCCGAGGGCCGGATCGTCCCGCCGCAGCGCGGCGAGCAGGTCGTCCCGGACGGCGGCCACCGGGCAGTCGCCCGGTGCCCGGTCGCGGACCAGCGCGGCGAGGTGCTGCTCCACCTCGGTCTGCCGGTCGAAGAAGAGGTCCTCCTTCGCCGGGAAGTAGTTGAACACCGTGTTGGTGGACACCCCGGCCAGCCGGGCCACCTCGGCGACCGTGACCCGGTCGAAGCCGCGCTCCAGGAACAGCCCGAGGGCGGTGTCGGCGATGGCCGTGCGGGTCTGCTGCTTCTTGGTCTCTCGAAGGCCCATGACGCACATGCTAGTGTCACCACAAATTTGGTGTGACACCAAAATTATGGAGGCCCTCATGACCCTGAGCTTCGGCATCTACCCCGGCGGGCTGCTCGGCGACGACCGGGGCGTCGTCCACCCGGTCAGCCCGGACGCCCCCGAGCGCGTCACCGCCGCCCTGACCGCTCTCCAGGGCGACGCCCGCACCCCGCTGTCCGTCCGGGCCTACCGCTCCTTCGCGCGGACCGCGACACCCGAGACCGTCCCCACCCCGGCCGAGCCGCACCGCCTCCTCGGCTACGGCCGCACCCTGGACCTGGTCCTCCAGTACCGCGAACCCTCCGGCGAGTTGGACGGCTGGCCGGAGTTCGTCCGGGAGGCCGTCCGGACCGGGGGCCCGCACCTGACGTCGGTTCAGATCTGCGAGGAGCCGAACCTCGCCCTCCCGACCGTCGACGGCAGCATGCCGAACGTCCTGAACGCCCTCGTCCAGGGCGTCCTCGCCGCCCGGGAGGCAGCCGACTCCCTCGGCCACCCCGTGGCGGTCGGCTTCAACGCCGTGCCGACCTTCGACCCGGCCGACACCTTCTGGGCCGACCTCGGCGCCCTGGCCGGCCCCCGCTTCCGGGAGAGCCTGGACCACGTCGGCCTGGACTTCTTCCCGGACGTCTTCCGGCCGCTCCCCGAGGACCAGTTGGCCGACGCCGTGACCGCCGTGCTCACCGCCTTCCGCCGGACCAGCCTCCCGCAGGCCGGCCTCCCCGCCACCCTCCCGATCCGGATCTGCGAGAACGGCTGGCCCACCGCCCCCGGCCGCAGCGAGCAGCGCCAGGCCGCCGTCCTCGACACCGTGGTCCGCACCGTGGCGGCACACGCCGCCGAACTCACCATCCAGGGCTACTCGTTCTTCGCCCTCCGGGACGCCGACAGCAGCGCTGACGGCCTGTTCCACCACTTCGGCCTGCTGCGCGACGACTACTCCCCCAAGCCCGCCTTCACCACCTACCGCCGCCTCATCCAAGAGCTCGGCACCCCGGCAGCCGCCCGACCCTGACCGCGAACCCGCCTGCCCGCAGCGCACCGGGAGGCCGAGGAGATCGGCCGCGCCTCCAACTCCCTCGACGAACGGGCGCACTTCATCGGCGGCACCGTCGACCGCGAGGAACCCCTCGGCCTCCGGCCGCCCCCGCCACTCTCAGGCCCCCTCCGGCCGGGCCGCCAGGATCCGCCCCAACAACCCCGTCAGCACGGCCCGTTCCTCCGCGTCCAACCCCGCGAACCACTCCTGCTCCCGCCGGGTCTGCTCGCCGAAGGCCTCCCGCACCGCCACCTGCCCCGCACCCGTCAGCGCCACCGTGACCGCCCGCCGGTCGTCCGGCAGCGGCCGCCGCTCCACCAACCCGTCCCGCTCCAGGGTGTTGACGGCATTGGTCACCGCCGACCGCGACATCGCCGACAGCTCCGCCAGCCGGGCCGGCTGCGTCGGCCCGAGCAGCCACAGCTTGAACATCAACCGGAACCCCGGCAACGTCCACCCCCGCGGCCGGTGGATCCGGCTCTCCAGATCGGCCACCACCAGGTACGACAGGTGCAGCAGGTGGTGCGCCAACGCGAACGCCTCCGGATCCGCCGGCGGCGGCATCCCCGCCAACCGCTCCCGCGCGTACTCGGCATACCTGAGGTCCGGACGATCAGTGCTCTCCACCCTCCGAGTCTCGCGCATCCCACCGCCCCACCCCCGCCGCCCCCTCCACTCCCTCCCCAAACGCCCTCGCCCCCTCCCCCTCCTCCCTCTCCCCCTCAAAGGGTCTTGCGCGCGACGCCCCGACAGGAGATTGTTACGGCCATAACATTCTCCCATCTCCGAAGGAGCGAAGCGCGTGCGCATCACCATCGCCGGCGCCGGCATCGGCGGCCTCGCCACCGCCCTCAGCCTGCACGCCGCCGGCCTCACCGACCTCACCGTCCACGAGGCCGCCCCCGAGATCCGCCCACTCGGCGTCGGCATCAACCTCCTCCCGCACGCCGTCCGCGAGTTGACCGAACTCGGCCTCGCCGACCGCCTCGCCGCCCTGGCCGTCCCCACCGCCGAACTCGCCTACTTCAACCGCTTCGGCCAGCCCATCTGGTCCGAACCGCGCGGCCTCGCCGCCGGCTACCGCTGGCCGCAGTACTCCGTCCACCGCGGCGAGCTCCAGCTGCTCCTCCTCGACGCCGTCCGCGAACGCCTCGGCGCCGACGCCGTCCGCACGGACAGCCGCATCACCGGCCTCGACGACGCCCCCGACTCCGACCTCCTGATCGGCGCCGACGGCATCCACTCCGCCGTCCGCGCCGCGCTCAACCCCACCGAGGGCGCACCCCCGTGGAACGGACTCGTGCTCTGGCGCGGCACCACCGTCGCCCCGCCCTTCCTGACGGGCCGTTCGATGATCATGGCGGGCGACGGCACCCAGAAGTTCGTCGCGTACCCGATCGGCGACGGCAGCCGGATCAACTGGATCGCCGAACAGCCGCTCCCGGGCGAGGCCCCCGACCGCGGCAACTGGAACCGCCCTGCCGAACCGGCCGCCGTCGCCGCCCACTTCGCCGACTGGCGCTTCGACTGGCTGGACGTCCCCGCCCTGATCACCGGTGCCGAGGCCGTCTACGAGTACCCGATGGTGGACCGCGACCCCCTGCCCTCCTGGAGCGCCGAGGGCGTCGTCCTGCTCGGTGACGCCGCCCACGCGATGTACCCGGTCGGGTCCAACGGCGCCTCCCAGGCCATCCTGGACGCCCGCGCCCTCGCCCACTCCCTCGCCACCACCGGCTCCCCCGCCGCGTACGAGGAGTCCCGCCGCCCGGCCACCACCGCCCTCCAGCTGGCCAACCGGCAGCAGGGCCCCGAGGTGGTGATGCGGCTCGCCCACGAACGCGCCCCGCTCGGCTTCACCGACATCGAGACCGTCGTCCCCCTCGCCGAGCGCACGGCCATCGCCGACGCCTACAAGCGCACCGCCGGCTTCGACCCGGCCGCCCTCAACTCCCGCCCCTCCTGGACCGTTTCCATCTGACCCCCGACCCGGAGCCCTCCACCGTGCACCTCGAACCCCTCGCCGACTTCACCATCGAGGTCGCCACCCCCCTCGACCTCGGCCCCTCCCCCCAGGGCCACCGCCGCATCGTCCCGATCACCGGCGGCCGCTTCACCGGCCCCCGCCTGACCGGCACCGTCCTCCCCGGCGGCGCCGACTGGCAGCTCCTCCACCCCGACGGCACCATCGCCATCGACACCCGCTACACCCTCCGCACCGACGACGGCGCCCACCTCCACCTCACCACCACCGGCCTGCGCACCGGCCCGCCCGAGGTCCTCGAAGCCCTCGCCGCCGGCCACCAAGTCCCGCCCACCGCCTGCTACTTCCGCCTCTTCTGCCGCTTCGAGTCGGGCGACCCGCGCTACCGGTGGCTGGCCCACACCCTCGCCGTCGCCACCGCCACCCGCACCCCGGACGCCGTCCGCTACACGGCCCACACCCTCACCTGAACCCACTGTTGAACGCGTTCAGATCTGTGCCATGATTCCTCTGCGCAGCTGACGGCCCGTCACGCCGCCCATCTCCCACGCCCGGAATCAGGAGCACCGCCATGTCCGTCGCCCATGTCGTCCTCACCGTCGCCAGCGCCCTCTGGGTCGGCTTCTCCGGCGTCTCCCTCGCCCGCCGCGCGGAGTTCGTCACCCAGCCGCTCGTCGACTACGGCGTGCCGCGCTCCTGGTGGACCCCGCTCGCCCTCGCCAAGCTCGCCGGAGCGGCCGGCCTCCTCCTCGGCCTCGCCGTCCCGGCCCTCGGCGTGGCCGCCGCCACCGGCCTGATCCTCTACTTCCTCGGCGCGGTCGTCGCCAACCTCCGCGCCCGCTCCTACAAGACCGTCCCCTTCCCCCTCCTCTACCTCACCCCGGTCGCCATCACCCTCGCCCTCGGCCTCGCCGCCTGACCACCCACCGGAACACCTCACAGCGGGTACGGGTACGCGTCCGTACCCGCTAGACTGCCTCCAGGTAGAGGCACGGATCCCCGTGCCGCCTCCCACCACGAGGAGCCCCCGTGGCCGATGCCAACGTCCGGATCCCCGCCGAGGCCCGTGACCGCCTAGCCGAGGTCGCCGCCGCCGAGCACCTCTCCCTCCGCGCCTACCTCGCCCGTCTCGCCGAGACCATCCTGACCCCCGCCGAACGTGCCGAGCGTGCCGAACAGGCCAGACGTCAGCTCCAGGCCTGGAACGGCTACGACCCCGACACCACCGACACCACGCTCCTGGACGCCGAGCTCGACCGCCGCCTGGCCCAGGCCGAGATCCGGTGACCGGCCTGCACGTGGTCCTCGACGACTCCGCCATGGTCGCCGCCGGACGCGGGAACCTCCTCGCTTCCCGCCTGATCCACCGCGCGCACTCCGAACCCGGCTGGTACCTCTACGCCCCCGCCTGCGCGCTGGTCGAGGCCGACCGCGAACGCCCCGGTACCGCCGAGCACCTCGCTGCCCTCCCCGGCGTCACTGTCCTCGAGCTCGACCTCCCCGCCGCCCTGGCCCTCGCCGCCGACACCACCTGGGCCCAGGCTCACACCCGCTACGCCGCAGCCCCCACCCCCGACCGGCCGGACGGCGCGGTGGTCGCCACCGTCGACCCGTCCCGCTGGAAAGGCGAACCCGTCCGGGTCATCGACCTGACGCCCTGAACAGTGCCTCAGACTCCGGCCACCGCACCGGCGAGCCCCCGCAGGTCCGCAGGCCCGCGGTAGAGCACCGCCGTCATCCCCTCCCGCCGCGCCGCCTCCACGTTCGTCCGACTGTCATCCACGAACACGCAGCGGCCGGCCGGGACCCCCACCAGCTCGGCCGCGATCCGGTAGACCGCCGGGTCGGGCTTGGCGATGCCCAGCCGCGCGCTGCTGACCACGTGGTCGGCCAGGTCGTCGATCCCGAGCCGCTCCAAGTCCTCCTCCAGCCAGGTCGTCGCGTTGGTCACCAGCACCACCGGCACCACCCGCCGCACCCGCCGGACGAGCTCCGCCGCCTCCCCGTCCACCCGCGACGGCGCGTGCGCGAACGCCGCCGCCAGCTCCTCCGCCAGTTCCCCCGCCGGCTGACCCGGCACCAGCTCCACCAGCGCAGCCGCGATCGAGGCGGCCCACTCCGCCCGCCCGATCCGTCCCAGCAGCAGCGGCAGGTCCCGCTCCGGCGCGAACCCGATCGCCGCCGTGGTCCCGGGTTCCAGCCCGGCCAGCCGCTCCAGCCGGTCCACCTCGTCGTACTCGTAGAACCGGATCACGTTGTCCAGGTCACACAGCAGGGCGTCGAACCCGAGAGCGCTCATACCGCCGATCCTGTCACCACGTCAGCACCCCACCGCCGCCCGGGCCCCGGCCCACCCGCGGTCCAACCAGCACGCCCGGCCGAAGGCGAGGCCCGTACCGACGGCGGGTCCGGCCCGAACTCCCCGGCGGCAGTGTCCTGACAAGGCCGTCGCGGTCACTCCGGATCGGTGTCCTCGTCGAAGTCGCCCAGGTGGAGCGGGACCACCGGCGGCCCGCCGTGGAGCAGGTCGGTGAGCAGCCCGGCCATCCCCTTCGGCCGGACGGTCTCGCGGGTGGTGGCCAACTCGTCCAGCCGCCACCACCGGTGACCGTGGCCCGCCTCCGCCGTGTCGACCCGGACCTGCTCAGCCTCGGCGGCTGTGACCCGCAGCAGCCGGTACTCCTCGTACTGGTCGTAGCCCTGCCCGTCGACGCTGAACAGCGCCTGCCGGGTCCAGATCTGCGGGCCGAACCGGTCGGCAGGCAGGTCTAGCGCGGTCTCCTCCCGCACCTCCCGCACGGCGGCCGCGAGTTGGTCCTCACCCCGCTCCACTCCCCCACCCACGGTGAACCACCAACCGGCGCCCAGCCGCCGCGGATCGCGCGCGCGGAGCAGCAACAGCCGCTCCGCCTCGTCGACCAGCAGCACCCGGGACGTCCTGCGCCTACGCCGCTCCAGCCGATCCACCTCGTCCTGCTCGTGGAACCGGATCACGTTGTCGAGATCGCACAGCAGTGCTTCGACCAGGCCCCGTGGTCCGTCGACCGACCCCAAAGGGTGGTGCGTAGGAACCATGCCTGTGACCACTGCCGCGCCCCTCGACACCCCCGCCTCAGCAGACACGCTCCATCCCGAGCGCACTCCCCACCGGAGCCGCCCGCCCTAGCGCCCGGACCTCCGGGAGCGTCTCGACGAACGCCACGATCCCGTCCAGCGCCACCGCCCGCTCGGGGCCGAGGGGTTCGAAGCGGAAGTCCGTCCCGCCACCCCGGGTCGGCGACCGACCGGGCCCCGCCCACCCCACGTCGTCACCGAAGAGCAGCGTGAGCTCCACGCTCCGCAGCTCCAACTCCCCGTTCTCCCACACCCCCACCTGGCGCGCGAACCCCAACGAGGGCCGCCCGCCGTGCCAACTCCACCGCCCCCACTGCACGATGAACCCGTCGCCGTCCTCCTCCGCCGACGCGATCCCGCCCAGCGGCAGCTGCGCGAACTCGCGGAACGCCTCCCACGCCCGCCCCACGTCCACCACCGCGTCCGGGTCCAGCCCGTGCGCCCGGAGGATCCGCGCGAAGGCCGAGGCGGCGTCGGTCCACCGCACGACCGCGCTCACCCCGGATCGCCCCCCTCGGTGAACTCCCCCAGGTGCAGGGCCGGTCCGGGCGGCCCCGCGCGCAGCAGGTCGCCGAGCAGGACCGCCATCCGCTCGGGGTAGACGGTCTCCTCCGTGGCCGCGAGCTCGTCCAGGGTCCACCAGTGGTGGCCGTGGGTAGCCTCCGCCGGGTCGACGCGGACCCGCGCCGCCTCCGCCGCGGTGAGCCGCAGCAGCCGGTACTCCTCGTGCTGGTCGTAGCCCTGACCGTCGTAGCTGAAGAACGCCCGCCGGGTCCAGACCACCGGGCCGAACCGCTCGGCGGGCAGCACCAGCGCGGTCTCCTCCCGCAACTCCCTTACCGCGGCACCGAGATGGTCCTCCCCCTGGTCCACCCCACCACCCACGGTGAACCACCACCGGTGGCCCACCCGGCGCGGATCGCCCCCGCACAGCAGCAGCACCCGCCCGGTCTCGTCGACCAGCAGCACCCTCGACGCCTCACGCCTGCGCAGCTCCACGACCACCGACCCTACCCCCGCACCGGCGGCGCCCAACCCGCCTCGTGCAGCCGGGCGAAGCCGTCCAGCAGCAGGTCCAGCGCGAACTCGAACTCGAACTGGTCGTCACACCCGCCACCGACCACGACCGACGCCTCGTCATGCCCCGCCCCCGCCAGCTCCGCCAGCCGCGGGAAGGCCGCCACGAACGGAGCCGGCGGCGGCCCGGACCCACCCGAGGCCTGGAACAGCTCCTGGCTGAAGCCCAGCAGCCGGCTCCCCATCGCGTGCATCACGTGGTGCGTCAGCTGCACCGACAGCCCCCCGCCCCGGAATGCCTCCGCCATCGAGTCGAGGTACGCCAGCACGGCCGCCGTCGGCACCGGCCGGCCCTCGATCACCCGCGCCGCCCACGGGTGGAGCAGCAGCGCCGCCCGCGCCGAGAGCACCCGCGCCCGCACCACCTCCCGCCAGGGCCCCTCCCCCACCGGGGCGATCTCGGCGAGCACCGCGTCCACCATGCCGTCGAGCAGCTGCTCCTTGTTGGCGACGTGCTTGTAGAGCGCCATCGGCACCACGCCCAGCTCCTGGGCCAGCCGCCGCATGCTCAGCGCCTCGATCCCGATGCCGTCCGCCAGCTCCACCGCCGCCGCCAGCACCCGCCCCCGGTTCAACGGCTCCCGCCGCACCGCCCCACCGGACACCCCACCAGCCATCCCACCAGCCATCCCACAACCCCTCTCAGCTCGGACACTTGACCGAGTGTACGGCGTACGCCTACGGTGATGCCCTATCAGAAGGTGTACGCCGTACACCAGGGGAGGACCGTCATGCATCCGGACCGCAAGACCGCCGTCATCACCGGCGCGCTGTTCCTGCTCACCGAAGTCGCCGCCGTCGCCGGGATGTCGCTCTACCGACCGCTGCTCGACGGCCAACCGGGCTCGGGCACCCGCGCCCTGCTCGGCGTGCTCGCCGAGATCGTCCTGGTCACCGCCGTGGTCGGCACCGGCGCCGTGCTCCACCCGGTCCTCAGCCGGCGCAGCGCAGCCGCCGCCCACTCCTACCTGGCCGGCCGCCTGCTCGAGGGCGCGGTGATCGCCGTCGGCATCCTCAGCGTCCTCACCCTGGTGACGATCCCTCAGGAGGCGAGCGGCCGGGAGCTCCTCGTCGCCCTCCACCAGCAGACGTTCCTCCTCGGCCCGAACGTCGCCCTCGGCCTCAACACCACCGTCCTGGCGTACGCGCTCCACCGGGCCCGCCTGCTCCCCCGCCCGGTCACCGCCCTCGGCCTGCTCGGCGGCCCGCTGATCCTCGCCTCCGCCGTCGCCGTCCTGTTCGGCGCGTACGAGCAGGTCTCAACGGCAGGCGCACTCGCCGCCCTCCCGGTCTTCGCCTGGGAGGTCACCCTCGCGGTCCGCCTGCTGAGCCGCGGGTTCGAGAGCCCTCAGCCGATGTCGAGCGGATCCACCCGGATCTTCACCGAGTCCGGCGGCCGCAGCGCCACCCGCGCGATCTGAGCCGCCTTCAGCGCGGCCGCCAGCGCGGCCCCCTGACCGGGCGCCACCCGCAGCAGCGCCCGCTCCAGCTCGACGCCCCGCCCGCCGGAGGCCGGCACCGGCCCCAGTACGTCGGCGCCCTCCGGCAGGCGGATCAGCCCGAGCAGGTCCTCGACCGCCTGCGCCGAGCCGGTCACCGAGGCCATCCGGGAGACCGGCGGAAAGTGCAGCTGGGCCCGCTCCGCCAGCTCCAACCCCGCGTGCCCGGCCGGGTCCCAGCGCACCAGCGCCTGCACCGGCCGGGCGGTCGGCTCGGCGACCACCACCACCGCGCCACCGTCCGACGCCGGCCGCACCAGCCCGGCCGCCGCCATCCACAGCCGCAGCGCCTCCTCCCCGGCCCGCAGATCCGGTCGGCCCAGCAGCGCCCAGCCGTCCAGCAGCAGCGCCGCCGCGTAGCCGCCCTCGGCCACCGGCTCGGCCCCCGGCGTGGAGATCACCAGAGCCGGCTCCCCGGACACCACCGACAGCACCGAATCCCTCCCCGAAGTGCGCACCGGCACCCGGGGGAAGGCCTTGCCCAGCTCCTCCGCCGTCCGCCCCGCCCCGACCACCTGCGCCCGCAGCCGGAACGAGCCGCACTCCACGCAGTGCCAGTCCGGCTCCTCCCGCCCGCACCAGGCACAGCTCAGCACCGCCCCGGCGGAGCCGGAGGCCAACGGTCCCTCACATGTCCGGCAGCGCGCGGGAGTCCGGCACCGGCCACACGCCAACCGGGGCACGTAGCCACGCCGGGGCACCTGGATCAGCACCGGCCCGTGCGCCAGCGCGTCCCGGGCCGCCTCCCAGGCCGGGCGGGGCAGCCGGGCGTACTGCGCGGCCTCGTCCCGCCCCTGGTCCTGGTCGGTCACGGTCCGCACCCGCGGCGCGGTCGAACGCACCACGGCCCGGGGAGCGGCCAGCGGCCGGGCCCACCCCGTCGACAGCAGCTGCGCCGCCTCCACCGTCATCGAGAGCCCGCCGAGCAGCACCCCGGCCTTCTCCTCCGCCGCCCGCAGCAGCGCCACCTCGCGCACGTGCGGGTGCGGGGCGCGCTGGTCGCTGTGGTTGCCGTCCCCGTCGTTCCAGACCACCACCAGCCCGAGGTCGCGCACCGGGGCGAACATCGCGGCCCGCGTCCCGATCACCGCCCGCACCGAGCCCCGGCTCACCGACAGCCAGCGCCGGTACCGCTCGCGCGGCCCGAGGTCGGCGGCCAGCGCGACGTGCCGGCCCTCGCCGAGCAGCGCGGTCAGCGCCTCGTCCACCCGGGCCACCGACCGCCCCTCGGGCAGCACCACCAGTGCGCCCCGGCCCCCGGCCAGGGTGGCGGCCACCGCCCGGGCGATCTCCGACGGCCAGTCAGGGCCGGGCAGCGCCGTCCAGACCGCGCGCGGGGCCACCCCGTCCCGAAGGGCCGTCAGGTACTCCGGGCCCTCCTCGTACCGCGACCAGCTCTCGGCCGAGGGGAACGGCGGGTCGGGCAGCGGCTCGGGCGAGGGCTCCGCCTCGGCCTGGGCGTGCCGCGGCGGCACGGCGAGCTGGAGCACGTCGGCCAGCGAGCCCGCGTACCGGTCGGCGACGGTGCGGCACAGTCGCAGCAGAGGGGGCGTCAGCACCCGCTCCGGGGAGAGCACCTGGGCCAGCGGGGCCAGTACGCCGGGGAAGTCGGAGTGCTCCAGCCGGGCCACCACGAAGCCGTCGTGCAGCTCCCCGCCCTCGCGCCGCCCGTTGGTCCCGACCCGGGCGCCGAACCGGACCCGGACCCGGACCCCGGGCTGGGCCTCGTCCGCCAGGTTGGCGGGCACCGCGTAGTCGAAGAACTTGTCCAGGCTGAGCAGCCCCTTGTCCACCACCACCCGGGCCACCGGCAGGTGCTCGGCCAGCTGCGCGCCGCGCCACGTCCGGGGCTTGGCCCTGCGGACCGTGTCCCGGATGAAGGCCAGCTGCTCCCCGGTGTCGGCCGTACCGCCCTCGTCTGTGCTGCTCATCGCCCCAACATCTATCAGACCGCACCGACGACACGACGAAGCGGCGGCCACCCCGCGAGGGGTGACCGCCGCTCACGACGAGGAGCGTCAGGCCTGGACGGCCTTCTTCAGCTGCTCGACCCGGTCGGTCCGCTCCCAGGTGAAGTCCGCGTCGTCACGGCCGAAGTGGCCGTACGCGGCGGTCTTCGCGTAGATCGGGCGGAGCAGGTCGAGGTCGCGGATGATCGCGGCCGGGCGGAGGTCGAAGACCTCGGAGACCGCGGCCTGGATCTTCAGCACCGGGACGGTCTCGGTGCCGAAGGTCTCCACGAACAGGCCCACCGGCTCGGCCTTGCCGATCGCGTACGCGACCTGGACCTCGGCGCGCGAGGCCAGGCCCGCGGCGACGATGTTCTTGGCGACCCAGCGCATCGCGTAGGCGGCCGAACGATCCACCTTGGACGGGTCCTTGCCCGAGAAGGCGCCGCCACCGTGGCGGGCCATGCCGCCGTAGGTGTCGATGATGATCTTGCGGCCGGTGAGGCCGGCGTCGCCCATCGGGCCGCCGATCTCGAAGCGGCCGGTCGGGTTGACCAGCAGGCGGTAGCCCTCGGTCACCAGCTTGATGCCGTCGTCGGCCAGCCGCTGCAGCTCCGGCTCCACGACGAACTCGCGGATGTCCGGGGTGAGCAGCGAGTCCAGGTCGATGTCGCTCGCGTGCTGCGAGGAGACCACCACGGTGTCGAGGCGGACGGCCTTGTCGCCGTCGTACTCGATGGTGACCTGGGTCTTGCCGTCGGGGCGCAGGTACGGGATCTGGCCGTTCTTGCGCACCTCGGAGAGACGCTTGGAGAGCCGGTGCGCCAGGGTGATCGGCAGCGGCATCAGCTCGGGGGTCTCGTCGCTCGCGTAGCCGAACATCAGACCCTGGTCGCCGGCGCCCTGCTTGTCGAGGTCGTCCTCGTCGCCCTCGACCCGGGCCTCGTACGCGGTGTCGACGCCCTGCGCGATGTCCGGGGACTGCGCACCGATGGAGACCGAGACGCCGCAGGAAGCGCCGTCGAAGCCCTTCTTCGAGGAGTCGTAGCCGATCTCCAGGATCTTCTCCCGGACGAGCTGGGCGATCGGAGCGTAGGCCTTGGTGGTGACCTCACCGGCGATGTGCACGAGGCCGGTGGTGATCAGCGTCTCGACGGCGACCCGCGAGGTGGGGTCGGCCGCGAGGAGCGCGTCCAGGATGGTGTCGCTGATCTGGTCAGCGATCTTGTCGGGGTGCCCCTCGGTGACGGACTCCGAGGTGAACAGGCGGCGAGACACAGCGCTCCCTGGGGTTGCAGCGGCTGCTGACTGAATGCCCGGCGGTCCGGACATCCGGAAAGACTTCGATTCCGCGAGTGTAACGGTCCGCTACCAGTCGGCGGCATCCCCCCTCAAGGATTGAGATGGAATCGACCGTGCTCCGAGCTCAGCCCAGGCGGCCCGCGACGGCGTCCCAGACCGCGTCTGCCAGCGATTCCTTGGGACCGTCGGCGATCTCGGCCTCGGTTCCGTCCGCGCTCAGCAGAACCGCCGCATTGGTGTCCTGACCGAAAGCCTTACCGCCGCCCACTTCGTTGACGACCAACAGGTCGCAGCCCTTGCGCGCCAGCTTCGCCCGCCCGTTGGCGAGCACGTCGTCGGTCTCGGCGGCGAAGCCGACCACCACCTGGCCGGGGCGGGCCCGGTGGGCGGAGAGCTCGGCCAGGATGTCGGGGTTGCGGACCAGCGCGACCGGCGCCGGGTCCTGCCCGTCCACCTTCTTGATCTTCCCGGTGGCGTACTCGGCCGGCCGGAAGTCGGCCACCGCGGCCGCCATCACCACGGCGTCCGCGTCGGCCACCGCCTTCAGCGCGGCCTCCCGCAGCTCCAGCGCGGTGGAGACGTGCACCACGTCCACCCCGGCCGGGTCCGGCAGGGTGGCGTTGGCGGAGAGCAGGGTGACCCGGGCCCCGCGCGCGGCGGCGGTGGTGGCCAGCGCGTAGCCCTGCTTGCCGGAGGAGAGGTTGCCCAGGTAGCGGACCGGGTCCAGCGGCTCCCGGGTGCCGCCGGCCGAGACCACCACGTGACGGCCCGTCAGGTCGGCGTCCAGGCCGCCGCGCTCCAGCACCCGGCGGCAGGCCTCGAAGATCGCGGAGGGCTCGGGCAGCCGGCCCTTGCCGGTGTCCTTGCCGGTGAGCCGGCCGACGGCGGGCTCCAGCACGATCACGCCCCGGCGGCGCAGGGTGGCCACGTTCTCCTGGGTGGCCGGGTGCTCCCACATCTCGGTGTGCATGGCGGGTGCCAGCACCACCGGACAGCGGGCGGTCAGCAGGGTGTTGGTGAGCAGGTCGTCGGCCAGGCCGTGGGCGGCCTTGGCCATCAGGTCGGCGGTGGCCGGGGCCACCACCACCAGGTCCGCCTGCTGGCCGATCCGCACGTGCGGGACCTCGTGCACCCGCTCCCAGGTCTCGGTCGCGGCCGGGCGGCCCGAGAGGGCGGCCCAGGTGGCCTCGCCGACGAAGTGCAGCGCGGCGGCGGTCGGCACCACGGTCACGGCGTGGCCGGACTCGGTGAACCGGCGCAGCAGCTCGCACGCCTTGTACGCGGCGATGCCGCCGCTCACGCCGAGGACGACATTGGGCGGGCTGGCGTTCATCGCGGTGGCTCTCTCTGCCGGGCGGGCGGGGACGAGCCCCACCCTACGACCCATCAGAAGCCCGTCGCACCATGGCCCGCGACACACCCGCGGCAACACGAGAGGGCCCGCCGGAGCAGTTGCTCCGACGGGCCCTCCGCGACGTACCGGGAGACTCAGGCGGCCTCGACGGCCTCGGCCGTCAGCATGCCCGCGTTGATCTCGCGCAGCGCGATCGACAGCGGCTTCTCGTGCACGTGGGTGTCGACCAGCGGGCCGACGTACTCCAGGAGGCCCTCACCGAGCTGCGAGTAGTACGCGTTGATCTGACGCGCGCGCTTGGCGGCGTAGATGACCAGGCTGTACTTCGAGTCGGTCGCCTCGAGCAGCTCGTCGATCGGCGGGTTGATGATGCCCTCGGGCGCGGTCATGGAAGAGGACACGCGAAAACCTTCCGAAAGAAGAAACAAATCCTGAGCAGAAAGAACTGCTCAGGCTACACCGAGCAACCTTAGCAGTTCGGCGGACACCTGCTCGACGGAGTGGTTGACCAGCGTGGTGTCGAACTCCGGCTCGGCCGCGAGCTCGACCTTGGCGGCCTCCAGCCGACGGTCGATCACGTCCTGCGGCTCGGTGCCCCGGCCGGTGAGCCGGCGGACCAGCTCCTCCCAGCTCGGCGGACCGAGGAAGACCAGCTGGGCCTCGGGCATCGACTCCCGGACCTGCCGGGCCCCCTGGAGGTCGATCTCCAGCAGGACCGGCTTCCCGTTCGCCAGCTTCTCCAGCACGGCCGCGCGCGGGGTGCCGTAACGGTTCCCGGCGAACACGGCCCACTCCAGCAGCTCGCCGTTGGCGACCAGCTTCTCGAACTCGTCGTTGTCGACGAAGTAGTAGTGGACCCCGTTCTTCTCGCCGGGCCTCGGATGCCGGGTGGTGACCGACACCGAGAGCCAGAGCTCGGGGTGCTGCTTCCTCAGATGAGCGACGACCGTGCTCTTGCCGACCCCCGAAGGGCCGGAGAGCACGGTCAGCCGCGGACGTTCACTCATGCACCGATTATCCCGGATCGCGGACGTTCCGGGGACCACCGGGTCGGCACCCGGCTGTGGCTCCCGATACCGAGAGAGCCGTGGTCAGGAGGCCGTGGAACCGAACTCCCGCTCCAGCGAAGCGATCTGGTTCGTCCCGAGCCCGCGCACGCGGCGGCTCTCGGAGATCCCCAGGCGCTCCATGATCTGCTTGGCGCGGACCTTGCCGACGCCGGGCATGGACTCCAGCAGTGCGGAGACCTTCATCTTGCCGATGACCTCGTCATCGGCCTTGCCCGCCTTGATCACGTCGTGCAGCGAGGCACCGGAGTGCTTCAGCTTGTTCTTCACATCGGCGCGCTTCCGACGGGCTTCGGCAGCCTTCGCGAGCGCGGCGGTGCGCTGTTCAGGGGTAAGGGGCGGAAGAGCCACGCCGTTCACCTCAGGTGTAGATGGAAGGAAATGAGCTATGACTGGGTGGTGCCTTCGAAGCGCACCGAAATGCAGAACCTCACGGCTCTGACCTGCGAGAGCAACGGTTCCGCCGCCCCTCGGTGACCTCTCGCCGGACACTACCCAACTTGAGGCCGCGCGTCAGGAAAAGAACACGAAAAGTCCTGGTCAGCCAAGGTCGACCAGGACTTTTCCGGGCAAATCAGCCGCCCTGACGACTCATCGGCCGGGCCGCTGTGACGCGCCTCACAGGACGCCCGTCACATCCTCCGTTACTTCACCACCGCCGCGATCTCCTCGACGAAGCGCTCCGAGGCCGCCCGCAGGGCCGCCACCGAGGGCCCGTGCTTGAGCACGTCCCGGCTCACGCTGGGCAGGACGTTCCCGACCGAGTCGCCGAACACCCGGGGCAGGTCGGCCGCCGTGGCCCCCTGGGCGCCGACCCCGGGGGCCAGCAGCGCGCCGTTGATCGCGAGGTCCGCCCCGGCCTCGGCCAGGGTGGCACCGACCACCGCGCCGAAGGAGCCGAGCGGCTCGGCACCCTCGTTCTCCGCCTTCAGCCGGTTCAGCACGCCCTGGGCCACCGTCAGGCCGTCGGCGCCGACGGCCCGCTGGACCTCGTGGCCCTCCGGGTTGGAGGTGAGCGCCAGCGCGAACAGGCCGCAGCCGTTGGCCTTCGCCAGGTCCACGGCCGGCTGCAGCGACCCGAAGCCCAGGTACGGCGAGACGGTCAGCGCGTCCGAGAACAGCGCCCGGTCCGGTGACAGGAAGGTCTCCGCGTAGGCGGCCATGGTGGAGCCGATGTCACCGCGCTTGGCGTCCATCAGCACCAGCGCGCCCGCCTCGCGGGCCTCGGTGACGGTCCGCTCCAGCACCGCGATGCCCCGCGAGCCGAACCGCTCGAAGAACGCGGCCTGCGGCTTGAGCACCGCCACCTCACCGGCCAGCGCCTCGACCACGGTGCGGCTGAAGGCCTCCAGGCCCGCGATGTCGTCGTTCAGGCCCCAGGCGGCGAGCAGCGAGGCGTGCGGGTCGATGCCCACGCAGAGCCGGCCGCGGGTCTCCAGGGCGGCGGCGAGGCGGGTACCGAAGGGAGCGAGCGTCATGACGGCCTTTCAGGTGGAATCCGCGCGGTGGGCGTACCCCACCGCGTCCGTGTACTTCGCGAAACCCCGGGCCGCCAGCTCGGTGCGCAGCTCGTCGAGGATGCGCAGCGGGGCGGTCGGGTCGTGGAACAGCGTGGTGCCGACGGCGACCCCGGCGGCACCGGCCAGGGTGAACTCCAGGGCGTCCAGCCCGGTCCGGAGCCCGCCCATGGCGAGGATCGGCACCCTCGGGATGCGCCCGGCCAGCATCTCCGCGTGCACCTGGTGCACGCAGCGCACGGCCAGCGGCCGGATCGCCGGGCCGGACAGCCCGCCGGCCGCGCCGCCCGGGGCGGGGCGCATGGTGACCGGGTCGATGGCCATCCCGAGCGGGGTGTTGATGAGTGACAGTCCGTCGGCACCGGCCTGCACGCAGGCGGCGGCGATCTGGGTGACCGAGGTGACGTCCGGGGAGAGCTTGGCGTAGACCGGCAGCTCCGCGTCGGCCTCCCGCCGGACCGCCCGGACCACGTCGTAGGAGGTGGCGGGGTTGCAGGCGAAGACCTGGCCGCGGTCGGCGGCGTTCGGGCAGGACAGGTTGACCTCGATGCCGACCACTCCGGGCCGCCCGCGCAGCCCGGCGGTGACCTCGGCGAACTCCTCCAGCCGCTCCCCCGCGACCGAGACCACCACCCGGGCACCGCGCTCCGCCAGCCAGGGCAGCTCGTCCCGGACGAACCCGGCCAGGCCGGCGCCCTGCAGCCCGACCGCGTTCAGCATCCCCGACGGGGTCTCCGCCATCCGCGGGGCGGCCCCGCCCGGCCGCGGCGCCGCCATCACCGTCTTGGTGGTGACCGTGCCCAGCGCGTCCAGCGGCACGAACTTGGCCAGCTCCCGCCCGTACCCGGCGCAGCCCGAGGCGGTGGTCAGGGGGTTCGGCACCGTACGGTGCCCCAACGGCGCGGTGAGGTCGACTTCCTGAGGGTCCATCAGACCGCCGCCCCCACCGAGGCCCAGCGCACCCGCGCCCCGTCGAACACCGGCCCGTCCGTGCAGGACCGCACCGAGCGGCTCACCCCGTCGGCCCCGACCACCGGCAGGACGCAGGTCGTGCAGAGCCCCGTCCCGCAGGCCATCGTCTCCTCCACCGCCGTCCAGCACCTCGCGCCCAGCTCCCCGGCCGTCCCGGAGACCTCCGCCAGCATCGGCGTCGGCCCGCAGGCGTACACCACCGTGGCGTCGATCGCCTTCATCGCCTGGGCCACCACCTCGGTGACCACCCCGGTCAGCCCCGCCGAACCGTCCTCCGTCACCACCAGCACGTCCTGCGTCAGCTCCCGGGCCGCCGCCACCCCGAACAGCCGCCCCTCGGTCGCCGCCCCGAGGATGAACCCGACCTGCCCGCCCCGCCGCCGGATCTCCTCCGCCAGCCCGAACAGCGCCGCGCTCCCGTACCCGCCGGCCACCAGCAGCGCGCTCACCGGCCCCTCCGGCACCGGGAACGGCGTCCCGAGCGGAGCGATCAGACTCAACCGCTCCCCCACCCTGCTGCGCACCAACTCCCGTGTCCCCGCGCCACGTTCAGCCACCACCAGCTCGACCGTCCCGCCCCCGACGTCGGCCCGGTGAATCCAGAACGCCCGCCGCAGCAGCATCGCCCCACCCACCCCGAGCGTCGCGAAGTGCCCCGGCCCCACCCGCCGCGCCACCTCCGGCGCCCGCAGCACCAACCGCCGGTACACCCCGGCCGCCACGGACTCCACCAACTCCGCCTCGGCCACCACTGGATGGGCCATCAGATCTCACCTTCGTAGAACGTCCCGCTACGAACCAAGAACGAGCACCGGACCATTCGGCAACCAGGGGCGCGAGGAACTGCGCGCAGGGGAACGGCACTTGCCGCACTCCGCATCGCACAGTCCCCCCACCCCCGCTCCCGGTCAGGCCTTGGCCGTCCCCACAGCCTCAGCGATGCTCGCGTACCCGCTCGCCTTCAACCGCGCCGCCAACCCCCGGTGCATCCGCCGCATCCAGAACGGCCCCTCGTAGATGAACGCGCTGTACCCCTGCACCAGATCCGCCCCGTGCGTGATCCGCTCCCACGCGTCGTCCGCCGTCTCGATGCCGCCCACGGCGACCAGCACCAGCCGCCCCTGGGTCCGCGCCCGCAGCCGCTGCAGCACCTCCAGCGACCGCGCCTTGAGCGGAGCCCCCGACAGCCCGCCCATCCCGATCTCCTCCACCCGGGCGGCAGGCTCCCGGAGCCCCTCCCGCCCGATCGTGGTGTTGGTCGCGATGATCCCGTCCAGCCCGATCTCCATCGCCATGTCGGCGATCGCGTCGATGTCCTCGTCCGCCAGGTCGGGCGCGATCTTCACCAGCAGCGGCACGTGGTGCGGCACCGACCGGTCCGCCGCCCGCCGCACGTCGACCAGCAGCGGAGCCAGCGCCGACACCGTCTGCAGGTTCCGCAGCCCCGGCGTGTTCGGCGACGAGACGTTCACCACCAGGTAGTCGGCGTGCTCCGCCAGCCACTGCGTGCTCTTCACGTAGTCCTCGGTGGCGTCGGCCTCCTCCACCAGCTTGGTCTTGCCGATGTTGACGCCGACCACCGGCGTGAGTCCCGTCCGGGCCCGCCCCGCCAGCCGCGCGGCGACCCGTGCCGAGCCCTGGTTGTTGAACCCCATCCGGTTGATCAGCGCCCGGTCCTCGACCAGCCGGAACAGCCGCGGCGCCGGGTTCCCGGGCTGCGGCTCACCGGTCACCGTGCCGATCTCGACGTAGTCGAAGCCCAGCATCGACAGCCCGTCGATCCCGATCCCGTTCTTGTCGAAGCCGGCGCCCAGCCCGAACGGGCCCGGCAGGTCGAGGCCCAACGCCGTGGTGCGCAGCGAGGCGTGACGCGGCGCCAGCACCAGCCTCACCAGCTGCCGCAGCCCGGGCACCGAGGCGGCCAGCCGGATCCAGAAGAAGGCCAGGTGGTGCGCCTTCTCCGGGTCCATCTTCTTGAAGACCAGATCGAACAGCAGCTTGTACACGACGGGGTGCACCCTTCCTCGGAGCCGGATTCGGACATGGGTGTGGGGGGCACCCCAACCTGCGGTGTGCCCCCCACGGAGACGAGCTACTTGCGGCCGGCGTTGATCAGGGCCGCGTGCTCCTGGAGCGACATCACACCGACGTCGCCCCGCAGCAGTGCGTCGGTGCCCTGCACCGCCGCGCCCATCGCCTGAACGGTCGTCAGGCACGGGACGCCGCGCGCCACCGCGGCCGTACGGATCTCGTAGCCGTCGAGGCGGCCGCTGTTGCCGTACGGGGTGTTGATGATGAGGTCCACCTCGCCGTCGTGGATCAGCTGGACGATGGTCTTCTCACCGTTCGGGCCCTCGCCCTCGCTGTGCTTGCGCACCACGGTGGACGGGATGCCGCCGCGCTGCAGCACCTCGGCGGTGCCGGAGGTGGCGAGCACCTCGAAGCCGAGGTCGACCAGCGCGCGGGCCGGGAAGACCAGGTTGCGCTTGTCGCGGTTGGCGACCGAGACGAAGACCTTGCCCTTGGTCGGCAGGGCGCCGTACGCGCCGGCCTGGGCCTTGGCGTAGGCGGTGCCGAACACCTTGTCGATGCCCATGACCTCACCGGTCGAGCGCATCTCCGGGCCGAGCACGGTGTCCACACCGCGGCCGTGGATGTCGCGGAAGCGGCTCCACGGCATCACGGCCTCCTTGACCGAGATCGGGCAGTCGGCCGGCAGGGTGCCGCCGTCGCCCTCGGCCGGGAGCAGGCCCTCGGCGCGCAGCTCGGCGATGGTGGCGCCGAGCGAGACCCGGGCCGCCGCCTTGGCCAGCGGCACCGCCGTGGCCTTGGAGGTGAACGGCACGGTGCGCGAGGCGCGCGGGTTGGCCTCCAGGACGTACAGGATGTCCCCGGCCAGGGCGAACTGAATGTTGATCAGACCGCGCACGCCGACGCCCTTGGCGATGGCCTCGGTCGAGGTCCGCAGCCGCTTGATGTCGTAGCCGCCGAGGGTGATCGGGGGCAGCGCGCAGGCCGAGTCGCCGGAGTGGATGCCGGCCTCCTCGATGTGCTCCATCACGCCGCCGAGGTAGAGCTCCTCGCCGTCGTAGAGGGCGTCCACGTCGATCTCGACCGCGTCGTCCAGGAAGCGGTCGATCAGCACCGGGTGCTCGGAGATCAGACCGGCGTGCCGCTCCAGGTAGGAGGCGAGCGAGGCCTCGTCGTAGACGATCTCCATGCCGCGGCCGCCGAGCACGTACGAGGGACGCGCCAGCACCGGGTAGCCGATCTCGTCGGCGATCGCCTTGGCCTCCGCGAAGGAGAAGGCGGTGCCGTGCTTGGGGGCCGGCAGGCCCGCGTCGCGCAGCACCCGGCCGAAGGCGCCGCGCTCCTCGGCCAGGTCGATGGCCTCGGGCTGGGTGCCGACGATCGGCACGCCGTTGTCCTTGAGCGCCTGGGCCAGGCCGAGCGGGGTCTGCCCGCCGAGCTGGACCAGGACACCGGCCACCGGGCCGGCCTGCTGCTCGGCGTGGACGATCTCCAGCACGTCCTCCAGGGTGAGCGGCTCGAAGTAGAGCCGGTCGGAGGTGTCGTAGTCGGTGGAGACGGTCTCCGGGTTGCAGTTGACCATGACGGTCTCGTACCCGGCCGCGGCGAGCGCGAAGGAGGCGTGCACGCAGGAGTAGTCGAACTCGATGCCCTGGCCGATCCGGTTCGGGCCGGAGCCCAGGATGATCACGGCGGGCTTGGAGCGCGGGGCGACCTCGCTCTCCTCGTCGTAGGACGAGTAGAAGTACGGGGTCTTGGCGGCGAACTCGGCGGCGCAGGTGTCCACGGTCTTGAAGACCGGGCGGATGCCCAGCGCGTACCGGACCTCGCGGACCACGTCGGTGCGCAGCCCACGGATCTCACCGATCTGCTGGTCGGAGAAGCCGTGCCGCTTGGCGTGGCGGAGCAGCTCGGGGTCGAGCTTCTCGGCCTCGGCGAGCTCCTCGGCGATCTCGTTGATCAGGAAGAGCTGGTCGACGAACCACGGGTCGATCTTCGTGTTGTCGAAGACCTCCTCCGGGGTGGCGCCGGCCCGGATCGCGTCCATGACGGTGTTGATCCGGCCGTCGGTCGGGACCTGAGCCTTCGTCAGCAGCGCGGCCTTGTCGCCGAGCTCGCCGACCCAGCTGAACTGGGAGCCCTTCTTCTCCAGCGAGCGCAGCGCCTTGTTCAGCGCCTCGGGGAAGTTGCGGCCCATCGCCATCGCCTCGCCGACCGACTTCATGGTCGTGGTCAGCGTGGCGTCGGCGCTCGGGAACTTCTCGAACGCGAACCGGGGCACCTTGACCACGACGTAGTCGAGCGAGGGCTCGAAGGAGGCCGGGGTCTTCTCGGTGATGTCGTTGGGGATCTCGTCCAGGGTGTAGCCGACCGCCAGCTTGGCCGCGATCTTGGCGATCGGGAAGCCGGTGGCCTTGGAGGCCAGCGCCGAGGAGCGGGAGACCCGCGGGTTCATCTCGATCACGATGATCCGGCCGTCGACCGGGTCGATCGCGAACTGGATGTTGCAGCCGCCGGTGTCGACGCCGACCTCGCGGATGATCGCGATGCCGATGTCACGGAGCGTCTGGTACTCACGGTCCGTCAGGGTCATCGCCGGGGCGACGGTGATCGAGTCACCGGTGTGCACGCCCATCGGGTCGAAGTTCTCGATCGAGCAGACCACCACGACGTTGTCGTTCTTGTCGCGCATCAGCTCGAGCTCGTACTCCTTCCAGCCGAGGATGGACTCCTCCAGGAGCACCTCGGTGGTCGGCGAGAGGGCCAGGCCCTGGCCGGCGATGCGGCGCAGGTCCTCCTCGTCGTGGGCGAAGCCGGAGCCGGCGCCGCCCATGGTGAAGGAGGGACGCACGACGACGGGGTAACCGCCCAGCGTGTCCACGCCCTTGAGGACGTCGTCCATCGAGTGGCAGATCACCGAGCGGGCCGACTCGCCGTGGCCGATCTTGGCGTTGACCGCCTCGACCACGCCCTTGAAGAGCTGGCGGTCCTCGCCCTTGTGGATCGCCTCGACGTTGGCGCCGATCAGCTCGACGCCGTACTTGGCGAGGGTGCCGTTCTCGTGCAGCGAGATCGCGGTGTTCAGCGCGGTCTGCCCGCCGAGGGTCGGCAGGAGCACGTCGGGGCGCTCCTTGGCGATGATCTTCTCGACGAACTCCGGGGTGATCGGCTCGACGTAGGTGGCGTCGGCGATCTCCGGGTCGGTCATGATCGTGGCCGGGTTGGAGTTCACCAGGACGACCCGCAGGCCCTCGGCCCGCAGCACGCGGCAGGCCTGGGTGCCGGAGTAGTCGAACTCGGCGGCCTGGCCGATGACGATCGGGCCGGAGCCGATCACCAGGACGGACTTGATGTCAGTGCGCTTCGGCACGGGTCAGCTCCCTGCGGTGGTGCGGGCCGGGGCGCCGGCCATCAGGTCGACAAAGCGGTCGAAGAGGTACGCGGCGTCGTGGGGACCGGCCGCGGCCTCGGGGTGGTACTGGACCGAGAAGGCGGGGGTGTCCAGGCACTGGAGGCCCTCGACCACGTCGTCGTTCAGGCAGACGTGGGAGACCTCGGCGCGGCCGAACGGGGTGTCGGAGACCCGGTCCAGCGGAGCCTCCACGGCGAAGCCGTGGTTGTGCGCGGTGACCTCGACCTTGCCGGTGGTGCGGTCCTGCACCGGCTGGTTGATGCCGCGGTGACCGTACTTCAGCTTGTAGGTGCCGAAGCCGAGCGCGCGGCCGAGGATCTGGTTGCCGAAGCAGATGCCGAAGAACGGGGTCTTCTTGGCCAGCACCTCGCGGGCGACCGCGACCTGGTGGTCGGCGGTGGCCGGGTCACCGGGGCCGTTCGAGAAGAACACGCCGTCCGGGTTCACCGCGTACAGCTCCTCGGCGGTGGAGTTGGCCGGGAAGACGTGCACCTCGATGCCGCGCTCGGCCATCCGGTGCGGGGTCATGCCCTTGATGCCGAGGTCCAGCGCGGCGACGGTGTACTTCTTCTCACCGATCGCCGGGACGACGTAGGTCTCCTTGGTGGCGACCTCGGCGCACAGGTCGGCGCCCTTCATCTCGGGCGCGCGGCCGACCCGGGCCAGCAGCTCGGCCTCGTCGGCCAGCGCCTCGCCGGAGAAGATGCCGACCCGCATCGCACCGCGCTCGCGCAGGTGGCGGGTGAGCGCGCGGGTGTCCACTCCGCTGATGCCGACGATGTTCTGACGGACCAGCTCCTCGTCCAGCGAGCGCTCGGAGCGCCAGTTGGAGGTGACCCGGGAGGGGTCGCGGACCACGTAGCCGGAGACCCAGATCTGCGAGGACTCGTCGTCCTCGTCGTTCCAGCCGGTGTTGCCGATCTGAGGGGCCGTCATGACGACCACCTGGCGGTGGTAGGACGGGTCGGTCAGGGTCTCCTGGTAGCCGGACATGCCGGTGTTGAAGACCGCCTCGCCGAAGGTCTCGCCGACCGCGCCGTAGGCCTGGCCGCGGAACACCCGGCCGTCCTCCAGGACGAGCACGGCGGGGATGCGCTCCCGCCTGTGGCGCGTGGTGGTGGGGGCAGGTGCGGTCATTTGGCGGCCTCTTCTTCCGTCTTCTTCGTCGTACGTCGTGTCACCAGAGCCTCGACCGCCTCGACCCAGGCGGTGTGCTCCTCAGGGTGGTCGGCCCGGAAGCCGGAATCCAGCGCGACACCCTGGTTGTCCCAGGTGACGACGAGGAGTCCGGCGGGCACGACCTTGCCCGCGATCCCGGAGTCCGTCCGGGCGGCCGTCAGGCTGCCGGCCGGGATCCAGAGGTCCACGTCACCGGGCCGGCGGACCAGCAGGCCCCGCTCGGTGAGCGTGAGTTCGGCCAGGCTGCGGGTGCCGAGGCCGTGCGCGACGACCCGGTCCAGCCAGTTCCCGGCGGTGGTCGAGCCGTGGTAGCGGCCCTTCGCCTCCAGCAGCGGGCTGCCCGGGTCGGCGGGCACCTCCGGCAGCGGGGGCAGGTCGGACTGGAGCGTGCGGCGCCAGTTCCAGCCCTGCCGCATCAGCCAGTAGACGAGGCCGACCAGGATCGCCAGGCCGGCCATCCACCCCAGGTACGGGGTCCAGTCGGTGATCTTCGCCTTCTCCTGCGCGAGTTGAACGATCGTCACGAGGCACCGCCCAGCTCGGTCAGGGCCCCGGCCAGCACCGTGGCGGTGCCGCGCAGGAAGGTGGCGTGCACCTTCCCGGGCAGGTCAAGCCCCTTGAAGGGGGTGTTGCGGCTGCGGGTGGCGAAGGCGTCGGGGGTCACGGTCCCACGGTACGCGGGATCGAACAGCACCAGGTTGGCGGGCTCACCGACCGAGACCGGGCGGCCCTGGCCGGTGAGCCGGCCGATCCGGGCCGGGCGGTGCGACATCCGGTCCGCGACGCCCTGCCAGTTCATCAGACCGGTGTCCACCATGGTCTGCTGGACCACCGAGAGCGCGGTCTCCAGGCCGACCATGCCCATCGCGGCCACCGCCCAGGCGCAGGTCTTGTCCGCCTCGGGGTGCGGCGCGTGGTCGGTGCCGACCGCGTCGATGGTGCCGTCGGCCAGCGCGGCGCGCAGCGCGAGCACGTCCTCCTCGGTGCGCAGCGGCGGGTTCACCTTGTAGACCGCGTCGCCGGTGCGGACCAGCTCGTCGGTGAGCAGCAGGTGGTGCGGCGTCACCTCGGCGGTCACGTCCCAGCCCTGGGCCTTGGCCCAGCGGACGATCTCCACCGAGCCCTTGGTGGAGAGGTGGCAGACGTGCAGCCGGCCGCCGGTGGCCGCGGCCAGCGCGACGTCGCGGGCGATGACCGCCTCCTCCGCGACGGCGGGCCAGCCCGGCAGGCCGAGCTCGGCCGAGACGCTGCCCTCGTTCATCTGGGCGCCCTCGGTGAGGCGGGGCTCCTGGGCGTGCTGGGCGACCACGCCGTCGACGCTCTTGGCGTACTCCAGCGCGGCGCGCATCATCACGGCGTCGTCCACGCACTTGCCGTCGTCGGAGAAGACCCGGACGGCGGCGGCGGAGCGGTGCATGCCGTCCCAGTCGGCCGCCTCCTTGCCCTCCAGGCCGACGGTGACGGCGCCGACGGGGTGCACGTCGCAGTAGCCGGCCTCCAGCGCGAGGCGGTGGACCTGCTCGACCACCTCGGCGGTGTCGGCGGTCGGGGTGGTGTTGGCCATCGCGTGCACGGCGGTGAAGCCGCCCATGGCGGCGGCCTGAGTGCCCGTCAGGACGGTCTCGGCCTCCTCCTTGCCGGGCTGGCGCAGGTGGGTGTGCAGGTCCACCAGGCCGGGCAGCACCAGCAGGCCGCGGGCGTCGATCTCGACGTCGGCCTCGACGGCCAGGTCGGTGCCGATGGCCTGGATGACGCCCTCGGCGAGGTGCAGGTCCTGCGGGGCGCCGCCCAGGATCTGGGCGTTGCGGATCAGGTACGTGGTCATGGCTGTGGCTCCGGGGGTGTTCGACCGGGGGTGTGTCGGTACGGGGGTACGAGGCAGCGCGGCGGGACGGGCGCGGGGCACCGTCCGGCCGCTACTCCCCGGAGGGGTCGGCGGCGAAGGCCTGGGAGGAGCGGGCCGCGTAGTCGCGGTCCCCGACCAGCACGGCGTCCCGGCCGTCCACGTCGGCGAGCCGGACCTGGACCGCCTCGCGCAGCGAGGTCGGCAGGTTCTTGCCCACGTAGTCGGCCCGGATCGGCAGTTCGCGGTGGCCGCGGTCGACCAGCACGGCGAGCTGCACGGCGCGCGGGCGGCCGATGTCGCTCAGCGCGTCGAGCGCGGCGCGGATGGTGCGGCCGGAGAACAGGACGTCGTCGACCAGGACGACCAGCTTGCCCTCGATCCCGTCGGCCGGGATCTCGGTGTGCTCGGCGGCCCGGGCGGGCTTCAGCCGCAGGTCGTCCCGGTACATGGTGATGTCCAGGGTGCCCATGGGTATCTCGCGGCCGGTGATCTGGGCCAGCTTGGCCTGCAGCCGGCGGGCGAGGTGCACCCCGCGGGTGTGGATGCCGAGCAGCACGACGTCCTCCGCGCCCTTGGCGCGCTCGACGATCTCGTGCGCGATCCGGGTGATCACCCGGGCCACGTCGGTGGCGTCCAGCACCTGGTGCGGTGGACGCGCTGTGTCAGTACGTGCGGTCATGCCGAAGCCGACCTCCTTCCCCGCCTCACAGGACGGGCTTTAAAGGATGTCCGTGGAACGACTCCGGGCTGCGCCGGAAGCCGCGGCCATCGTAACAGGGCGATCATGTCTGCCTGGTCAGGGCCCCACCGGGCTGCCAATCGCACGAGTGCACCATTCGGCTTGACGCAACTACCTCACTCTACGTAACCTCACAGTGAGTTACGAGACGGCCGCCGAACCCACCGGTAACGCAGCCGGGTCAGGCGGCCGAACCACCAGCCCGCTCGTGCTCACCCTTCAACGCGAAGCAATCTCGTCCGGGGAGACCAATGTCCAGCGACTACGCGAAGCAGCTCGGGGCCAAGCTCCGGGCGATCCGCACTCAGCAGGGGCTCTCCCTGCACGGCGTCGAGGAGAAGTCCCAGGGGCGCTGGAAGGCCGTGGTGGTCGGCTCGTACGAGCGTGGCGACCGCGCGGTCACGGTGCAGCGTCTCGCGGAGCTGGCGGAGTTCTACGGCGTCCCGGTCCAGGAGCTGCTGCCCGGCGGCACCCCGGGCGGCGCTGCCGAGCCGCCGCCGCGCCTGGTGCTCGACCTGGAGAGACTGACCCAGGTGCCGTCCGAGAAGGCCGGCCCGCTGCAGCGCTACGCGGCCACCATCCAGAGCCAACGCGGCGACTACAACGGGAAGGTGCTGTCGATCCGTCAGGACGACCTGCGCACCCTGGCCGTGATCTACGACCAGTCCCCCTCGATCCTCACCGAGCAGCTGATCAGCTGGGGCGTGCTCAACCCGGACGCGCGCCGCGCGGTGCGGGAGGAGGACGTCAGCTGACCTGACGTCACATGCAGAAACGTCACGGCGGAGTAGGCCCTCACGGGCCCGCTCCGCCGTTCGCGCGTACCGGCCCCGGTCAGCACACCGTCCCCAGGGCGAACCCCGGCGCGGCCACCACCCCGTCCAGCTCCACCGCCGCCGGCACGTACCCGTACCCGCCGCCCTGCCAGGCCCAGGCCACCGGCCGGTACTCCCCGCAGCCCGAGCCCTGGGTGCCGTGCAGCAGCGCCGCCCCCGGCAGCTCCCGGTACAGCCCGGCGCAGAGCACCGCGCAGACCAGGTCCAGGTCCTCGTCGTTGATCCGCACCACCCCGTCCTCCCAGTGCAGGATCCGGGCCTCCGCCGTCAGCCGCCCGCCGGGCGCCTCCACCACGCAGCGGAACTCGTACGTCCCCGGCCCGGCCCCCACCAGCATCCGGCGGAACACCTCCGCCCCCGCCTGGTAGGCCCGCCGCACCGCCGGGTCGGCGTCCCCCTCGGCCGCGTACAGTCCCCCGTCCAGCAGCAGGTCCGCGTGCCGCAGCGTCAGCCCGTTCTCCCGCGCCCGGAGCAGCCGCGGCAGGAAGTCGCCGCTCAGCTCCTCACCCTGGTACGGCAGCAGCTGGGTCTGCAGCGGCGGGTTGACCAGGTAGCGGTCCCGGGAGACCGGCTCGGCCGGGTCCAGCCCGTGCAGCAGGCAGAACTCCGCGAAGTCCTGCGGGTGGAACACCCGCGCCTGCACCGTCCCGAAGCTGCGCCGGGCCTCCTCCAGCAGCACCGCCGTGTCCAGCAGGTAGGCGTCGTAGTCCGGAGCGTCCGTCAGCCGCCACTCCCGCACCCGGTCGAAGTCCTCCGGGCCGGCCAGGATCCCCGTCACGAACGCCTGCTCCTCGTGGCGGTCCTGGTTGGAGGTGCAGCGGGCGGGGCGGGCCGGGCGACCGTTACGGCTCATCGGAGGCTCCTGATGGTTCGTCAGCGGCGGGGTGCCGCTGACCTCCTACCTCCCCCTCCCCGGCCATCGCACACGCACCGCACGTCACAAGCCTGTAACCGTCCGTGACACAGCCGACACCGGGAGCGCATGAGTACGGGTACTCATGCGCCCCTCCCCCGCGCCCCCGCACACTGCTCTGCGGGGGGAAGCGGGATGCCGGGATCACGTGTGCCGCGGGCGGCCCTGGTAGGCCTGGTGAGCGGTCTGCTGCTGATCGGATCGGCCCATCTGGCCGCCCTGATCCCGTGCACGGGCTGGAACTGCCTGGGATCGCTCTTCTTCGGCGTGCTGGCCGCCGGGGCGGTGGTCTTCGCCCTCGGCTGGACCGCCCTGCACCTGCTCGGCGTCCGCCCGTCCTGGCGGGTGGCCCTCCCCACCGGTGCCCTCGACCTGGCCTGTTACCAGCTCACCGCATCGACCTGGCGGGCCACCGCGCAGACGGACACGGTCGTGTACTTCATCCGGTCCGGCGGGTCCGTGGTCACCCTCACCAGCGAGGGCCGCGAGGTCACCGACGACACCCTGGCCGCGATGGCCGCCAGCCTCGCGGTGCGCGACGCCTCCTACTTCGGCTGACGCGGCGCCCGGGCCAGCTGCCGGGACTGCGCGACCAGCCGCCCCGAGGCGTCCCAGATCTCGCAGTCCTCCTCGAACTGACCCGCCGCCAGGTTCTTGGTGGAGTGCACCACGCGCAGCCAGCCGGGCACCGGCCGGGCCCGCAGATGGACCGTCAGTTCGATGGTCGGCGCCCAGCCGGGCATACCGAGGTCGAAGGTGACCGGCGGCAGCGCGTCGGCCACCAGCAGCAGCGAGAGCGGGTCCGGCTCCCGCCCGTCGGCCAGCTTGAACCAGCCCTGGATCAGCCCCCGCCCCGACGGCTGCCCGAGCGCCCAGCCGACGCTCGCCGGGTCCAGCCGCAGGTCGAACCGCTCCAGCAGCGCGGCCTGCGAGATCAGCTGCGGCGGCGCGTGCTCCACCCCGACGCACTGCTCCACCGGCGGCAGCTGCGGCGCCACCGCGGTGGTCCGCACCTCCCCCTGATGGGTGCTCAGGTCCCCGTAGGTGGCGAGCACCCGCAGCCGCTCCTCCCCGCCCTGGCTCAGCGAGGCCGTCGCGGTGGAGAGCGAACGCCCCCGCCGCACCGACTCCGTCCGCACCTCGGCCGGCCCGGGCACCGAGGCCGACAGGTAGTACCCGCTGATCGACACCGGATCCGGGTGCTCGGGGTGCTCCAGCGAGAGCGCGTGCCCGGCCACCGCCAGCAGCAGCCCGCCGTTCACCCCGCCGCCGATCTGCCAGCCCTCCCCGAGCTCCGCCCGGTACGCCCCCGGGCCGTCGGAACTGAGGGCGATGCCCTGGTCGAACTCGCTGAGGGTCGCGGTGGTCATCGGTGGAGCCGCCTTCACAGAGCAGTTACCCGTCAGTAGCCACCATAGGCCAGCCACCCCGGGGAACGACAGAGCCGCCGGACCCCCGAGGGGGTCCGGCGGCTCCGGTGCGGGCTCAGTCGCGACGGATGGTCGGCTTGAGCTCCAGGAAGCGGGCGAGCAGGCCGTTGACGAAGGCCGGGGAGTCGTCCGTGGAGTACTCCTTGGCGATCTCGACGGCCTCGTCCAGGACGACCGCGTCCGGGACGCCGTCCTCCCAGATCAGCTCGTAGGCACCGAGGCGCAGGACGTTGCGGTCCGCGATCGGCATCCGGTCGAGGGTCCAGCCCACGGCGTAGGTCGAGATCAGCTCGTCGATCTTGCGGGCGTACTGGACGTACCCCTCGATCAACTGCATGGTGTACTCGGCGACCTGCGGAATGCCCTCGTCCGGCTTGGGGTCGCGCGCCCGCGCGATCCAGTCGGCGAGCACCCGCTGGGGGTCGACCCCGCGGTGGTCGGCCTCGAAGAGGATCTGGAAAGCCCGGGTGCGGGCCTTGGTGCGCGCAGCGGACACGGTTACTTGACCCGGCCCAGGTAGCTGCCGTCGCGGGTGTCGACCTTGACCTTCTCACCGGTGGTGACGAAGAGCGGCACCTGGATCTCGGCGCCGGTCTCCAGGGTGGCCGGCTTGGTGCCACCGGTCGAGCGGTCGCCCTGCAGGCCCGGCTCGGTCTCGGCGATCACGAGCTCGACGGAGGTCGGGAGCTCGACGTACAGCGGGGAGCCGTTGTTCTGCGCGACCAGGGCCTCGAAGCCCTCGAGCAGGTACTTGGCGGCGTCGCCGACGACCGACGGCTCGATGGTGAGCTGGTCGTAGGTGTCCATGTCCATGAACACGAAGTTGTCCCCGTCCTTGTACGAGAACTGCATCGTGCGCTTGTCGACGTTGGCGGTCTCCACCTTCACGCCGGCGTTGAAGGTCTTGTCGACGACCTTGCCGCTCAGGACCTCCTTGAGCTTGGTGCGCACGAAGGCCGGGCCCTTACCGGGCTTCACGTGCTGGAACTCGACGACGGACCACAGCTTGCCGTCGATGTTGAGGACCATGCCGTTCTTGAGATCGTTCGTGGAAGCCACGGGCGCACTAACTCCTGGATATAGCTGTCAAGGAACCAAGGGATTGCGCGTGCCGCGGCCGCCGGGGCGGCTACAGCGCGAGGAGCTCCTTGGTGGTGATGGTGAGCAGCTCGGGCCCGCCCTCTTCGAGGGGGCGCACCACGAGCGTGTCCTCGATCCGGACTCCGCCCTTTCCGGGGATGTGCACCCCGGGGCCGACGGTGACCGGCACGCGATTGTCCAGTTTACCCATGTCCGCGGGCCCGAGACGCGGCGCCTCCCTGATCTCGAGCCCGATGCCGTGACCGAGCGGGTGCGCGGCGTTGCCGACGTGGCCCCCGGACCGGAGGATCTCGCGGGCCGCGAGGTCCGGCGCGTGCTGAAGAACGCCCGGCCCGAGCGCCTCCCGGCCGGCCCGCTGGGCGCGGAAGACCAGCCGGTGCAGGTCCACCTGCCAGGGGGCGGGGGCGGCACCGATCACGAAGGTGCGGGCGGTGGAGACGCGGTAGCCCCGGTACTGGGCGCCGAGCACCACGGTGAGGAAGTCGCCCTCCTCCACCCGGCGGTCGGTGGGCAGGTGGGCCTCCTGGCCGGAGTGGCTGCCGGTGCCGACCGAGACCGGGAACGCGGCCCGGTCCGCGCCGTGGTCGATCATCCGGCGCTCCAGCTCCATCGCCAGGTGGCGCTCGGTCCGCCCGACCAGGATCGACTCCAGCAGCTCGCCCAGCGCCTGGTCGGCGATCTCGGCGGCGATCCGCAGATCCGCGATCTCGTGCTCGTCCTTGACCACCCGCTGCCGCTCCACCGCGCGGTCCAGGTCCATCAGGTCGACCCCCTTGGCCAACCCCGCCACCGCGCGGTGCCGGCTGACCGTCAGGTCGTGCTCCTCCACCGCCAGGTCACGCACCCTCAGCCGGGCCGCCGCCTCGGCGGCGGCCAGCGCGGTGTCGCTCTCGCTCGGCACCAGCACCCGCGAGAGCTCGGGGTCGTCCGGCATCAGGTGCTCACCGGTGTCGTCCGGCGGCAGGTCCTCGGGCAGCGCGAGCAGCGCGCGGTCCCGGGTGAGCAGGAGGCTGGCCCCGCAGGGGGCACAGCCGGTCAGGTACCGGACGTTCGCGGGACGGGTGATCAGCGCCGCATCGGCGCCGGAGGCGCTGCAGTGCTGCCTGAGCCGTTCCCGCCGGGCCGCATGTGCATCAACCATGCCCCGAGCCTAAGAACCCCCGCCCACCCCCGCCCGCCGAACGCACCCGAAGGTGGGCGCCCCGGCCCGCCCGGGCCGCCCGCAGGGCGGTCAGGGACGCGGGGAACTGCGCGAATCGGAAGACACAGACCCGTGTGCCGGGTACGGACGCTCACTTGCAAGTGCTTCTCCGTACCCGGCACACGGGTCTCCTCCCTCCGATTCGCGCAGTTCCCCGCGCCCCTGGGTCGCTGCCCTGCCGAGCGCGGCCCGGCGCGGCAAGGGTCACGCCGTGGGGCGCCAGCCGAAGGCCGGGGCGAGCTTGGTCGCGATGTCGGTGAGGATCTGGACGTAGTCCTGGTGGTCGAAGCTGAAGGGCAGTGCGAAGACGACTTCGTCGACCGCCTGGAACCCGGCGTGGGCGTACAGCCGCTCGGCGATCTCGGCGGACGTCCCGACCAGGTCCGGTGCGAACATCATCCGGGCCGGCCCCTGCGGGGTGGCGGTGCGCGGAAGCCGGTTCCGGGCGTAGTCCAGGTACTTGGCGCGCTGTTCGGGCGAGGCACTGTCGGTGGGGATGACCACCAGCCCCTGGGACACCCGGGCACGCGCACCCTCCGGGTGGTGGCCGCGGAAGGCGTCGATCTGCGAGCGCTGGATCTCGGCGAAGTCCTCCGACTCCTCCGCCCGCACCACGTTGCTGGTCAGCAGGTTCAGACCCTGCTCTCCCGCCCAACGGGCCGAGCGCAGGCTCCCGCCGCCGTACCAGACGCGGTCCGCCAGGCCGGGTGCGACGGGCTGGACCCGGTCGGAGTACACCTCGATGCCCTCGACGCCGCTGAAGTCGGTGGCGGGCTCGCCCTTGACGAAGTCCAGCAGGCGTCGGACCCGCTCGTAACCGAACTCCTCGGCCTCGGCGGTGTCCGGGTACAGCGCGGGGGCGATCCGGTCCCAGTAGCCGGGCCGGCCGACGCTGACACCGGGGTTGAGCCGGCCCCCGGAGAGGAGGTCGACGGTCGCCAGGTCCTCGGCCAGCCGCAGCGGGTTCTCCCAGCCCAGGGGGATGACGGCGGTGCCGAGTTCGATCCGCCGGGTGCGCTGCGTCGCCGCCGCGAGTACGGCTATCGGGGAGGAGATCCCGTACTGGAGGTGCCGGTGGCGCACCCACGCGCCGTCGAACCCCAACTGCTCGCCCAACTCGATGATCTGGAGCGTCGACTCGTGCCCCTTACCGGGGTCGGCGGGGTCGAACAGCCCGATGGTCAGGAAACCCAGCTTGCGAAGGGGCTGCGAAGGCGAGGGCACCGGGGGTCCTCCGTTCTCCGCGAAGGCGCGGTTCGACTGGCACGGGCACCCGGCCACACTCACACGCACCTGACGGACGATCAAGAGGCAGCCCGGAATGGCCATCGGAGGCAACACACCCGTCACATCCCACCAGCGCCTCCGCCCCGGGCGGCCCGGCCCGAAGGGCCCCGGGGCGCGAGGAACTGCGCGAATCGGAAGGTACGGACCCGTGTGCCGGGTACGGAGAACCACTTGCGAGTGAGCGTCCGCACCCGGCACACGGGCCACCGCCTCCCGCAGCGCGCAGCTCCCCGCGCCCCCGAGGCCATCACCTAGTGCCGTGCCCGGCACTAGGTCCACAACTTCTAGCTCCGCAGGACCTCGCGGAGCGCCGCATCGATGCTCGCCGAGATGTCCGTGACCGGGTACTGGACCTGGCGGACCACCCGGTCCGGGCCGATCACCAGGGTGAGGCGCTTGAGGCGGGGGGTGCCGCCGGCCCGGAGGGTGGGGAGGCGGAGGGCGGCGGCCAGTTCGAGGGCGGCGTCGGAGAGCAGGGGGAAGGCCAGCCCCTCGGCCTCGGCGAAGGCGCGCTGTTCGTCGGTGCGCTGGGTGGAGACGCCGTGCACGGTGGCCCCGGCGGCGGTGAACTCGGCGAGGCTGGCCTGGTAGCCGCGGGATTCGAGGGTGCAGCCGGCCGCGCCGGGGACGGTGCCCCAGCCGGGCGGGTAGAGCTCGGGGCGGGCGAAGGCGCCGGGGAAGCAGTAGAGGACGGTGAGCCCGGAGACCGGGTCGAGCGGCCCGTCCGCCGAGGGGAGCAGGAGCTCGGGGACCCGGGTGCCGAGCAGCGCGTGGACCCGCTCAGCCTCGCGGGAGTGCCCGTCGGCGGTGGCGGTGTAGGTGCCGTCGCCGAGCAGCCAGGTGTCGCCCCAGTCCTGGAGGGCGACCAGGGCGGGGAGCAGCCCGCGCCCGCGGTCGGTGAGGCGGTACTCGTAGCGCGGCGGGCGGGTCTGGTAGGGCTCACGGCTGAGCACACCGGAGTCCACCAGCAGGGCCAGACGCTCCGTCAGGACCTTCCGGGAGAGGCCGAGTTCGTGCTGGAGACCGTCGAAGCGGTGCTGGCCGCGCGCGATGTCGCGGACGATCAGCAGCGTCCACGCGTCGCCGACCACGTCCAGGGACTGGGCGACGGCGCAGTTCTCGTCACCGGGCCCGCCTCGTCTGGGCACCCGACCTCCTCCACCGAACAACCTCGACCACGATGCCGTTGACCCTCACCCTCCCATGCTGGCATATTCCGTTCCCTAAAGGAACTGACCAACGGGGGCAGAGCAACGTGCGTGCGGTACCCAAGGCCGTCTGGCTGCTGTCGGCGGGCATCTTCGTCAACACCATGACCGCCTTCACCTTCGTCTACCTCTTCCTCTTCCTGACCACCGAGCGCGGCATCGGGGTCGCCGAGGCGGGCCTGGTGGCGGGCGTGGGCGGGATCGGGTCGGTGGCGGGGAACTTCACCGGCGGCTGGTTCGGCGACCATTTCGGCCACCGGCGGGTGCTGCTGGCCAGCTCGGTGGTCTCCGGCGCCGGGCTGATCGTGCTGCCGGTGCTGCCGGTGGCCGGGCTGCTGGTGGTGCTGCCGGTGTCGATGTACGCCTCCGGGGCGGCCCGGGCGGCCAACTCCACCCTGGTGACCGCCGCCGTCCCGGCCGGGGCGCGGCGGCAGGGCGTCGCGGTGATGCGCTTCGCCTCGAACGCGGGCCTCGCGGTCGGCGCCCCGCTCGGCGGTCTGATCGCGGCTCAGGTCTCGTACGGGTGGCTGTTCCTGGCCGACGGGATCGGCACCCTGCTGTTCGCCGGGTACGCGGCGCTGGTGCTCACCGCCGATCCGGGGAAGGCCGAGCGGGCCGCCGTCGCCGCCGGGGGCGAGTCGCTGTGGAGCGCGCTGCGGGCCCGGCCCGCGCTGCTGGTGCTGCTCCCGGCCATCGTGGTGATCGACACCGTCTACCGCCAGCAGTACGGCACCCTGCCGGTCTTCCTGCGGGACCACGGCATCGGCAGCGGCGCGTACGGCGCCCTGATGGCCGTCAACGGCGGGCTGATCCTCTGTCTGGAGCTGCCCGCCACCGTGGCCCTGCGCAAGCACGCCCCGCTGCGGATCATCGGCACCGGCCTGGCCCTGGTCGGCCTCGGCTACGGGCTGCTGGTGCTCGGCGCCTCGGTCTGGCTCGCGGTCGCCACCATGGCGCTGCTGACCCTCGGCGAGATCCTCTACAAGACCCCGGCGACCGCCTACGTCGCGGACTGCGCCCCGCTCCACCTGCAGGGACGCTTCCAGAGCCTGTACGCGGGCGCCTCGATCAGCGGCACCGTGCTCGCCCCGGCGGTCGGCGGCGCGGTGTACGACGCGGCGCCCGGTCTGCTCTGGCCGCTCTGCACCGGGGCCGGCCTGCTCGCGGGCGCGGCGGTCCTGCTGGCCGCCTCCCCCGCCCTGCGCTCCCGGTCCTCGCGGCCCGCGCCGGCGGCCGCGGGGGCCGAGGTCCTGGAGAACGCCTGACCGGCCGTCAGGGCTTCCTCCGCAGCAGGGCCTTGAGCCACCCTCCGGTCTCCATCAGGCTCCAGCCGATCGGTACGGGCTTCGTCGGGACGCAGCGCGGCGAGACGGTCGCGTTCTGCACCTCGATCGAGGCCTCGTAGACGCGCAGGTCGCCGCCGGCGGCCCGCTTCAGGTCGATCCGGTAGACGATCCTGGCGAGCCGCAGGCCGCCCGGGTGCGCCCAGGTCTCGGTCGTCATGATCACCTCCACCCCGGGGGCCTTCTGCGAGAACAGGTCGCGGATCGCCTGCTCGATGCCGAGCCGCTGGAGCTTCTGGTTGACCTCCTCGGGGGCGTAGCGGATGCCCTGCGCGCTCTCCGCCCCGGTGATGTTGCCCTGGCTGTGGGCCCGTTCCCAGCCCGGCACGTTCACCTCCACGCCGGGCGGCAGCAGGTCCTCGGTGCGCAGCCGGCCCGGCGAGCGGCCGACCCGGCTGCGGATCACGGTGGCGCCGTCGGCCCGGGTGGTCTCGAAGAGCACCTGCCCGCCGGCCGGGCCCTTCTTCGGGACGCCGCCGGAGCCGCCGCCCTTGGTCTGCAGGACCTCCGGCGCCACGTCCGGGATCATCGTGCCGTCCGGGGTGACCAGCCCCAGCTTCAGCCCCGGCAGGCCGGGCGAGGCCAGCACCCGCCTGGCCACCCCGGTGGCGCCCTTGCCGACCCGGTGCAGCAGGATCGCCGTCACCACGTCGACGGTGAGCTTGCTGACGGCGGTGGCCAGGTGTTCACCGGCGGCGTCGAAGTCGGAGTCCGAGGTGGCGTTCAGGGCGGTGGACAGGAAGGCCGCCACGTGCCGGATGATCTGGAGCGCCTCCTGACCACCCATCACCAGCCCCGCGACCACCAGACCGGCGACCAGCACGTCGGCCACCCAGCCGGCCGGGGTGAGCTGCGAGGCGACGTAGACCGTGGTGAAGCCCGCCATCATCGCGATCGACTCGGGCGTCTTCAACTCCTCGATCCTGGCCGCGAACCCGGGGCCCAGGTGCTTGAGCGAGGCGTCCAGCGCACGGATCAGCTTCTCGGCCGCCGCCAGGTCCGCCACCGTCGCGGGGCGGCCGACGTCCCAGGGCGGCGGCGTGCCCGGGAAGCGCGCGGCCCAGGCCTGCTGGAGGCCCTGCCGGACCGCCTCCGCTTCCTGCCCCCCGGCCCCGGCCTGGCGGGAGTGCGAGACCAGCGCCCGGAGGATCTCCTCGGGGAGCTGCTGACCGGTCACCGCGATCTGCCCGGGCGTGCGGCCGCCGAGCAGCCGGTACGAGCGGGCCACCGCCAGCGGGAGCAGCAGCGGTGAGAGCCCGACGTTCTCGAAGTAGGCCGCGACGGACTCCGGGTCACCGCCGGTGGCCTTCGGCAGCAGGGCCAGCACCTCCCGCCGCTGGTCCTCCGGCAGGCCGGCCTCCGCCATCCAGGTGCGCAGCCCGAGCAGGTCGTCGGCGGTCGCCCGGCCCGCCATCGCCCGGTCGACCGCGGTCAGGGCGATCTCGATCCGGGAGCGGGCGTGCGGCCCGAGCGGGTCGGCGGCGGCGAGGTTGGACACCAGGTAGGAGTGCCAGGCCCGGCCAAGCCGGGTGAGGCGGGCCAGCATGCCCGCCATGTTCATCCCGTTGAGCATCGCGAAGGCGGTGCCGAACTCGCCCTCGGCCAGCTTGCCCTCCAGCCCGTCGCCGCCCGCCGGGCCGGGGCGGCGGAGCAGGGCCTCCAACTCGGCCCGCTGGTCGGCCGGCAGGGCGGCGGCGTCCATCAGGAGTGCCACCTGCATCCGGTCGCTGCCGGTCGGCCCCTTCGGCCCGGCCCGGAACTGCACGGCCCGGGCCACCGCCTCGATCCGCTTCGCACCCGCCGGTCCCAGGTGCGCCTGATCCCCCGTCAGCCCGGTGAGCAGGGCGGGCAGCAGGCCGCGCGCCGCGGCCCGGGTCAGCACGGCGATCAGCGCCGTCATGCTCTGGCCGCCCAGCCAGCCGAGCGCCGCGGTGAGCTCCCCGGCCGCCGCCCGGTCCAGCGCCTGGTCGCCGTACGAGCGCTGCGCCACCCAGGCGCCGACCGCCTGGTTCCCGGCCGCGCGCTGCATGGCCAGCAGGGCGTGCTCGGGCCGGTGCGGCGGCCGGGGCTCGGCGGGCCGCCGCGACCGGTCGGCAGGGTCACCGTGGGCGCGCATCACCCTCCACCGTGGCCGAACCCGCGCATTCCGCCCTGCCCTTTGGGGCAGCCGACGGGGCCGGGGCGGCCTCCCCGACGGCCTGCTGAGCGCTCGTCAGCCGGAGTTGACGGACCGCGCGTACCGGAACCGTCGGGGGTGGTGATGTGAGAAGGTCGTGCCGCCCCGAACCGTCCAGGAGGTAGCCGCGGATGACCCGCCTCGACCGCTGGGAGTGCCTCACCCAGCTCCCGCTGATGGTGCTGTCCGTGGTCTTCGCGGTCGCCTACGCCGTGCCGATCCTGCACCCCGAGGCCGGGGCGGCGGTGCTGCACGCGGCCTGGTGGACGGAGTGGGTGGTGTGGGCCGCGCTCACCCTCGACTACCTGGTCCGGCTCTACCTGGCCGAGGAGCGCTGGCGGTTCGTCCGCTCGCAGCCGCTCTCGCTGCTCGCCGTGGTGCTGCCGCTGGCCCAGCCGCTGCGGCTGCTGAGGCTGGTCGCGCTGGTGCTGCTGGCCGGGCAGCGGGTGCGGATGGCCGCCCAGGTGCGACTGACCACCTACGTGGTGGGGGCGGTGATCGGGCTGCTGGTCTTCGGTTCGCTGGCCGTGCTGGACATCGAGCGCTCCTCGCCGACGGCCAACATCCGCACCCTGGGCGACGCGCTCTGGTGGTCCTTCACCACCATGACCACCGTCGGGTACGGCGACCACACCCCGACCACCGGTCTCGGCAGGCTGCTGGCGGTCGGGCTGATGCTCTCGGGCATAGCCCTGCTGGGCGTGGTGACGGCGAACATCGCCGCCTGGTTCATCTCGCGCGCCGACGCCGACGACCGCATGGACCAGGTCAACCACCAGGCGATCCGCGAACTCACCGAGGAGGTCCGCGAGCTGCGCCGCCAGGTGGCCGAGCTGGCGGCCGCCGCGCCGGGCGGACTGGTCGGCACTCCGTCAGGTCAGGGGGAATGGACGGGGGCGGGGTCGCGTTGAGGCCAGGTGAAAACGGTTTCCAGTCGGCGACGGCCGGGAGCCCTGAACCGAGGAGGACCGGTATGGCCAGCACCGACCTGCGCCCGATCGTGAAGCTGAAGTCCACGGCCGGGACGGGCTACACCTACGTCACCAGGAAGAGCCGGCGCAACGACCCGGACCGGATGGTCCTGCGGAAGTTCGACCCGGTCGCCCGCGAGCACGTGCTCTTCCGCGAGGAGCGCTGACGCCTCCGAGCGAGGAGCGCTGACCGCGAGGCGCTGACCTGAGCGCCCCGGCCGGCCCCGGGCGGCCCCCGTACGGGGAACCGCCCGGGGCCGCTCCACGTCCCCACCTGCGGGGCGGCGACGGGTGCGCCCGCCCCGGTTGCTAGCATCCGGTCCTCGGCGCAGCTCGGCCGGTACGTCGGAGGGGGCAGGGAGATGGCACGTCCACTGGCCGCGGGCCTGCTGGCCGCGTCCGTGGTGCTGACGGCGGCTCAGACCGCACGGGCCGCCGAGGTGCACAACGGCAGGATCACCACCACGCTCTCCGGGGTGCCCGCCACCCTGCCGGTCGGCGGCACCTTCGAGGTCACGCTGACCGTCAACTCGACCTCCCCGCACCGCATCCAGCCCGGCGGTTTCTCACTCACCGTCAGCACCAACGCCCGCACCGGCGGCGTGCCCACCGACGGGATCACGGTGCTCTGGCAGGACCCGGCGAACGGCGGCTGGCGCCCCTCCGACCGGGTGGACCCGGCCGGCCGGTGGAGCCTGGCCGAGCCGCCCGGCGCCGTCACCGTCCAGCCGCGCGGCACGCTGACCGTCCGGGCGAAGGTCACCGTGGCCGGCAAGGCCGCCAAGGGCAGCTACCAGCTCACCAGCAGCGGCCTGGACTCGCCGGTGCTGATCAGCACCGGCGAGGACGAGGCCACCGGCGGCCTGGAGGGCAAGGAGCAGGCCCAGGCCGTCTTCCAGTACGGCGGCCCCGCCCCGAGCCCCTCCCCCAGCCGCTCCGGGCACAGCTCCGCACCACCGAAGAGCACCGACCGGCCCTCCGCCACCAGCCCTGCCCCGGCCCGGCCCTCCGCCACCGAACCGGCGCCCGCCGCCGCACCGGCCGCCGCCACCGGGCCGGACCAGCTCTCGCTCTGGGCCGCCGGGCTGCTCACCGTCGCGCTGGCGGTGTTCACCGTGCACTCGATCGTCCGGCGCCGGCGGCGCTGACCTTCCCTCCGGGGCCGACGGGCCGCACTGATCGGGAAATCGTCGATCTTGCCTATACTCACGGGATTCTGACGGAGCATCTGGCGGGGGACGGTCATGAAGTTCGCGCATCGGGCGCATGCCTTGGCGGCGGCAGCGGCACTCGCGCTGCCCCTGATGGCAGGCTGCGCCGGCAGTAGTGACGGCGGCGGCAGCAGCGTGGTGGCCACCGGGGCGGCACCGCCGCCGGGCAGCGAGGCAGCGGCCGGCCAGGCTCCGGCCGACGGGAGCACCGGGGGCACCGGGGGCACCGGCGATTCGGCGTTCCGCGGCAAGGACCTGGTGATCAGTGCCGGCTGCACCGTGCCCGCGTCCCGGCCCGCCACGGTGTGGGTCCGCGGGTTCGACCCGTCGACCTGGAAGAAGGTCGCCTCGGTGGAGTTCACGCTGCCCGCGCAGGTGGTGATCGACAAGCGGGATCACGAGGAACTGAGCGCCCTGTACTCGCTGTGCGCGGCGAACCTCCCGCACGAGGAGCCGAGCGGCGGCCGTGCTGTCTCGGACGCGGCGTTCGGGCCGCGGGTCCGGCAGCTCTTCGACCGCGACTTCACCCGGCTCGCCGTCGTGACCGCAGACACCAAGACCGGTGCCGGTCACGTCGGATTCGTCGACCGCGCGGGCAAGTTCACCGACCTCACCGGGGACGGCGACGGCTTCGCCACCACACCGAAGGAGCAGGACGCGCTGTTCGCCCCGGACGGCGAGAGCGTCTGGTTCACCCACCGCGACGCCGCCCGCAAGCAGCACATCGCCAACCGCTCGACCTCCGGCTCCCACCAGCTCACCGAGCAGTGGGCCGGTGAGCCGCCCTCCAGCCAGGGCAACGTCCTGCTGCTCGGCGGCTCCCCGCTGCGCGGCCTGCTCGGCCCGGTCGCGCGCTTCAGCCCCGACGGCAAGCGGGTCGCCGGCTTCGTCCTCGGGCACGGCCGCAGCATCGCCCGGGTCACGGCCAGCGGTCCGACCTCGACCGAGGGCATCCTTCCGCTCCCCGGCTACGAGTGCGAGCCGGCCGGCTGGGTCGACAACCACACCCTGCTCTGCGGGTACGACTCGGAGTTCCCGGACGAGAAGAAGCACCTCAACAACTTCTGGACCGTCGACGTCGACCAGTTGCGCCCCCGGGAGTCGAGCAAGGAGACGGACGGCGCCGGGCCCGACCTGCTCCCGGTGACCGACCGTCAGAACCTCCCGCTCGCGGTCTCACCGGACGGCAAGCGGCTGCTCTTCCGCTCCGTCCAGGGCAAGGTCGAGCAGTCGTACGTCACCGCCCTCACCACCGGAGCCCAGCCGCAGCGGGTCACCACCGAGGACGCCGCCACCGCGCTCGGCTACGGCGACGTCGTCCTCGAGTGGCGGTGATCGTTCTGTCTGTCCTGCGCGGCCGGTGCGGACCGTCCTTCCCGGGGTGGACGAGGCCGGGCAACGGTTCGGCCACCGACGGGTGAACAAGTCGCGGTTCGCCGCACGCCGCGCGCCCCCCTGCGGGATAACGGTGCCCGAACAGGCTCGCCGCACTCCCTCGAAGGACCGCCGCCCATGCCGCTCAAGAACTACGGCGTGCTCTCCGCCCGCGCCGTCGCCCGCCGCCGCGAAGGCGCCACCGACACCCCGCACTACCAGATCCACCTGCGCGACACCCACGGCACCGAGTACCGGGCCGCCGTCAACGTCCAGTCCCAGCAGGCACCTTCGGAGCTGCTCTACGCGGTGGTGGACGACTTCCGCCACCCGGTCACCGGGCTGCTCCCGGCCACCGGCACCGGCTGGACGCCGCTGCGCTCCACCGCCGGCACCGCCGCCGTGGACTTCATCCGGGGCAACCTCTTCGACCCGGCGACGCTGCGCACCCTGCCGCCGGACCTGCCGGGCGTGGACAACGACCTGGCCGACCTGCTGGACCACTTCGTGCTGCGCGCCGTGGCCGACCCGGGGGCGGTGCTGCACGTCTTCGGCGAGCGCTTCGGCCCGGAGCCCGGCAAGCCGGACAAGGTCTTCGGCTTCGAGCCGGGCAACGGCGTGCACGACGTCCACATGAACCAGGGCAACAGCGGCCGGTTCAAGAGCGACGACGGCGTCCACCAGGACGGTGCGCTGCTGGTGCACCTGCCCGCCGAGGACCGCTGGATCGCGGTCTTCCTGGCCTTCCAGTCGCAGGCCTGGCACACCGACGACACCACCGGCCACACCCTGCCCGGCACCCCGGGCCGCCCGGACGACCACACCCCGGCCGGCCTGCGGATCGTCTCCGCGCTGGTCAACCCGGTCGGGACGGACCGCGGCCGGGAGAAGGTCACCGTGCTCAACACCTCCGCCGCCCCGGTCGACCTGACGGGCTGGCAGCTGGCCGACCGCTCCAAGCGCCGCCTGCCGCTGCCCGCCCAGCGGCTGGAGCCCGGTGCGAGCCTCGCGGTGACCGGCCAGGGCACCTTCGAGCTGGAGAACGGCGGCGGGGTGATCACCCTGCTGGATCCGGCCGGGCTGAAGGTGCACGGCGTCTCGTACACCGCCAAGCAGGCCAAGCAGGAGGGCCGGACGCTCACGTTCTGAGGGGCCTCCCAGCCGCGAGGCCGCCCGCCCGGGTGTGCTCCCCGGGCGGGCGACGGTCCGTCAGAGCGGCCAGCCGTCCCGGGTGGTGACGGTCCGGGCGTACGGGCCCTCCGGGCCGGTGGAGCGGTAGGTCTCCACCGCCGAGGCGGTGCGGACCGGGGTGGCGCCGTCGCGGCGGTAGGCCGTCGGGGCGTAGGTGTGGTCCAGGGTGCGGCGGACGCCGTCGGCGGTCTCGCTGCGGTGCCGGCCCATCACCATCGAGGTGCGCTGGCCGTCCTCGCCGTAGCGGTAGTCCACCGTCAGCGGCACGCTCTCGCTCACCGTCTCCACCCGCTGCGGCCCGCCGCCCTTGCGGTGGGTGGTCCAGGTCTGGTCCAGCCGGTTGGCCAGCTGGAGCGCGGCGCCCTCCTCCCGCAGCCGCTGGGTGGAGCCGAAGCTCTGACTGCTGGTCACCTCGGTGCGGACCCGCCCGTGCGAGGTCTGCACCCAGCCCTCGGCCACGTCCTGCCGCCGGGCGGTGACCGTCCAGTCCCCGCTGCCGCCGCCCAGGTCGGTGAGCGCGGTGACCGGCTCGGCGGCGGCCGCCACCTGGTGGCGGGTCAGGGCGCCGGTGGTGCGGGCGCTGCCCTCGTCGAGCTCGGCGAAGAGGTTGAGCTGCCCGGTCCAGGAGTCGTTGCTCTGCTGCTCGGCCTGGTTGAGGGTGACCGAGAGGGTGTGCGGGCGGCCGTCGAGCAGCAGCCCGACGTACGGGGTGAGGTCCAGCCGGTAGGCGGGCAGCTCGAAGGCGAACAGGCCGGGGGTGGGCCGCCAGAGCAGCGGGTCCCATCCTCCGGTGTAGATCACGGGGTACGGCCAGACCGCGCCGGCCACCGTGCCGTCCACGGCCAGCCGCAGCTCCCGGAACGGGCCCTGCCCGCAGTACCCGCGGCCCGGGTTGGCCCGGACGAACTCCTCGGGGGCGGAGGCGTAGGCGAACTCCTCGCAGGCCCCGCCGCCGCGCACGTAGAGCTCGGCGGTGAGCGCCTCCAGGTTGGGCGGGAAGCTGTACTCGCGGGCGGTGGAGAGCCGGGAGCGGTCCAGGGCGAACGGGCCGGAGGTGAGCACCCGGTCGGCGGTGCGGGCGGCCGGCCACTTCGGCGAGGCGGTGTAGAAGGTGACCGAGGCGGAGATCACGAAGACACCGGTGTAGGTCTCGTCGGTGACGTTCGCCAGGTCGAACTCGAAGGGCTGGCTGCCCGTCAGCACCGGGGCGTAGCGGGTGAGGTCACGCTCCAGCCGCCACTCGATGCCGTCCTTGGAGGGCTCGGGGGTGGAGGAGAGCAGCACCTCGACCCCGCCGACCCGGACGGTGAACAGCCGGTCGAACTGCCGCCCGGCCACGCTGCCGTGCAGGTCCAGCGCCACCATCGACCAGGGCCCGGCGCAGCTGGGCGGCACGGCCAGGGTGCCCGCGTACGGGGTGTCCGGCGGGTTCCCGTAGCCGCTGCGGAAGGCCCGCTCGTGCATCACCTCGACGGTGCACGAGCGGGTGTCCGGCCTGGTCAGCGGCTTGGCCGCGGTGAACGGGTCGTGGTAGTCGGTGCCGAAGTCGGCGTGCGCCGGGCCGCCGCCGGCCAGCACGGCGGCCAGGGCCAGCAGGACGGCGCCGAGCGCGCGGGCCGCGCGGCGGGGTATCGAGGGTGCGGGCAAGACGGCCTCCGGGTGCCGGTGCTCTCGGTGCTGACGGACCGTCGTGCTGACGGACCGTCAAGGGCACCGGCATCCTTCCGTCGCTGTACTGAACCTGTCAATCAGCCGGGACAGCTCCCGCCGCAGAGCGAGCCGATGGTGTACGTCCCCGCGAGGTTGCCCCGGTCGCCGGCCGTGGTGGAGCCGATCCGGTCCACGTAGTCGGTGCGGTGGTAGTAGTGGTAGCGCTTGGAGGTCCGGTTCCAGACCGAGCGGGTGTTGGTGCCCGCGTGCATCCAGGAGCACATCGAGCGGGCGTCGGTGGCGTTCTGCGACCAGCGGCACATCTGGCCGCCGCCGTCGCGCTCGGAGAAGAAGCAGATCCAGCCGTCGGGGCAGGCGGACCAGCTCCGCGGCGCCGCCCGCGCCCCGGCGGCGGGCGCCAGGGCGAGCACGGCGCCCAGGGCGAGGGCGGTCAGGATCCGGGTCGGCTTGCGGTGCATCAGAACCCCTCCTCAGCTGAGCAGTTGGAAGGATCGTGTCAGAACGGACCGCCGGTGGACCGGCCGGCCGTCAGGATTCACCCGACCAGGGGGCGCTCAGGGCCGCTGGCAAGCCGGGCACCAGAAGAGGTTGCGCGCCGCGTGCGCCTCCGTGCGGACCTCGGTGCCGCAGACCAGGCAGGGCATCCCGGCCCGCCGGTAGACGTAGACCTCACCGCCGTGGTCGTCCACCCGGGGCGGGCGGCCCATCGCCTCGGGGGTGTGCTCGGGGCGGACGGTGTCGATCCGGCCGATGTCGGCGCCGTCGTGCATCAGCACCACCAGGTCGGCCCAGACCGCGTCCCACTCGGCCCGGGTGAGGTCCTTGCCGGCCCGGTGCGGGTCGATGCCGTGCCGGAACAGCACCTCGGCGCGGTAGACGTTCCCCACCCCCGCCAGCACCTTCTGGTCCATCAGCAGCGCGGCGACCGTGGTGCGGCTGCGGGAGATCCGCTGCCAGGCCACCTCCGGGTCGGCGTCCGGGCGCAGCGGGTCGGGGCCCAGGCGGGCGTGGACCGCGGCCTTCTCCTCACCGGTGAGCAGCTCGCAGGTGTTCGGCCCGCGCAGGTCGGAGAAGAGCTCGTCGTTCTCCAGCCGCAGCCGGACCAGGCCGACCGGGGCGGGGGCCGGGGCCTCGCCGAAGGCGAACACCCCGTACAGGCCGAGGTGGACGTGCAGCCAGCGGTCGGCGGGGAAGCCGAGGAAGAGGTGCTTGCCGTGCGCCTGGGCCTCCGTCAGGACCTGACCGTCGATCAGCCGCGCGCCCTCCGCGAAGCGCCCCTGCGGGCTGGAGACGGCGACGGGGCGGTGCGCGAAACCCTTGGCGTGCTCGGTGGCGAGACGGTGGATGATGTGGCCCTCGGGCAAGACGGTCCCCTCCCGGACGGTGACGGCGAGGGCTCCATTCTCGCAGCCCGGACCGACACGCCGGACGGGCCGGAAGGCCCCCGTCCAGCGACTTCCCAGAGGCGCGACGGTCAGGGTTCACGCCCCCGTCACCTGCGCACCACCCTGCGGCCACCGGTTGAGCCGCCGTCAGTGGGTGGATATGCGCCAGCACCGTCGCACGCCGGCCACCGACCGCAGGAGTCGCCCCATGAGCACCGCCCCCGCCCCGCAGCACCGCAGCCGCCGCCGCGCCGTGCTCGCCTCCGCCGCGGCCGGCCTGCTCGCGGTCACCGGCCTGGGCGCCGTCGCCTCCCCCGCCGCCGCGGCCCCGAACCCGGCGCTCGAGGCCCGGGCCGGCGACCTGCTGGACGTCACCCTGGACCAGCTGCGCCCGACCCAGCCGGCCATCGGCTACGACGAGGTCTACTACAAGCTCGGCCGCTACACCTCCGCCAAGGACGAGGCCAACGGCAGCTTCAACAAGCGCTTCGACGACTGGTGCGAGACCAACGGCCAGGGCGCGGCCGCGACCGTCCAGCCCGGTGCGAAGATCTCCGACGCCTCCACCTTCACCTGCACCATAGCCGTGGGCCAGGAGACCGAGGAGAGCCGCTCCGAGATGAAGACCGTGGTGGTGGGCCCGGGCGGCGCCCTCTACCTGACGGACGGTCACCACACCCTGACCTCCTTCCTGGAGGCCCCCGACGGCGGGCAGAAGCTGCACATCCGCCTGATCGTCCAGGCCAACTACAGCAGGCTCTCGCAGGCCGCCTTCTGGCAGCAGATGCAGGAGCACAAGTGGGTCCGCCTGCTGGACGCGAACAACCAGGCGGTCACCGTGGGCCGGCTGCCCACCCGCCTGGGCCTGGCGGACTTCCAGGACGACCCGTACCGCAGCCTGGTCTACTTCACCCGGGACATCGGCTACGCGGTGCCGGCCGACGCGGCCGAGTACCTGGAGTTCAACTGGGGCGACTGGCTGCGCGGCCAGGGCGTCGGCCTGCCCGGCTCCTACGACCCGGCCAACGCGGCCTCCTACCTGAACGCGGTGCGCACCGCCTCGCAGGCGATGACCGCCGTGCCCGGCTCCACCGTGGTCACCCCGGACGGCCGCACCGCCGACCAGCTCGGCCGGATGGCCGCCTGGAACAACGGCAAGAAGCCCACCGGCGGCGAGTTCGGCAAGCTGAGCGCCCCGATCACCGAGGCCAAGCCCGGCAAGCTCGCCTACGCGCTGGACTTCCGCGCCAAGGTGCCCACCGGCCCGGCCTGCACCACCACCCTGACCGGCCGTCACAACGGCCCGCTGGTGGTCGGCTCCGGCACCACCTGCCTGACCGGCGCCCAGCAGTTCGGCCCGGTGGTGGTCCACGGCGGCGCCAACCTGGTGGTCAAGGGCTCGGACGTGACCGGCCCGGTCCAGGCCGTCGGCGCGGGCACCGTGCAGCTCTGCGGCACCGTGCTGACCGGCCCGTTGAGCGTCGTCTACACCAAGGACAAGCTCACCCTCACCGCGCCCGGCTGCACCCCGAACACCCTGAACGGCCCGGTCCAGCTGGTCGGCAACCCGGCCTGACCGACAGGTCCGAGAGCCCGGGCCGAAGGCTGACGGCCCGTCAGCGGCCCGGCTGTCCCCCCGCGAGGGCGGACAGCCGGGCCGCTATCACGCGGTCCAGCGCGGCCGCCGTGCCCGCCACGTCCAGCTGGGAGTTGTCGATGATCGGCAGCCCGGTGCTGTACCAGCCGGCCATCCGGCCGTGGATCCGGGCCACCTCCTCGTCCGCGAGCCGCCGGTTGCCGCTCCGGCGGGCGTTGCGCATCAGCACCGACTCCAGGCCGGGGAGCAGCACCACCGGGATCATGCCCGGGCCGATGTGCCGCTTCCAGCCGCCGAGGCCGACCGCGGGCTGGTCGGGGAAGACGGCGTCGTCGATGATGCAGGAGATCCCGTTGGCCAGGTAGTTGCGGCAGGCGAAGCCGCAGGTGCGGCGGGCCAGCCGGTACTGCGCCTCGGAGGCGTCGTTCCACCCGGACTGCGGGTCGGCGAAGCCGGCCTGCACCCACTCGCGGACGTCGTCCAGCGAGATGTGCGCGGTCGGGGTGGGTCGGCGCTCGGCCCAGTGCCGGGCCACCGTGGTCTTGCCCGCACCGGCCGGGCCGATCAGCAGCACCGCCAGGGTGGGCTGCACGACGTACGGCGGCGGCACCGGTGGCACGGGGGCGGCGTGCGGCATCGGGAAGTGACCGGTCTGCGGGGGCGGCGCCACCGGGTACGGCGGCCTCACCGGCGGCGGCGGTGCCACCGGGTACGGCGGCCTCCCGCCCGCGGGCGCGAAGGAGTGGCCCGGCGGCGGCACCTGGCCACCCGAACCCCCTGCGTACTGCGTCACTGGCACCTCCCGTCCGGGAGACTACACGGCGCCCTGGTGGCGGGCACAAGCCCGCCACCAGGCAACTGATCGTCCGTCAGGCCGAGCCGACGGCGCTCGTCGTCACTTGGTGACGAGCTGCTCGGCCAGCGCGCGCAGCGCCAGCTCGTAGGAGCCGATGCCGAAACCGGCCACCGTGCCGGAGGCCACCGCGGCGATCACCGAGTTGTGCCGGAAGGTCTCCCGGGCGTACGGGTTGGAGATGTGCACCTCGATCAGCGGGGCGGTCCGCTGCGCGGCCGCGTCCCGCATCCCGTACGAGTAGTGGGTGAACGCCCCGGGGTTGATCACCACGGGGGTCCGCCCGTCGGCCGCCTCGTGCAGCCACTCGATCATCGCCTGCTCGGAGTTGGTCTCCCGGACCTCGACCTCGAAGCCGAGCTCCTTGCCGAGCGCGGTGCAGCGCTCGACCAGGCCGGCGTAGGAGGTGGCGCCGTAGACGTCCGGCTCCCGGCTGCCCAGCCGGCCGAGGTTGGGGCCGTTGAGCACCAGCACCTTGGTCACCCCGGCGGCCGCGGTCACCCCGGTCACCTCGGTCACGAGGACACCTCCGCGTAGGCGGCGACCAGCACCTGCGGGTCCGGACCCTCCAGCACGGAGGTCTTGCCCAGGCCGTCCAGCACGATGAAGCGCAGCAGGTCGCCGCGGGACTTCTTGTCGATCCGCATGGCGTCCAGCAGCTTCGGCCAGGCGTCCGCCCGGTAGCTCAGCGGCAGGCCGACCGAGGCCAGCACCGAGCGGTGCCGGTCGGCCGTGTCGTCGTCCAGGCGCCCGGCCAGGCGGGCGAGTTCGGCGGCGAAGACCATGCCGATGGAGATCGCCGCGCCGTGCCGCCACTTGTACCGCTCGTTGCGCTCGATCGCGTGGCCGAGGGTGTGGCCGTAGTTGAGGATCTCCCGCAGGCCGGACTCCTTGAGGTCACCGGAGACCACGTCGGCCTTGACCTGGATGGCGCGCCGGATCAGCTCCACGGTGTGCGGGCCGGCCGGGGTCTTGGCGCCCTCCGGGTCCTGCTCGATCAGGTCGAGGATGACCGGGTCGGCGATGAAGCCGCACTTGATCACCTCGGCCAGGCCGGAGACGTAGTCGTGCTTGGGCACGGTCTCCAGGGTGGCCAGGTCGGCCAGCACGCCCACCGGCGGGTGGAAGGCGCCGACCATGTTCTTGCCCTCGGCGATGTTGATGCCGGTCTTGCCGCCGACCGCCGCGTCCACCATGCCGAGCAGCGTGGTGGGCATCGAGACCCAGCGCACCCCGCGCAGCCAGGTGGCCGCCACGAAGCCGGCCAGGTCGGTGGTGGCGCCGCCGCCGAGGCCGACGATCACGTCGCTGCGGGTGAAGCCGGTCTGGCCGAGCACCGACCAGCAGTACGCGGCCACCTCGGCGCTCTTGGCCTCCTCGGCGTTGGGCACCTGGAGGGCGATCGCCTCGTAGCCCTCGGCCGCCAGGTCCTCCCGGATCGCCTCGCCGGTGGCCTCCAGGGCCTCCGGGTGGATGATCGCGACCCGCTTGGCCCTGGTGCCGATCAGCCCGCTCAGCTCGCCGAGCAGCTGATGCCCGATCAGCACGTCGTACGGGTCGTGCCCGGCGCTGCCGCCGACGTGGATGGTGACGGTGTCACTCATGCCTTCAACTCCAGTGCTTCCAGTACGGCGTCCGCGACCTGCTCGGGGGTGCGGCCCTCGGTGTCCACCACGGCCGTCGCCACCTCCAGGTACAGGGGGCGGCGGGCCTCCATCAGTTCGCGCCAGCGCGCCCGCGGGTTGATCGCCAGCAGCGGCCGGGGCGCGTCCAGGCCGACGCGCTTGACCGCGTCGCCGAGCGCGACCTCCAGGAAGACCACCGGCAGCTCGCGCAGCAGCGCGCGGGTCTGACCGGCCATCACCGCACCGCCGCCCAGCGAGAGCACCCCGGGGTGCCCGGAGGCGGCGGCCGCGACGGCCGCCACCTCCAGCTCCCGGAAGTGCGGCTCGCCCTCGTCCACGAAGATCTCCGGGATGGGCTTGCCGGCGGTCTGCTCGATGTCCGCGTCGGTGTCCCGGAAGGTGACGCCGAGGCGTTCGGCGAGCAGCCTGCCGACGGTGCTCTTGCCGGCTCCGGGAGGGCCGACCAGCACGACCACCGGTGCGGTCATCGGACGATCAGGTTGTCGAGGTAGCCCTGTACGTTGCGGCGGGTCTCGGAGACGTTGTCGCCGCCGAACTTCTCGGCCACCGCGTCGGCCAGCACCAGCGCCACCATCGCCTCGGCGACGATGCCGGCCGCCGGGACGGCGCAGACGTCGGAGCGCTGGTGGTGCGCCTTGGCGGGCTCGCCGGTGCGCACGTCCAAGGTCTGCAGGGCGCGCGGCACGGTGGCGATCGGCTTCATGGCGGCGCGGACGCGCAGCAGTTCGCCGGTGGAGAGGCCGCCCTCGGTGCCGCCGGAGCGGCCGGAGGTGCGCTTGATCCCCTCGGGGGTGGGCACGATCTCGTCGTGCGCCTTGGAACCGGGGACGCGGGCCAGGTCGAAGCCGTCGCCGACCTCGACGCCCTTGATGGCCTGAATGCCCATCAGGGCGGCGGCCAGGCGGGCGTCCAGGCGGCGGTCCCAGTGCACGTGCGAACCGAGGCCGACGGGCACGCCGTAGGCCAGCACCTCGACCACGCCGCCGAGGGTGTCGCCGTCCTTGTGGGCCTGGTCGATCTCGGCCACCATCGCCTTGGACGCGTCGGCGTCCAGGCAGCGCACCGGGTCCTCGTCGAGGCGGGCCTCGTCGGAGGGCAGCGGCAGCACGCCGGCCGGGGCCTTGGCGGCGGCCAGCTCGACCACGTGCGAGACGATCTCGATGCCGCAGGTCGCCTTGAGGTAGGAGCGGGCGACGGCGCCGAGCGCGACCCGGGCCGCGGTCTCGCGGGCGGAGGCGCGCTCCAGGATCGGGCGGGCCTCCTCGATCGAGTACTTCTGCATGCCGGCCAGGTCGGCGTGGCCGGGGCGGGGCCGGGTGAGCGGCTCGTTCCGGGCCAGGCCGGCCAGGATCTCGGGGTCGATGGGGTCGGCCGACATGACCTGCTCCCACTTCGGCCACTCGGTGTTGCCCACCATGATCGCCACCGGGCTGCCCATGGTCTCGCCGTGCCGGACGCCGCCGAGGAAGGTCACCTCGTCCTGCTCGAACTTCATCCGGGCACCGCGGCCGTAGCCGAGCCGACGACGGGCCAGCGCGTCGGCGACCAGCTCGGTGGTCACCGGCACCCCGGCCGGCAGGCCCTCCAGCGTCGCGACCAGTGCGGGGCCGTGCGACTCACCCGCCGTCAGCCAGCGCAACGTACCCAACGGAGCTCCTTCGTCAGCGGCCCTCAGGCCAGGCGTTCGTTCCCCTCGATCCTTTCATGCCGGGAAACGGAACGGCCGCACGGTCCGCGTTGCGGACAGGAACGGTCCGAACCTTGTCAGCTCGACCGGACCTCGTCAGACACCTTCTGCCAGGGACTTCTCGCCGGCGGCGCGCATCGCGTCCAGCGGTCCGCGCTCCACCCGGGTGAACTGCTCGAACTGGAGCACCGCCTGATGGACCAGCAGGTCCAGGCCGCCCAGCACCGTCGCCCCGCGCTCCGCCACCGCCGCCACCAGGGCCGTCGGCCACGGGTGGTAGAGGACGTCGAAGAGCGCCCCGGGCGCGGCGGGCAGGCCGCCCGCGAAGCCGTCGGTGGCGCCGGCCGGGGTGGTCGAGACGGTCAGCGGCGCGGCCAGCGCGGCCGCCCCGTCCTCCCAGCGCGCCGTACGGAGCGTCAGGCCGAGCCGCTCGCCCAGCTCCCGCATCTCGGCGGCCCGCTCGGGGCTGCGCACGTACACGGTCACCTCGCCGGCGCAGACCTGCGCCAGCGCGGCCAGCGCCGAGGAGGCGGTGGCCCCCGCGCCGAGCACCGAGGCCGTCTCCACCCGCTCGATGCCGCGCTCGCGCAGCGCGTTGACCAGGCCCGGGATGTCGGTGTTGTCGCCGCGCAGGTGCCCGTCCGGGCCGAACACCACGGTGTTCACCGCGTCCACCGAGAGCGCGGCCTCGCTCACCTCGTCCAGCAGCGGCATGACCGCCCGCTTCAGCGGCATGGTCAGCGACAGCCCGGCCCACTCGGCCGGGTCGAGGTCCCGGACGAACCCGGCCAGACCGGCCTCGTCCACCTCGTGCCGCCCGTACCGCCAGCTCGTCAGGCCGAGCGCCTCGTACCCGGCCCGGTGCAGCACCGGGGAGAGCGAGTGCGCGATCGGCGAGCCGAGCACGGCGGCCCGGTGCTGCGTGGTCATCTGCCTTGTCCCCCTGGCTACTTGCAGTGTCCCCGGGCCTTGTCGAAGCCGAGGTTGCGGCCGGTGCAGTACTCCTCGACGTTCTTCAGGTGGTCCGCGTAGGTCTCCGCGAAGCGGGTCTCCTGCGCGTTCATCGCGATGAAGAACAGCCACTTGCCCTGGGCCGGGTCCAGCACCGCGTTGATGGCGTCCTCACCCGGGTTGGAGATCGGGCCGGGCGGGAGTCCGGTGTTCAGATAGGTGTTGTACTTGTTGGACGCGTCGTCCATGTCCTTCTGCGTCAGGTTGGTCCGGCCCAGGCTGTACTGGATCGTGGTGTCCATCCCGAGGCGGTGCTGGGTCTCGTTGCTGCCCAGGCGGTTCTGGATGACGCGGGCCATCTTGCCGAAGTCGGCGGAGTTGTTGCCCTCGGCCTGCAGGATGCTCGCCTCGATCAGCACCTCGTAGCCGTTCTTCAGCCCGGCCTTCGAGGCGTTGGCGTCGAGGTTCAGCGCCTGGTACTTCTCGGCCGCCGTCTTGACCATCTGCTTGAGCAGGTCCTCGGGCTTCATGCCCTCGCTGATCGAGTACTTGGCCGGCCAGAGGAAGCCCTCGATGTTGCCGTTGGCGTACGGGGGCAGGCCGAGGTCGTTCACCTGGTTCTTGGCGACGTTGGCCGTGGTGCCCGGGGGCACCTTGAGCTTGCCGTCGATCAGCTTGTAGATGTCCGAGGCCTTGCGGCCCTCGGGCAGGATGATCGCCGCGCCGCCGGCCGAGTCCACCAGCAACTTGACGGCCGCCTCTGCGGACATCTGGTGGTGCATGGTGAAGAAGCCCGGCTGGATGCCGTTCGCCTTGGGGTTCTTGCCGAAGGCCGTGACGAAGGCGTCGATGCTCTTCACCACGCCGGCGTCCTTGAGCGTCCTGCCCATCGCCTCGCCGGTGCCCGGCTTGATCTCGATCTGCACCGTGCCGGTGCCCTCGCCCGCGAAGTCCGGCGGCGGGCCGAAGTGCTTCTGGTAGAGGTTGTAGCCCCAGTAGCCGCCGCCGGCGAGGCCGCCGATCAGGACCAGGGCGACTACCAGGCAGGCGCCGCTGTTCTTGCGGCCGGCCTTCTTGCCCTTCTCCTTGCGGCGCTTCTCGGCGGAGCGGGAGTCGTCCTCCTCGCCGAAGAAGGACTCCTGCTCCGGGTCGTGCTCCTGGTACTCCTCCTCGGCCCACTGCTCCTCCGGCTCGGCCTCGACCGGGGCCGGAGCGGGGGCGTCCAGCGCGGCGGCCTCGGCCTCCCAGTCGATGCCGTCGGGGCCGGGGCCGGAGACCGGCTCCGGGCGCCGGCGAGCGGGCCGCGGCTGGGCCGGCGGCTGCTGCTGCACCGGCTGCTGCTGGGGCACCTGCTGCTGCTGCTGCGGATAGCCCTGCTGGTACGGCGGCTGCTGCTGGTAGGGCTGCTGGCCGTACTGCGGCTGGGGCTGCTGAGGCTGCGGCTGGCCGTACCCGGGCTGCTGGGGCTGGCCGTACTGCGGCTGCTGCGGCATCGGCTGCTGCGGGTAGCCCTGCTGGGGGTAGCCGTACGGATCGGGCTGCGGCTGCTGAGGGTAGCCGTACTGGCCGGGCTGCGGACCCTGCTGACCGGGCTGCTGACCCTGGGCGTAGCCGCCGTATCCGGGGTCGCCCGGGTGCCAAGGCTGCGTGCCCTGGGGCTGGTAGCCCCCGCCCAGATCCGTCATCGATCCCCTTAAGCCGATCCGGCAAGTCTCTCGAACCGGCGTGCTAGCGACACGCCTGGAGGGAGACGTTACCGTACCGCACGGTACGTCCCCGCTGGACGGACTCACCCTCAGTGGCCGCCGGCGCTCGCGGAGGGACGGGCGGCGCGCGCCGCCTGACGGGTGTTGAACTCGGCGACGTTGCGCTGGTGCTGCTCGAAGCTGTCGGTGAAGCGGGTGTCCCCGGGGGCCACCGTGACGAAGTAGAGCCAGTCCCCCTCGGCGGGCTGGACGGCGGCCTGGAGGGCGTCCCGGCCCGGGTTGGCGATCGGGGTGGGCGGCAGGCCCAGGTGCAGGTAGGTGTTGAACGGCGAGTCCAGCCTGGTGTCGCCGGTCGTGGTGGTGAGGGTGGAGCGGCCCATCGCGTAGTTGATGGTGGAGTCGAACTGCAGCGGCATCCGCTTCGCCAGCCGGTTGTGCACCACCCGCGCCACCTTGCCCATGTCCTCCGGGTTGTCCGCCTCCCCCTGCACCAGGCTGGCGACGGTCAGCAGCTCGTACGGGCTGCGCCCGAGCAGGGTCGCGGCGGTCTCCAGGTCGTCCGCCTTCTGGGCCAGGACGGCCTGACGGACCATCTGCTGGAGCAGGCCGAGCGGGCCGGACTCGGCGGTGACGGGGTAGGTGGCGGGGAAGAGGTAGCCCTCCGGGTTCCCCCCGGCCTCCTCGGGCAGGCCGAGCTCACCGGTCCGCTGCTCGGCCACCGCCTTGGTGGTGCCGGCGGCGACCCCGAGCTTCTGGTCCACGGCCTCGTAGACCTGGGCGGCCCGGCGGCCCTCGGGGATGGTGAGGGCGTTGGCGTTGGCGGGGTCGAGCAGCACGTTCAACGCCGAGGCGGCGGGCAGCTTCTGACGGAGCGTGTAGGTGCCGGGCTGGATCGTGTTGCCGGCCGGGCTCTTGGCGGCCGCCTCGGTGAACGCCCGGGTGCTGGCCACCACGCCCTGCTTCACCAGGGCCTGGCCGATCTGGGCCACGGTGGCGCCCTGCGCCACCGAGACCTGGGCCGAGCCGTTGCCGGAGCCGCTGAAGTCGGCCGCCCGGACCGGCTCGTCCCGGGGCCACCAGAGGTAGCCGACCAGCAGCGCGGCGCCCAGCACCCCGGCCAGCGCCAGCACGCTCAGGCAGCAGGCCAGGCCGGAGCGCAGCCGCCGCGGGTCGGGCGGCGCGGCGCCGGGCGGCGGGCCCGGGGTCCGGCCCTCGGGTTCGACCGCGGGGGCGCCCAGGTGACCGGGCGTCAGGCCCGGCGCGCTGTACGGATCGGTCACGGCCTCGTCCCCTCCGGCTGCCCTGGAACCCGGGAGTCGGGAGAGCCCGGGAATGCGGAACGGGGCACCCGCGGCAGTCCGCAGGTGCCCCGTCCGGGACGCTATTGCACGATGATCAGCCGACCGGCACGACGCTCTCACCGGGGGGCCTACCGCTCACCCGTTCGGTCTCAAGGGCGTTCTGCAGGATCACCACGGCGGCCGCCTGGTCGATCACCGAGCGGCCCTTCTTGGCGTTCCGGCCGGAGGCCCGCAGGCCCTGGGCGGCGGTGACCGTGGTCATCCGCTCGTCCACCAGACGGACCTTCACCGGGTAGAGCAGCACGGCCAGCCGGTCCGCGTACTCGCGGACCTTGGCGGCGGCCGGGCCCTCCTTGCCGCTCATCGAGCGCGGCAGACCGACCACCACCTCGATGGCCTCGTACTCGTCCGCGATGGCCTTGAGCCGGGCCTGGGACCGGCCGCCCGCCGGGACCGTCTCCACCGGGGTGGCGATCAGCCCGTCCGGGTCGCAGCTGGCGACCCCGATCCTGGCGTCCCCCACGTCCACGGCGATCCGGCGCCCCCGGCGGAAGACCTTCTCCTCCTGGGGCTCCATCAGCTGGCGCGCTCCGCGACCAGGCCCTTGACCGCGGCGATCGCCTGGTCCAGGGCACCGGGGTCGGTGCCACCGCCCTGGGCGACGTCGTCCTTGCCGCCACCGCCGCCGCCGAGGGTCTTGGCGGCGACCTTGACCAGCTCACCGGCCTTGACGCCGCGCGAGCGGGCGTCCTCGTTGGTGGCGATCACGGTCAGCGGGCGGCCGCCCGCCACGGTGAAGGCGGCGACCACGGCCGGGCGCGAGCCCAGCCGGGCCCGGACGTCGAGGACCAGCTTGCGCAGGTCGTCGGCGCCGGTGCCGTCGGCGACGCGGGCCGCGACCACCGAGACGCCCTGGACGTCCTCGGCGCTCCCGGCGAGCCCGGAGGCGAGTGCCAGCACCTTCTCGGCGCGGAAGCGCTCGATCTCCTTCTCGGCGTCCTTGAGCTTGGCGAGCATCCCGGAGATCTTCTCCGGCAGCTCCTCCGGGCGGCCCTTGACCAGCTCGGTGAGCTGGGCCACCACGGTGTGCTCCTTGGCCAGGAACTTGTACGCGTCGGAGCCGACCAGTGCCTCGACCCGGCGGACACCCGCACCGATCGAGGACTCGCCGAGCAGCTTCACCAGGCCCAGCTGGGCGGTGTTGCCGACGTGGGTGCCACCGCAGAGCTCCTTGGAGAAGTCCCCGATGGTGACCACTCGCACCGAGTCGCCGTACTTCTCACCGAACATCGCGATGGCGCCGGCCTTGCGGGCCTGGTCCATCGTCATGACCTCGGCGGTGACCTCGAGTTCACGGGTCAGCACGTCGTTGATCTTCTGCTCGACGTCCACCAGCACCGAGCCCGGCACGGCGGCCGGGGAGCCGAAGTCGAAGCGGAAGCGGCCCGGGGCGTTCTCCGAACCGGCCTGGGCGGCGGTCGGGCCGAGCGCGTCGCGCAGCGCCTGGTGGGTCAGGTGGGTGGCCGAGTGGGCGCGGGCGATGGCCCGGCGGCGGTCCAGGTCGATCTGGGTGTACGCGCCGGCGCCGAGCACCACCTCGCCGACCACGACCGAGCCCTTGTGCACCGTGACGCCCGGCACCGGGGTCTGCACGTCGCGGACCTCGACCACCGCGCCCGAGTCGAACCGGATCCGGCCCTGGTCGGCCAGCTGGCCGCCGCCCTCGGCGTAGAACGGGGTGCGGTCCAGGACGACCTCGACCTCGTCGCCCTCGTGCGCGGCCGGGGCGGACACGCCGTCCACCAGCAGGCCGACCACGGTGGCCTCGCCGTGCGAGTCGTTGTACCCGGTGAAGACGGTCGCGCCCGAGCGGTCCGCCACCTCGCGGTAGGCGGAGACGTCGGCGTGGCCGTGCTTCTTCGCCTTGGCGTCGGCCTTGGCCCGGTCCCGCTGCTCCTTCATCAGGCGGCGGAAGCCGTCCTCGTCCACCGAGAGGCCCTGTTCGGCGGCCATCTCCAGGGTGAGGTCGATCGGGAAGCCGTAGGTGTCGTGCAGCTGGAAGGCCTTGTCACCGGCCAGCACCGAGGAGCCCGAGGACTTGGTCTCGGCGACCGCGCCGTCCAGGATCGTGGTGCCCGAGCGCAGCGTCTGGAGGAAGGAGACCTCCTCGGCGACGATCACGGTGGTGATCCGCTCGCGCTCCTTGTAGAGCTCCGGGTACTGCGGGCCCATCGCCTCGATGGTGACATCGGTCAGCGCCTTGGCGACCGGGTCGGTGGCGCCCAGCAGACGCATGTTGCGGATCGCGCGGCGCAGGATGCGGCGCAGCACGTAGCCGCGGCCCTCGTTGCCCGGGGTGACGCCGTCGGAGACCAGCATCACCGAGGTGCGGATGTGGTCGGCGACCACGCGCAGCGAGATGTCGGAGCGCTCGGCCGCGCCGTAGGTGTGGCCGGTCAGCTCGGCGGCCCGGTCCAGGATGTGCCGCGAGGTGTCGATCTCGAAGAGGTTGTCGACGCCCTGCAGGATGGTGGCCAGCCGCTCCAGGCCGAGGCCGGTGTCGATGTTCTGGCTGGGCAGGTCGCCGAGGATCGGGAAGTCGTCCTTGCCCGAGCCGGCGCCGCGCTCGTACTGCATGAAGACCAGGTTCCAGATCTCCATGTAGCGCTCGCCGTTGACGGCCGGGCCGCCCTCCTCGCCGTACGCGGGGCCGCGGTCGTAGTTGATCTCCGAGCACGGGCCGCAGGGGCCGGGGACGCCCATCGACCAGAAGTTGTCGGCCTTGCCCAGGCGCTGGATGCGCTCGGACGGGACGCCGATCTTGTCCCGCCAGATGGCCTCGGCCTCGTCGTCGTCCTGGTAGACGGTGATCCAGAGCTTCTCGGGCTCCAGGCCGTAGCCGCCCTCGGCGACGGGGGTGGTCAGCAGCTCCCAGGCGAAGCTGATGGCACCCTCCTTGAAGTAGTCGCCGAAGGAGAAGTTGCCGCACATCTGGAAGAAGGTGCCGTGCCGGGTGGTCTTGCCGACCTCCTCGATGTCCGGGGTGCGGACGCACTTCTGCACGCTGGTGGCGCGCGGGAAGGGCGGCTTGACCTCGCCGAGGAAGTAGGGCTTGAACGGCACCATGCCGGCCGGGACCAGCAGCAGCGTGGGGTCGTCTGCGACCAGGGAGGCCGACGGCACGACGGTGTGGCCGCGCTCCTCGAAGAAGCGCAGCCACCGGCGGCGGATCTCTGCCGACTCCATCATTGGTCCTTCCGGTTGGGGCCGCCGGGCAGCTCCGGGAGCTGACGCGGCGTCGAATCCATGTCTGAGGGGGTGGTGCGGGCACTGCGGAGACTGGGGCGCTGGGCGGCCGCCGGGGAGCCCGGTGCCGCCTTGATAGCTCGCGCCGCCCCGATCGGGGAGTCGGTCGCCTCGCCGCGCAGCGCCTTCCGGCGCGGGGGCTCGACCACGGCGGTGCCGTCCAGGCCCAGGTCGTCGCGGAGCTGCCGCTCCCGCTCGGTCATCCCGGCGCGCACGTCGGCGGCGAACCGCTTGGCGGCGTCGCCGAGTTGGAGCGCGCCGCGGGCGGCGGTGCCGGAGAGGCTGTCCGGGGTCATCCGGTGCACGGCCTCGTTGGCCTTGTTCATGGCCCAGACGGTGGCGCCCGCGCCGACCGCCATCCAGAAGATGCGTCGCACCATCGCCGTCAGCCCTTCACCGCGCGGCGCAGCCGGCCGACCAGCCCGCCCCGGCGGGGGGCGGTGGCGGCCCGGACCTCGGCCCGGATCAGCCGGGCCAGCTCCTCGCGCTCGCCCGCCTGCTGCGGCACCGTGGGGCCGGCCTGCTGACGGGCCACCGCCTTGCGCACGCCGTAGGAGAAGGCGGCCATCTTGACCAGCGGACCGCCGAGGGTGGCGGCCACGGTCGAGGAGAGCGCGTTGGCGTTGGCGGCGGCGTCCTGCACGTTGGCGGTGATCTCGTCCACCCGCTCCAGCTGCTCGTTGGCGCTGCGCACCGCGGTGCCGGCGTCGGTCAGCAGCGGCACGGCCTGCTCGGTGACGGCGGCGACCAGCACGGTCGCCTCCCGGAGCACCTTGGAGAGCCGCACCAGCACGACCGCGAGCAGGGTGACCAGGACCGCCCAGAACACGGCCACCAGCAGACCGGCCAGCTCTCCCACGGACACCTTGCGCGCTCCCTCGCCGTCAGTCAGCCCCACTCTTCAGGGTTGAACCCTACCGCGATTCGGCAAGCGGATTGCGTGCGGCACCCGGCTCGACCTGCGGGCGCAAGTGCAGTAACCCCCTGCCTGGTCACCTCGTTGAGGGGGTGGTCCGCAGGGTGCGGGTCCATTCCAGGCCACGGGGGCGGCTCAGTGTGCAGTGACTCACCCAGCCACCGGCTGCCCGCCGAGCTGACCAGCTTCGTCGGCCGGGAGGCCGAACTGGCCGAGCTGGAGCACCTGTTGACGGCGGGTCGGCTGGTCACGGTGACCGGCCCCGGCGGGGTCGGCAAGACCAGGCTCGCGCTGCGCGCGGCGGCCGCCGCAGCCGGGCGGTACACCGACGGGGTGCGGCTGGTGGAGCTGGCCGGGGTGCGCGCTGCGCACCTGCTGGGCCACGCGGTGCTGGAGGCGCTGCGGCTGCCCGACTCCACCACCCGCCCGCCCGAGGAGGTGCTGGCCGAGCAACTGGCCGACCGGGAGCTGCTGCTGGTGCTGGACGGCTGCGAGCACCTGGTGGAGCCCTGCGCCGCCCTGGTCGGCACGCTGCTGCGGGCCGCGCCGGGGCTGCGGGTGCTGACCGCCGCCCGGGAGGTGCTCGGGGTGGCGGGCGAGCACCTCCACCCGCTGGCGCCGCTGCCGGTGCTGGCCGAGCCGGGCCGGGTCCCGGCGGCGGCACGGCTGTTCGCCGACCGGGCCGCCGCCGTGCTGCCGGGCTTCGAGCTGACGGACCGGAACCTGCCCGAGGTGGCCAGGCTCTGCCGCCGGCTGGACGGCATCCCGCTCGCCGTGGAGCTGGCCGCCGGGCGGCTGCGGGCGCTCTCGGTGCAGCAGATCACCGACCGGCTGGACGACCGCTTCCGGCTGCTGGTCGGCGGCTCCCGCATCGGCCCCGAGCGGCACCGGACGCTTCGCACCACGATCGGCTGGAGCCACGAGCTCTGCTCACCGCAGGAACGTTTGCTCTGGGCCCGGCTCTCGGTCTTCACCGGCGCCTTCGACCTGGAGGCGGTCGAGTACGTGTGCGCGGGCGAGGGCCTGGCCGGTGACGAACTACTGGACCTGGTCGGCGAGTTGATCGCCAAGTCGGTGCTGCTGCGGGAGCACGGCCCGCTCGGCGCCCGCTACCGGTTGCTGGACACCCTGCGCGAGTACGGCGCCGGGTGGCTGCGGGCCGGCGGCGAGGAGCAGCGGCTGCGGCGGCGCCACCGGGACTGGTACCTGGGGGTGGCCACCTGGGGCGAGGTCGAGTGGTTCGGCCCCCGGCAGCCGGAGACCGCCGAGCGGACCAGGCTGGCCCACTCCAACCTGCGCGCCGCGCTGGAGTTCTGCCTGGCCGAGCCGGGAGAGGAGCAGCTGGCCCTGCTGCTGGCGGGCACCCTCTGGTACTACTGGGTCGGCTCCGGCCACCTGGGCGAGGGCCGGCACTGGCTGGACCGCGCACTGGCGCTGGCCCCCGAGCCGACCGAGGCCCGGGCCAAGGCCCTGTGGGTGACGGGCTACCTGGCCACCCTCCAGGGCGATCTGCACCGGGCCCGGCCCGCCCTGGCCGAGTGCCACCGCCAGGCACTGGAGACCGGGGACGACCGGGCACTCGCCTACGCGGTGCACCGGCAGGGCTGCGCCGCCCTGATCGGCGACGAACTCGCCCGCGCCACCGAGCTGTTCGAGGAGGCGCTGTGGCACTACGAGGCGATCGGCGAGCTGAACAGCAACGTGCTGATGGCGATGTTCGAGCTCGGCGTGGCGCACCTGTTCCAGGGCGAGACCGAGCGCGGCACCATCTGGCTGGAGAAGGTCCGCGAGGTCTGCGAGGAGCACGGCGAGCAGTGGGCCTACGCGTACGGCCGCTACGCGATGGCGTACGCGGCCTGGCTCTCCGGCGAGCCGCGGCAGGCCCGGGCGCACGCCCGCGAGTGCGTGCGGCTGAACCACCTCTTCCACGACCTGCTCGGCGTGGTGCTGGCGCTGGACGTCCTGGCGGTGCTGGAGACCGAGGGCCCCGACCCGGACCTGTACGAGGCGGCGGTGCTGCTGGGTGCGGCACACCGGACCTGGCGGGCGGTCGGCAAGCCGTTCTGCGGTTCGACCACCTTCAACACCCCGCACCGCACCGGCCTGGAACGGGCCCGGAGCGGTCTGACGGAGCAGGAGTTCGCCGAGGCCTTCGAGCTCGGCGCGGCCCTGGACCTGGACCGGGCGGCGGCCCGGGTGGCCGCCGGCCGCGCCCCGCGCCCGGCCGGGAACGGGCCGAGCCCCGCAGCCGGAAGGCTGCGGGGCTCGGCTCTGCCTGCGGCAGGTCAGCGCGAGTAGTACTCGACGACCAGCTGCTCGTCGCAGATCACGGGGACCTCACGACGCTGCGGGGCGCGGTCCAGGCGGAAGGCCAGGGCGCGGAGGTTGACCTCGAGGTACTTCGGGGTCTGACCCTCACCCGCGTTGCCACCCTCACGGGCGACGACGAACGGGGTCTTCTCCTTGCTACGGTCACGCACGGTGACGACGTAGCCCGGCTTCAGCTGGAACGACGGCTTGTTGACCTTGCCACCGTTGACCTCGATGTGGCCGTGGACGACCATCTGACGGGCCTGGTAGATGGTGCGGGCGATGCCCGAACGCAGGACCAGCGAGTCGAGACGGGTCTCGAGCTCGGCGATCAGCGCCTCACCGGTCTTGCCGTCGGTCTTCTTGGCACGGTCGAACGCCCGGGCCATCTGCTTCTCGCTCAGGTCGTACTGGGCGCGCAGACGCTGCTTCTCGGTCAGACGGACCTTGTAGTCAGAGTTCTGCTTGCGGCCACGGCCGTGCTGGCCGGGCGGGTACGGACGAGCCTCGAAGTACTTGACGGACTTCGGGGTCAGCGGGATGCCAAGGGCACGCGCAATCTTGACCTTGGGACGCTTCTGGTTCGCCATGGCGACCATTACCTCTTTCAGTGTGCGAATACGGCTTCACCAGGTGTTGACGGAGGTTGCTCGTCGCGACCCGGAGAAAAACCGCCCGTGTGACGGACGATCAGCCGCTCTCCGCAGCCGGGCACTACTGTGCTTGCACACGTTCGGCCCACCGCCGTGAAGGTGGTGGGCCGCCCGCGACACCGAGACCGGTGCGCAACGCTCCTGGAAGCCCCGAAGGGCTTCGGGCCACCGTCCCGCTGGTGCGGCCGGTCGGTCAGCCGAAGCTCACCGCCGGGCCCGGGACAGGGCACTCCGGGCAACTATACAGGCGTCAGGACTCACCCTTGAGCCGGCCCCTGGTCCACTCCACGGTGTCCGCGTACCGGGCCTCGCCGCCGCGCCGGGTCGGTTGGTAGTACTCCTTGCCGTGCACCGCGTCCGGCGCGTACTGCTGGCGGGCGATGCCCTCCGGCAGGTCGTGCGGGTACTGGTAGCCCTGGGCGTGGCCCAGCTTGGCGGCCCCCTTGTAGTGGCCGTCCCGCAGGTGCGGAGGCACGGCCCCGGCCAGGCCGGCCCGGACGTCGGCCAGGGCGGCGTCGATGGCCAGGTAGGCCGCGTTCGACTTGGGGGCCAGGGCCAGGGCGATGGCGGCGTGGCTGAGGATGATCCGGGCCTCCGGGAAGCCGATCAGGGCCACCGCCTGGGCGGCCGCCACCGCCGTCTGAAGGGCCGTCGGATCGGCCAGGCCGACGTCCTCGCTGGCCGAGATCATCAGCCGCCGGGCGATGAAGCGCGGGTCCTCGCCGGCCTCGATCATCCGGGCCAGGTAGTGCAGGGTGGCGTCCACGTCGCTGCCCCGGATCGACTTGATCAGGGCGCTGGCCACGTCGTAGTGCTGGTCCCCGTCCTTGTCGTAGCGGACCGCCGCCTGGTTCACCGCCGTCTCGGTGGTGGCCAGGGTGATCTCCGCCTCGCCCTTCTCCAGGGCCGCCCCGGCCGCCGCCTCCAGGGTGGTGAGCGCCCGCCGGGCGTCTCCCCCGGCGAGGCGGACCAGGTGGTCCTCGGCCTCCTGACCGAGCGTCACCTCCCCCGCCAGGCCGCGCTCGTCCTCGACCGCCCGGCGCAGCAGCGCCCTGATGTCCTCGTCGGTCAGCGACTCCAGGGTGAGCAGCAGCGAGCGGGAGAGCAGCGGGGAGATCACCGAGAAGTACGGGTTCTCCGTGGTGGCGGCGATCAGGGTGACCCAACGGTTCTCCACCGCCGGGAGCAGCGAGTCCTGCTGGGCCTTGGAGAAGCGGTGGATCTCGTCCAGGAAGAGCACCGTCTCCCGCCCCGACATCCCGACGGCGCGGCGGGCGCCCTCGATCACCGCGCGGACCTCCTTGACCCCGGCGGTGATCGCCGAGAGCTCCACGAAGCGGCCCTCCACGGCCTGGCTGATCACGTGCGCCAGGGTGGTCTTGCCGGTGCCGGGCGGGCCCCAGAGGATCACCGAACTGGTCGCCGCCGGGCCGCCCGAGTTGCCCACCAGGCGGCGCAGCGGGGAGCCGTCCTTGAGCAGCTGCCGCTGCCCGGCCACCTCGTCGATGGTGCGCGGGCGCATCCGTACGGCGAGCGGGGCCCGGCCGGGCTCCTGGGCCTGGCGTTCCTCGGCTGCTGCGGTGAAGAGGTCCGGTTCCACGCTGTGAAGCGTATGCCAGGGCGGCGACAGTTCAGTCCGTCAGCTTCGCCGCGTGGTCGGGCACGTACTTCTGCAGGTCGCGCGGGGGCCGCTGGTAGCCCTGGCCCGGCGGGCGGGGCGGCAGCTGCACGGACGGCGGGCTGACCTCGTGGTACGGGACGGTGGAGAGCAGGTGGGCGATCATGTTGATCCGGGCCCTGCGCTTGTCGTCGCTCTCCACCACGTGCCAGGGGGACTCCGGGATGTCGGTGTAGACGAACATCTCGTCCTTGGCCCGGGAGTACTCCTCCCAGCGGGAGATCGACTCGGTGTCCATCGGCGAGAGCTTCCAGCGCCGCATCGGGTCCTCCAGCCGGTCCCGGAAGCGCTTCTCCTGCTCGGTGTCGCTGACCGAGAACCAGTACTTGCGCAGGATGATCCCGGCCTCGATCAGCATCCGCTCGAAGGTCGGGCACTGGTGCAGGAACTGCCAGTACTCCTCCGGCGTGCAGAAGCCCATCACCTTCTCGACCCCGGCCCGGTTGTACCAGCTCCGGTCGAACAGGACGATCTCCCCGGCGGCCGGCAGCTGCTCCACGTACCGCTGGAAGTACCACTGGCTGCGCTGGCGTTCGGTCGGCGCCGGCAGCGCGGCGATCCGGGCGACGCGCGGGTTGAGGTACTCGGTGACCCGCTTGATCGCGCCGCCCTTGCCGGCCGCGTCCCGGCCCTCGAAGACCACCACCAGCCGGACGCCCTCGGCCCTCACCCACTCCTGGAGCTTGACCAGCTCGCTCTGGAGGCTCAGCAGCTCGCGCTCGTACGGCTTCTTCGGGAGCCGGTCGGGGGACTTCTTCGGCTTGGGGGACTTCGACGCCATCCGGCCCTCCGCTCACGGGTGCTGATGGGCACTCACGTTACGGCGGATCAGGTCCGTTCGCAGGTCGGCGCGGTACTGCGTGGAGTCTCCGGGCGTACTGCGCGCGACGGCGCGGGCGCCCGGGACCGGCCGTCCCCTGTGCTGCCGGTACCGGGCGGGTGGCTCACTCTGCCCCAGCCCCGGCGGGCCGGTCCAATTCCCTCTTCCATAACCTGATGGCATGGACATCGACACCCGGCTGCTCCGCTCCTTCGCGGTGGTCTACGAGGAGCGCCAGCTCACCGCCGCCGCGGCCCGGCTGCTGGTGTCCCAGCCCGCCCTCACCAAGCAGGTGCGCCAGCTGGAGAGCCTGCTCGGGGTCCAGCTCTTCGAGCGCACCCGCACCGGGGTGACACCCACGCGGGCGGCCGAGGAACTGGCCGCCCGCACCCCCGCCCTGCTGAGCGCCTGGGAGACCGCCCTCCGAGCCACCCGCCAGGCGGCCACCGAGGCCCAGGGCCTGCTCCGGGTCGGCTTCGAGGGGGCCACCATCAGCCTGGTGGGGCTGGCCACCATGGCCGAGTTCGAGCGGCGGATGCCCGGCTGGCAGGCCCGGATGCGGCAGAACAACTGGTTCGACGTCACCTCCGGCCTGTCGAGCGGCGAGATCGACCTCGCCCTCTGGCACGCCCCCGTCGACCTCTGCCCCGAGTTCGCCGGCGAACGGCTCGCCGTCTCCCCCCGCCTCGCGGTCCTCCCCACCTCCCACCCGCTGGCCGGCCGCGAGACCATCGACGTCTCCGAGCTCTTCGACGACACCTTCGTCGCCATCCCCGCCGAGGCCGGCTTCTGGCGCGACTACTGGCTCGGCTGCCCCGAACGCGGCGGCCGTCCGGCCCGGATCGGCGCCGTCGTCCACAACGCCGACGAATGGCTGGCCGCCGTCGCCTGCGGCCAGGGCATCGGCTTCGCCCCCGAAGCCATGCGGCGCCTCGCCTCCCGCCCGGACGTGGTCTACCGCGACGTCACCGGCCTCTCCCCCAGCCACGTCGGCCTCTACTGGCTGCGCGACAGCCCCCTCACCCCGGCGATGGCCGCCTTCATCGAGAGCTGCCGCTCGACCTTCGAGCTCTAGGGAGGCTCTCGCACGGGCGTCACCCCTGGGGGTTCAGGGGCGCGAGGAACTGCGCGAGGCGGAAGTCACCGACCCGATCGCCGGGTACGGAGAGCCACTTGCACGTGAGTGTCCGTACCCGGCACACGGCTGTCGTCTTCCGATTCGCGCAGTTCCTCGCGCCCCTGAACCCCGAGGTGGTGACCGTGGAGAGCGGCGGTGATGCGGTCGACGTCGCCGCGTTCCGCCGGTGGGAGCGGCCCGCCGTTCGCCCGCCGCAGGGCGTCCGCCTCGGCCAGCAGCCGGACGGCCTCCGCCGGGTCGCCGCCCAGCACTGCCACCCCGGCCAGACCCTCCAGGGAGAGCGCGACGGCCCGGGGGTCTCCCAACTCCTTTGCGTACGCGAGCCCTTCACGGTGCAGGGCGGCGGCTTCGGCCACGCGTCCGCGCAGTTCCGCGGTGAAGCCCAGCTCCACGTGGAGCAGGTGCTTGCCGGCCGGGGAGGACGGGAAGTCGTCGAGCATCGCGCGCAGGTGCCGCTCCGCCTCGTCCAGCTCTCCCGCCCGCCGCGCGCCCAGTGCCAGCCCCATCAGGGCGAACACCTCGCCGTACAGGTACCCCTGCGCGACGGCCGCCCGCCGGGCCCGTTCGTGCAGGTCACGGGCCCGGTCCCAGTCGCCCGCGAGCAGGGCCAGCCGTCCCAGACCGCCCAGCCGGGCGGAGACCTCGGCGGCCAGGCCCAGCCCCTCGGCGAGCGCCAGCCCCTCGGTCTGGAGCACCGTGGCGGCGGCGTGGTCCCCGGCGATCTCGGCCAGCGCGGCGAGCACCGGGACGGTCTGCAACTCTCCCCATCCGTCGCCGAGTTCGCGGAAGGCGGCCGCGGCGGCGAGCCCCTCGCGGCGGGCCTCGGCCAGCTCTCCGGCGGCCAGCGCCGTGACGGCCAGCAGGGCCCGCGCGGCGGCCGTTCCCCAGGGTTCGTCCGCCGCTGCGCAGAGCGCCAAGGCCCGTCGGGCCACCTCCCGGGCCGCCACCGGGTCGCCCGCGTGGTGCAGGCCGTGGCCGAACAGCCAGAGCGCCCGGCCGCGCCGGGCCCGGTCGGGCGCGCCGTCCTCAGCGCCGTCCCCGTCCGCCGGCCCCGTCAACCCGCCGCGCCGGAGCCAGAGTTCACCCAATGAAAGCCCGGCCTCGGCACCCGCCCCGTCCGGCGGCCGCCAACCGGTCAGCATCGCGAACGCACCGTGCTGGAGCTGTAGTTCGCCATCCCCCCGAGTGCCTTCCGGCAGTGCCGCCAGCACGGCGGCCAGGGTGGTGCGGGCCTCGTGGAGGCGGCCGCGCAGCAGCCACCAGGGGGTGAGGGCGGCGGCCGACCGGGCGGCGGCGGCCGGGTCGCCGTGGTGCAGGGAGTGGTCGAGCGCGGCCCGGGTGTTGGCGGCGTCGGCGTCCAGCCGGGCCAGCCAGTGGCGCTGCTCCGGCCCGCGCAGTCCGGGCTCGGCCGCCTCGGCCAGGCCGCCGTAGTGGCGGGCGTGCCGCTGCGCGACGGCCGCCGACTCGCCCGCCTCGTGCAGCCGTTCGCGGGCGTAGGCGGTGACGGATTCGAGCAGGTGGTAGCGGGGGCCGTCCGCGGTGTGCGCGGCCTCCACCAGTGAGCGGTCCACCAGCCGGGCCACCAGGTCGAAGACCTCGGCCCCGGGGGCCTCCGGCCCCGCGCAGACCGCCTCGGCGGCGGGCAGGGTGCAGCCGGCCACCGGCACGGAGAGCCGTCGCAGCACGGCGCGTTCGGCCTCGGTGAGCAGCTCCCAGCTCCAGTCGATCACCGCCCGGAGGGTCTGCTGCCGGGCGGGCAGGCCACGCTGTCCGGAGGCCAGCAGCCGGAACCGGTCGCCCAGCCGGTCCGCCAACTCCCGGACTCCCATGGCCCGGACCCGGGTCGCGGCCAGCTCCAGGGCGAGCGGCAGGCCGTCGAGCTGACGGCAGATCCGCTCCACCGGCTCCTGGGTCTCCCGCTCCCCGGCCGACCTGGCGAAGCCGGGGGCGGCGGCGCCCGCGCGGTCCGTGAACAGCCGTGCGGCGTCGACCGGTCCGAGCGTCGGGACGGGGTGCACGGTCTCCTCCGGGAGGCGCAGCGACTCCCGGCTGGTGGCCAGCACGCGCAGGCCGGGCGCGGCCGCGAGCAGCTCGGCGACCAGCGCGGCGGCCGCGTCCACCACGTGCTCGCAGTTGTCCAGGACCAGCAGCGTCCGGCGCCCGCGCAGCGCGGCGGCCAGCGCGGCGGTGGCCGAGCTGGGGGCCGGCGGTGTCGCGGCCTGCTGGAGTCCGAGGGCGGCCGCCACCGGCTGGGCGAGATCGGCCGTGCCGACGGGCAGCGGGCCTAGCTCCACCAGCCGGACGTCCTCCTCCGGGTCCTCGGCGAGCCGGTGCGCGAGTGCCAGCGCGAGCCGGGTCTTGCCCACCCCGCCCGGGCCGGTGAGCGTCACCAGCCGTTCGGCGCGCAGCAGTTCGGCCACGGCGTCCAGCTCCCGGCCCCGGCCGACCAGCGCGGTCCGCGGCAGCGGCAGTGCGGCGGCACCGGGCCGGGCGAGCACGGCCACCGATGCCGCCGGTGCCCCCTCGGCCGCCCTCTCCGCTGCCCTCTCCGCTGCCCCGGCCCCCGGCCCGGCGGGCAGCAGCGACGGGTCCTGCCGCAGGATCGCCCGGTGCAGCGCGGTCAGCTCCGGCCCCGGGTCGATCCCCAACTCCTCGGCCAGCAGCGCCCGCAGCTCCCCGTACGCGGCCAGCGCCTCACCCTGCCGCCCGGCCCGGTACAGCGCCCGCAGCTGCACCACCCGCAGCCGCTCGCGCAGCGGGTGACGGTCCACCAGTTCGGCGAGCTCCCCCGGCAGCACCGGATCGCCGGCCGCCAGCCGGGCCTCGGCCCGCTCCTCCTCCACCGTCAGCCGCTCCTCGGCGAGCCGCTGCACCGCCGCCCGGGCGAACTCCTCGTCGGCGAAGTCCGCGTACGGCTCTCCCCGCCACGGCTCCAGCGCCCGGCCCAGACCGGCGGCCCGCTCCCCGGGGTCGGTGAGCAGCCGGGCCCCGGCCGCCCGGGTGCGGAACATCCCGGCGTCGAGCTCACCGTCCGCCAACAGCAGCCGGTACCCGGCCGGCTGGTACGTCACCCGGTCGCGTCCGATCGCCCGGCGCAGCTGGGAGACCTTGGCCTGGAGGGCGTTGGCGGGGTTCCCGGGCAGGGCGGCGCCCCAGAGCGCGTCCACCAGCCGGTCCGCCGGTACGGCGCGCCCCTCGTGCACCAGCAGCACCGCGAGCAGCGCCCGCACCTTGGCCTCGGCGACGGGCACCACGGCGCCCTCCGCGTCCCACACCGCCAGCGGACCGAGCACCCCGTACCTCATGCGGCCCACTCTACCCAGCCATGATCATCGGCCCCCGCGAGCGGACCGTCAGCGGACCATCAGGGGACCGTCAGTGTTCCCGAAGCGGCCTGAGCCATCGTCAGAGCACCAACCCGACCGGCCCCTTGGAGCACCCGATGACCAGCACCGACCTGTTCGAGCCCGCCCGCCTCGGCACCCTCCACCTCGCCAACCGCCTGGTGATGGCCCCGATGACCCGCAACCGGGCGAGCGCCACCGGCGTCCCGACCGCGCTGATGGCCACCTACTACGCCCAGCGCGCCACCGCCGGGCTGATCATCGCCGAGGCCGCCACCCCCAACCCGGTCGGCGCCACCTACCCCGACATCCCGGCCATCCACGACGAGACCCACGTCGCCGGGTGGCGGCGGGTCACCGACGCGGTCCGGGCCGAGGGCGGGCAGATGTACCTCCAGCTCCAGCACGGCGGCCGGGTCGGACACCCGGAGACCACCGGGCTGCACCCGCTGGCGCCCTCCCCGGTGCCGCTGCCCGGCACGATCTTCACCCCGTCCGGCCACCAGGAGACCGTGGTGCCGCGGGAGATGACGGAGCGGGACATCCGCGACACGGTCGCCGACTTCGCCGCCGCCGCGCGCCGGGCGGTGGCGGCCGGCTTCGCCGGGGTCGAGGTGCACTCCGCCAACGGCTACCTGCTGCACCAGTTCCTCTCCTCGCACACCAACCGCCGCACCGACGGCTACGGCGGCCCGGTCGCGAACCGGATCCGCTTCACCGTCGAGGTGGTGCGGGCGGTCGCCGAGGCGATCGGCCCGGAGCGGGTCGGCGTCCGGATCGCGCCCGGAGTCACCGCCAACGGCATGGCCGAGGACGACGTCGAGGAGGTCTACCCGGCCCTGGTCGGGGCACTGGCCGGGCTCGGCGGCCTCTCCTACCTGCACGTGGTCTTCGCCGACCCGGAGCAGCCGCTCTTCCACACCCTGCGCCGCGCCTGGCCCGGCACCCTGGTCGCCAACCCGGTGCTCCCCTGGCCCGGCCCGCTCCCGGTGGACGGCGGCCGGGCGGCCGGCGAGCGGCTGCTGGCCGCGGGCGCCGACCTGATCGCCCTCGGCCGCGCCTTCCTGGCCAACCCCGACCTGGTCGCCCGGCTGCGGGCCGGGGCACCGCTCAACCCGATCCGGGACGCCCACCTGATGTACGTCGGCGGGGAGACCGGCTACACCGACTACCCCGTGCTGGAGGCGGCCGGGACCGGAGCGGGACGCTGAGCCCTGCCGGGCGGGACGGCGGGACGTCCAGGGTGGGGTGCACCGACCCTGACGGAGGATCACCATGGCCACCGCCCCGCCCACCAGGAACGACCACGGCCAGGACGTGGACCCGCACGACCTGGAGCTGGTCACCTTCCGCTCCGACCCGGCCCGGCGGGCCCGGGACTCCCTGCTGGCCGTCAACGCCGGCATGCGGCGCGAGTACGCCGCCCTGAAGGCCGGGCTCACCCAGGGCCTCACCCCGGTCGTGGTGGTGGAGAACGACTCGCGGGGCGGCCGCTACACCCTGCTCCACCGGGGCGAGCGGGAGAGCCTGCACCCGGTGGCGGAGGAGTTCGAACTCGCCAAGTCCGTCGCGCACGTGCCGCTCGGCGCCTTCTCGATCCTCGCCCCGTACCTGACCGGCGCGCAGGGGGCGGACGGCTGGGCGGGGCCGCTACGGGAGTTCGCCGGCACCCTGTCGACCGCCCGCCGGCTGCTCGGGGACGCCGCCCTGCCCCCGGAGTTGGAGGCCTCCTCGCGGCGGATCCTGGACGCGGCACTGGAGTTCGCGGAGACCTCGGTGGCGCGGGGCGGGTTCACCGTCGGGACCTTCACCGACTTCACCGGCTCCGTGTACCCCGACATCCGCACCAACATGGCGCACGCCGCCCGGGCCCAGATCACCGGGGTCGGCCGCCTGATGCGGCGCTGGCGGCAGCGGGTCGGCGAGCGGGACTGGCCCGACCTGTACGTGGTGGTGCTCTCGATCTGGACCACCGCCGTGCTCAACCAGAACACCATCGTCATCCGGCGGTTCATGGACCCGGCCCGGGTCCGCGACCACCTGCTGGACGTCACCACCGCCCAGCTCCCCGCCGACCCGGTGGCCACCGCCCTGGACAACCTGGCCCGGATCGTCCAGGACAACGTCGCCGCCGAGCTGGTGTTCCCGGTGGACCAGGAGGTGGCCGACGCCCTGAAGGGCCAGGAGGACCTGCTCTCGGAGACCATCCTGGAGCAGCTCGCCTGCCCGTACCGCGGCCGGGCCGCGTGACGGCGTGGGCGGTGGCCGCGCTGGCCCTGCTGGCGGCCGACCTCCGGGCCGCGATCACCACCGTCCCGCCGCTGCTGCCCGCCCTCGGCGCGGACGGGGTCACCGCGAGTGCCCTCACCACCCTGCCGGTGCTCTGCCTGGCCCTGTTCGCCCCCTGCGCCGTCCCGCTCGCCCGCCGCTTCGGCACGGCGGCCACCGTCGCCGGAGCGCTGGCGGTCCTGACGGCGGGTCAACTCCTGCGGAGCCTGACCACGTCCCCCGCCCTGTTCGCCGGCACGGCCCTCGCGGGCGCGGGCATCGCCGTCGGCAACGTGCTGCTCCCCGCCGTGGTGAAGCAGCGCTTCCCCACCCGGGTCGGCCCCGCCACCGGCCTGGCCATGGCCACGATGTCCGCCACCGCCGCCCTGGCCGCCGCGCTCGCCGTCCCCCTCGAACGGGCTGCCGGCCTCCACGGGGCCCTCGCCCTCTGGGCCCTCCCGGCACTCGCCGCCGCACTGCTCTGGTGCGCGCGCCCCCGCGGGCCCGAACACGCCCCCGCCCGAGCCGCCCCCGCCGGGTCGCTGCTCCGTGAGCCGCTGGCGCTGGCCGTGGCCGGGTTCCTCGGGCTGGTCTCGCTGATGTTCTACGTGCTGACCGCCTGGCTGCCCGAGCTGATGCGCGATCAGGGGCACGGTGCCGCCGAGGCCGGGGCGATGCTCTCGGTCTTCCTGCTGGCCGGCATCCCGCTGGGCTTCGCCACCCCCGTGCTCGCCGCCCGGCTGCCCGGCCAGCGCCCGTTCGCCGCGGGCGTCGGCGCCGCGATGGCCCTCGGGCTCGCCGGGCTGCTGGTCCTGCCGCAGGCGGCCTGGCTCTGGGTGGTGCTGCTCGGAGCGGCCAACGGCGTGGCGTTCCCGCTCGCCGTCACGCTGCTGAGCCTGCGCACCCCGGACGCCCCGACCGCCGCCCGGCTCTCCGCCCTGGCCCAGACCGCCGGCTACGGCCTGGCCGCCCTCGGCCCGCTGACGGTGGGTCTGCTGCACACCGCCACCGGCGGCTGGACGGCCCCGCTGCTCCTGCTGCTGGTGCTCGTCCTGCCGGAGGCGGCCCTCGGACTGGCGGCCGCCCGGCCGGGCACGGTCAGAACGAGCCGAACGGCTCCGGATAGCGGCAGTGCCCGCTCGGCGTGGAGCCGTTGGCCCCCGGCAGGCGGAGCGCCTGGAAGTACTCGCCGGGCACCTCGAAGGGCCCGGTCACCGCGTGCTCGGCGGCCGGTGTGAAGCCGAACTGCCCGTAGTAGGACGGGTCCCCGAGCACCACCACCAGCTGCTCCCCCGCCGCCACGGCGGCGTCCAGCGCGGCCCGCACCAGCTGCTGCCCGATCCCCTGCCGCTGCCACTCGGGCGCGACCGCCACCGGGGCGAGCGCCAGGGCCGCGCCGTCGCCGACCTCCAGCCTGGTCAGCAGCGCGTGGCCGACCACGAGGTCCCGCTCGTCCACCGCCACCACGGAGAGCTCCGGCAGCCAGGCCACGTCACGGCGCAGCGCGTCGACCAGGTCGGCCTCGTCCGGGCCCGGGAAGGCGGCCATGTGCACCCGTCTGGTCGCGGGCGCGTCCTCGGGGAGCTCGACTCTGGTGCTGACGGTCATCGTTGTTCCTTCCACGCCATTGTGGACGAGAGAGCGGCCCCGGCAGTTGCGACGAGTCGCATCCACCGGGGCCACGATGTTACTGAAGCCGCGTCAGGACTCCTTCTGGGCCTCCGACTTGGCCGCCGCGGCCGTCTCCGACTTCGGCCGCGCGTCGACACCGGCCTCCCGGCGCTGGGCCGGGGTGATCGGGGTCGGGGCGCCGGTCAGCGGGTCGCCACCGGTCGAGGTCTTCGGGAAGGCGATGACGTCACGGATGGTGTCGTACCCCCCGAGCAGGGTGACGATGCGGTCCAGGCCGAAGGCGACACCACCGTGCGGCGGCGGGCCGTAGTTGAAGGCGTCCAGCAGGAAGCCGAACTGCGACTGGGCCTCCTCCTCGCTGAGGCCGATCGCGTCGAACGCCCGCTTCTGCACGTCCCGCTGGTGGATACGGATCGAACCGCCGCCCAGCTCCGAGCCGTTGAGCACCAGGTCGTAGGCGTTGGAGAGCGCCGAGCCCGGGTCGGTGTCGAAGCTGGCCAGTGACTCGGCGGTCGGGGCGGTGAAGGGGTGGTGCACGGCGTGCCAGCCGGCGAACTCGCCCTTGTCGTCCTCGATCGGCTCGAACATCGGGAAGTCGACCACCCAGAGGAAGGCCCACTGCGACTCGTCGATGAGCTCGCAGCGGCGGCCGATCTCCAGGCGGGCGGCGCCGAGCAGCTCCTGCGAGGCGGTCTTCTTGCCGGCCGCGAAGAACACCGCGTCGCCCGGCTTGGCACCGGCCGCGGCCGCGAGGCCCGCCAGGTGCTCCTCGGAGAGGTTCTTGGCCACCGGGCCGCGCAGCTCGCCGGTCTCGGCGTCCACCAGCACGTAGGCCAGGCCGCGGGCGCCGCGCGCCTTGGCCCAGTCCTGCCAGGCGTCCAGCTGCTTGCGCGGCTGGGAGGCGCCACCGGGCATCACCACGGCGCCGACGTACGGGGCCTGGAAGACCCGGAACTCGGTGCCCTTGAAGTACTCGGTGAGGTCGGTGAGCTCCTGGCCGAAGCGCACGTCCGGCTTGTCCGAGCCGTAGCGGTTCATCGCGTCGGCGTAGGTCATCCGGGGCAGCGGGCTGGGCAGCTCGTAGCCGTGGACCTCGGACCAGATCCGGGAGACGACCTTCTCGCCGAGGGCCAGAATGTCCTCCTGGTCGACGAACGAGGCCTCGATGTCCAGCTGGGTGAACTCCGGCTGCCGGTCGGCGCGGAAGTCCTCGTCGCGGAAGCAGCGGGCGATCTGGTAGTACCGCTCCATGCCGGCCACCATGAGCAGCTGCTTGAACAGCTGCGGCGACTGCGGCAGGGCGTACCAGTGGCCCGGCTGGAGCCGGACCGGCACCAGGAAGTCGCGGGCGCCCTCGGGGGTGGAGCGGGTGAGGTACGGCGTCTCGATGTCGAGGAAGTCGTTCTCCTCCATCACCGTGCGGATGATGTGGTTGACCTTCGAGCGCAGCCGCAGCGCGCGGGCCGGGCCCTCGCGGCGCAGGTCCAGGTAGCGGTAGCGGAGGCGGACCTCCTCGTTGACCGTGCCCGGCTCGTACTCGGCGACCTGGAACGGCAGCGCGGCGGCCTCGGAGAGGACCTCCAGCGCGCCGACCACGACCTCGACCTGGCCGGTCGGGATCTCCGGGTTCTCGTTGCCCTCGGGACGGACCCGGACCTCGCCGACGACCTTGACGCAGTACTCGGAGCGCAGGTCGCCGATGGCCTCCAGGTCGCGGGCCACGATCTGCACGGTGCCGGAGGCGTCGCGGAGGTCGATGAAGGCGACGCCGCCGTGGTCTCGGCGACGGGCGACCCAACCGGCCAGGGTGACGGTGGTGCCGGCGTGCTCCGCGCGGAGCGTGCCCGCGTCGTGCGTGCGGATCACAGCTGCTTCTCCTTCAGGGTGGTGACGAGTGCTTCGAGGGCGACGGGGGTCTGCTCGCCCGAGGTCATGTCCTTCAACTGGACCACGCCCTCGGCGAGATCGCGGTCCCCGGCGACCAAGGCGAAGCGGGCGCCGCTACGGTCGGCGGACTTCATGGCGTTCTTGATGCTCTTGACGCCGAAGGCGAGGTCGGTGGCGATGCCCGCCCGGCGCAGCTCGGTCACCTTGCCGAACAGCACGGCCTTGGCCTCCTCGCCGAGCGCCACGGCGTACACCTCGGTGGTGGCCGGCAGGTCGAGGGTCAGGCCCTCGGCCTCCAGCGCCAGGTAGGTGCGGTCCACGCCGAGTCCCCAGCCGACCGAGGGCAGGGCCGGGCCGCCGAGCATCTCCGACAGTCCGTCGTACCGCCCGCCGCCGCCGATCGCGGACTGCGCGCCGAGGCCGGAGTGCACGAACTCGAAGGTGGTGCGGGTGTAGTAGTCCAGGCCGCGGACCAGCTTGGGGTCCTGCTCGTACGCGACGCCGGCGGCGGTCAGCAGCGTGCGGACCTGCTCGTCGTAGGACTTGCAGTCCTCGCACAGGTAGTCGCCGAGCATCGGCGCGTCGGTGAGCTGGGCCTGCACCGACTCGCGCTTGTCGTCGAGCACCCGGAGCGGGTTGATCTCGGCGCGGCGGCGGGTCTCCTCGTCCAGGTCGAGCTTGGACAGGAACTCCACCAGCGCGGCGCGGTAGACCGGGCGGCACTGCTTGTCGCCGAGCGAGTTGACCAGCAGCTTGTAGTTCCGCAGCCCGAGCGCCTTGAAGGCGTCGTCGGCCAGGATCATCAACTCGGCGTCCAGCGCCGGGTCCTCGGCCCCGATCGCCTCGGCGCCGATCTGCGAGAACTGGCGGTAGCGGCCCTTCTGGGCCCGCTCGTAGCGGTAGAAGGAGCCGGAGTACCAGAGCTTCACCGGCAGGTTGCCCTGCTTGTGCAGGTTGGCCTGGAGCGCGGCGCGCACCACCGAGGCGGTGCCCTCGGGGCGCAGCCCGAGCTCGTCGCCGCCCTTGGTGGTGAGGGTGTACATCTCCTTGGAGACGATGTCGGTGGACTCGCCGACACCGCGGGAGAAGAGCTTGAGGTCCTCGAAGACCGGGGTCTCGATGTAGCCGTAGCCGGCCCGGCGCAGCGGCGCGCTCAGGCGGTCGCGGACGGCCAGGAACTCGGCGGAGTTGGAGCCCGGCAGCAGGTCGTAGGTGCCCTTGGGGGCGGTGAAGGTGCTCAACTTCTCTTCCGTCACATTCCTCGTCGCGGGAAGGCCGGAGCGCCGTGCGCTCCCGCCGCCTGCCTGAGGTAGGGGTTCGTCGCGCGCTCGCGGCCGATGGTGGTCTGGCCGCCGTGGCCGGAGAGGACCACGGTGGAGTCGTCGAGGGGCAGGCACACCCGGGCCAGCGAGCGAAGGATCGCCTCGCCGTCTCCCCCCGGGAGGTCGGTACGCCCGATGGAGCCGGCGAACAGCAGGTCACCCGAGAAGAGCACCGGCGGCACGTCTTCGTTCGAGGGTGTCCGGAAGGTCACCGACCCCTTGGTATGGCCGGGAGCATGATCGACCGTCAGTTGCAGACCGGCCAGCTCCAGCAGCGCGCCGTCGGTCAACTCCCGTACGTCGTCCGGCTCGCCGACTGTGATCGACCCCATGATCTGCTGACCGACGGCGCGGCCGAGGCCGCGCGCCGGGTCGGTCATCATGTAGCGGTCGTCCGGGTGGATCCAGGCGGGCACGTTCCGCGCGCCGCAGACCGGCACCACCGAGGCGATGTGGTCGAGGTGCCCGTGGGTGAGCAGCACGGCGACGGGCTTCAGCCGGTGCTCCCGGATCAGGTCCTCGACGCCCTGGGCCGCCTCGTGCCCGGGGTCGACGATCACGCACTCCTCACCGGCAGCCGGCGCGACCAGGTAGCAATTGGTGCCCCAGGCTCCGGCGGGAAATCCGGCGACGAACAACGTGATTCCTCTCCATCGGGTAACGACAATTACGAGTCACCCCGCAGCCTACCGGCGCCACCGCACGGGTTCCTAACCGGTTGTCGGCGCAATCGTGACCGGTCGGCCCGCCCGGCTGATCCCGTACTTACGCACGAGGTCCCTACACTTGGCCGCCGACGGATGCGATGATCCGTCCCGAGATACCCGACCAAGACGCCCATTCCTCAGGAGACACGCCCGGTGGTCAGCAGCGAACAGCGGCGGCGGCAGCTCGCCCGCGAGAAGTACGAGCGCCAGGCGGAGCGCCGGGCCGAGGCCCAGAAGAAGGCCCGTCAGCGCAACGCGATCATCGGCGGCTCGCTGGCCGTCGTGCTGATCGCGGCGGGCGGCGCCTGGGCCGGCGGCCTCTTCGACTCGGACCCGAAGAAGGAGAACTCGGCGCAGGCCGCGCCGAGCGCGTCGGCCCCCGCCCCGGTCGAGGTCAAGGGCTGCACCCCCCCGGCCGAGGGCAAGCCCAACGGCAAGCAGTGGAAGACCGAGCCGGCCATGGCGCTGGACACCAAGGCCACCTACACCGCCACGCTGAAGACCAGCTGCGGTGACGTGACGGTCGCTCTGGACGCCGCCAAGGCCCCCAAGACGGTCAACTCCTTCGCTTTCCTGTCGAACGAGCAGTACTTCGACCACGTGAAGTGCCACCGCCTCACCACCCAGGGCATCTACGTGCTCCAGTGCGGCGACCCGACCGGCACCGGCTCCGGCGGCCCGGGCTACCAGTTCCCGGACGAGAACCTCACCGGCGCCACCTACCCGGCCGGCACCCTGGCGATGGCCAACGCGGGCCCGGGCACCAACGGCAGCCAGTTCTTCCTGGTCTACAAGGACACCAAACTGCCCCCGAACTACACGCCGTTCGGCAAGATCACCGGTGGTCTGGACGTGCTCAACAACATCGCCGCCGGCGGTGTCCAGGGCGGTGGCGGCGACGGCGCCCCCAGCGCCAACGTGGTGCTCAACGCGGTGACCACCACCAAGTCCTGAGCCCGGAGGCGCCGCGCCCGGCTCCCCGGGCGCGGCGCCGTGACGAGCCACCCGGCCCGGATGACGGACAACGCCGGTGCTGGTCGCCTATCTTGCTTGTTGTATAGGGTGCCCTGACCGTCGGCCGTCACCCTCGGCACCGAAACCCGACGGCCCGGACGGCGGACTCCATCGGTCCGCCGCACATCAACTGTGGACGACGTACCGCCCCCGTCAGGGGCGCGGCGTCATGTGGAGGAGGCGCGCTGTGAGCAGCGACCCGTGGGGCCGTGTCGACGAGCAGGGGACCGTCTACGTCAGGACGGCCGAAGGCGAGCGCGTCGTCGGCTCCTGGCAGGCGGGCTCCCCCGAGGAGGCCCTCGCCTACTTCGAGCGCAAGTACCAGGGCCTGTCGGCCGAGATCGGGCTGCTGGAGCACCGGGTCCGCAAGACCGACCTGGCCGCCAAGGACGCCCAGACCGCCCTGGACCACCTGCGCGAGCAGGTCACCGAGGCGCACGCGGTCGGCGACCTGGCCGCGCTCGCCCAGCGGCTGGAGACCCTGGCCGGTGAGGTCGAGAGCCGTCAGACCGAGCGCAAGGCGGCCCGGGCCAAGGCCCAGGAGGAGACCCGCGCGGCCAAGGAGAAGCTGGTCGCCGAGGCCGAGCAGCTGGCCGAGTCCACCCAGTGGCGGGAGGCCGGGGACCGGCTGCGCGCGCTGGTGGACAGCTGGAAGGCGCTGCCCCGGCTGGACCGCAAGAGCGACGACGAGCTGTGGCACCGCTTCTCGCACGCCCGCTCGGTGTTCTCCAAGCACCGCAAGGGGCACTTCGCCACCCTGGACGCCGAGCGCGACCAGGCCAAGGCGGTCAAGGAGCGTCTGGTGGCCGAGGCCGAGGCGCTCTCCAACTCGACCGAGTGGGGCGACACCGCCGCCGCCTACCGGGACCTGATGGCCCGTTGGAAGGCGGCCGGCCGCGCCCAGCGGGACACCGAGGAGGAGCTGTGGGCCCGCTTCCGGGGTGCCCAGGACGTGTTCTTCCAGGCGCGTTCGGCCACCTTCAGCGAGCGTGACGCCGAGCAGGGTGAGAACCAGAAGCTCAAGGAGGCCCTGCTGGTCGAGGCCGAGGCGATCCTGCCGATCACCGACCTCAAGGCCGCCAAGGCCGCGCTGCGCGAGGTCTCCGAGCGCTGGGAGGCCGTCGGCCACGTCCCGCGCGACGCCAAGCCGCGTCTGGACGCCCGCCTCAGCACGGTCGAGCGGGCCGTCCGCGAGGCCGAGGACGCCGAGTGGCAGCGCTCCAACCCGGAGGCCCGCGCCCGGGCCACCGGCATGACCGCCCTGCTGCAGTCCGCGGTGAACAAGCTCCAGGCCGACCTGGACAAGGCCCGCGCGGCCGGCAACGCGTCCAAGGCCGCCAAGCTGGAGAACGAGCTGGCGGGCCGTCAGGCCCTGCTCGACCAGGCCCAGAAGAGCCTGGAGGAGTTCAGCGGCTGATCCGCTGACCGCACGTCAGAAGGGCCCCACCGCCGAGGCGGTGGGGCCCTTCCGTGCTTCCCGGCCTTACCGGCGGGCCGAGGTGACCCGGTAGACGTCGTAGACGCCCTCGACGCCGCGGACCGCCTTGAGCACGTGCCCGAGGTGCTTCGGGTCGCCCATCTCGAAGGTGAAGCGGCTCATCGCCACCCGGTCCCGGGAGGTCTGCACCGCCGCCGACAGGATGTTGACGTGCTGGTCGGAGAGGACCCGGGTGACGTCCGAGAGCAGGCGGGAGCGGTCCAGCGCCTCCACCTGGATGGCCACCAGGAAGACCGAGGACTGGGTCGCGGCCCACTCGACCTCGATCATCCGCTCCGGCTGCTGGTTGAGCGCCTCGACGTTGACGCAGTCCGCCCGGTGCACCGAGACGCCGTTGCCCCGGGTGACGAAGCCGACGATCGGATCGCCCGGCACCGGCGTGCAGCAGCGGGACAGCTTGACCCAGACGTCGTCCACGCCCTTGACGATGATCCCCGGGTCGCCCTTGGCCCGGCGCCGGGTGGCCCGGTTCTGATGGGCCGTCGGGGTGGCGGTCTCGGCCAGGTCGTCGGTCGCGCCCTCCTCGCCGCCGAGCGCCTGCACCAGCTTCTGGACAATGTTCTGCGCCGCGACGTGGCCCTCGCCGATCGCCGCGTAGAACGAGGAGATGTCCGGGTAGCGCATCTCGTGCGCCAGGGTCACCAGCGAGTCGCCGGTCAGGATCCGCTGGATCGGCAGGCCCTGCTTGCGCATCGCCCGGACGATCGCCTCCTTGCCCTGCTCGATCGCCTCCTCGCGGCGCTCCTTGGAGAACCAGGCCTTGATCTTGTTCCGGGCCCGGGGCGACTTGACGAAGCCGAGCCAGTCCCGGGACGGGCCGGCGTTCTCCGCCTTGGAGGTGAAGACCTCCACCGTGTCGCCGTTCTCCAGCGTCGACTCCAGCGGCACCAGCCGGCCGTTGACCCGTGCTCCTATGCACCGGTACCCGACCTCGGTGTGCACCGCGAAGGCGAAGTCCACCGGGGTGGCCCCGGCCGGCAGCGCTATCACGTCACCCTTGGGGGTGAAGACGAAGGTCTCGTTGTTGGAGAGGTCGAAGCGCAGCGACTCGAGGAACTCGCTCGGGTCCTCGGTCTCCTTCTGCCAGTCCAGCAGCTGCCGCAGCCAGGCCATCTCGTTGACGGCCCCGGCCTTGTCGTCCTTGCGGACCTGGGTCGGCGTGTCGGTGCGCACCTTGGAGGCCCCGGCCACCGCGCGCTGCTTGTACTTCCAGTGCGCGGCGATGCCGTACTCGGCCCGCCGGTGCATGTCGAAGGTGCGGATCTGCAGCTCGACCGGCTTGCCGCCGGGGCCGATCACCGTGGTGTGCAGCGACTGGTACATGTTGAACTTCGGCATCGCGATGTAGTCCTTGAACCGGCCGGGGACCGGGTTCCACCGCGCGTGGATGGTGCCGAGCGCCGCGTAGCAGTCGCGGACGGTGTCCACCAGGACTCGGATGCCGACCAGGTCGTAGATCTCGGCGAAGTCGCGGCCGCGCACGATCATCTTCTGGTAGACCGAGTAGTAGTGCTTCGGACGGCCCGTCACCTGCGCGGTGATCCGGGCGCTCCGCAAGTCCCCCTGGACCTGGTCGATCACGGTGGCCAGGTACTCGTCCCGCTTGGGCGCCCGCTCGGCCACCAGACGCACGATCTCGTCGTACATCTTGGGGTAGAGGATCGCGAAGGCGAGGTCCTCCAGCTCCCACTTGATGGTGTTCATGCCCAGCCGGTGCGCCAGCGGGGCGTAGATCTCCAGCGTCTCGCGGGCCTTCTTCTCCTGCTTCTCCCGCTTGAGGTAGCGCATGGTCCGCATGTTGTGCAGCCGGTCGGCCAGCTTGATCACCAGGACCCGGGGGTCCTTGGCCATCGCGACCACCATCTTGCGGACGGTCTCGGCCTGCGCGGCCTCGCCGAACTTCACCCGGTCCAGCTTGGTGACGCCGTCCACCAGCAGGGCCACCGAGTCGCCGAAGTCGCGCCGCAGCGTCTCCAGGCCGTAGTCGGTGTCCTCGACGGTGTCGTGCAGCAGACCCGCCATCAGGGTGGGCGCGTCCATCCCGAGTTCGGCCAGGATGGTGGCCACCGCGAGCGGGTGGGTGATGTACGGGTCACCGCTCTTGCGCTTCTGGCCGCGGTGCCACTTCTCGGCCACCGCGTAGGCGCCCTCGATGTCGCGCAGCAGCGCCGGGTCGGCCTTCGGGTCCTGGGCCCTGATGGTCCGGAACAGCGGCTCCAGCACCGGGTTGAGCACGGTGGAGCGCTGGCCGCCGAGGCGGGCGAGACGGGCCCGCATACCGCCGGTGGCCGAAGGCTTGGGCGTGGCGGGCGCCGGAGGCACAACCTCGTCGGGCAAGGACGACTCCTCGTGGTGCGGTTGGGCTTTCATGGTACAGAGTGGCTAAACCTACGGGATACGCGAAACCGGGGGCACAAGGCCCCCGGTCTCACGAACACTCAGACGGTGACGAGCGTCTCCAGCGGTGCTCCGTTCAGGTGCGGCAGCAGCCGCTCGCGGCCCGGCAGGAAGCTCAGCTCCATCAGGACCACCACGCCGGCCAGCTCGGCACCGGCCTGCTGGACCAGGTCGAGCGAGGCCGCGATGGTGCCGCCGGTGGCCAGCACGTCGTCGACGACCAGCACCTTCTCACCCGGCTCGAAGGCGTCGCACTGCACCTCCAGCGTCGCCGACCCGTACTCCAGGTCGTACGACTTCGCGAACACCTCGCCGGGCAGCTTGCCCTTCTTGCGGATCGGCACGAAGCCCAGGCCGGCCGCGTAAGCCGCCGGGGCGGCGAGCACGAACCCCCGTGCCTCCAGCCCGACCACCTTCGTCGCCCCGAGCTCCGCCGCCCGGGCGGCCAGCGCCCGGGTCAGGGCGCCGAACGCCTCGGCGTCGGCCAGCAGGGGTGCGATGTCCTTGAACAGCACGCCCGGCTTGGGGTAGTCGGGGACGTCCTTGATCCGGCTGTTGAGCAGCTCGGCCAGGGCGGGGTCGGGAGAGGTCACGGGGGTCCTTGTCGTCAGTGCTTGCCGGACGGGCGGCCCCGGGTGCGGGACTTGCTCACCGGCTGGTTGCGCTGTCCGACCATACCGGCTGACTCGTCGTCATCCTCCGCGTCGGCCTGCGGCTCCTCCTCGGGCAGGCCGGCGGCGGCCCGCTCCGCGGCGGCCTTGGCGTCGGCCGCCCGGCGGGCGGCGACCTTCTTGGCCAGCGTGCGCATCTCGGGGGTGGCCTCCTTGAGCTGCGCGTACAGCGGGGTCGCGACGCAGATCGAGGAGTAGGCACCGGCCGCGAGGCCGATGAACAGGGCCAGCGAGATGTCGTTCAGGGTGCCGGCGCCGAGGAAGCCGCCGCCGATGAAGAGCAGCGCGGCGACCGGGAGGAGCGCCACCACGGTGGTGTTGATCGAGCGCACCAGGGTCTGGTTCAGACCGGCGTTGGCCGCCTCGCTAAAGGTGATCTTGTTCTGCCGGGTGATCCCCTTGGCGTTCTCCTTCACGGTGTCGAAGACGACGACCGTGTCGTAGAGCGAGTAGCCGAGGATGGTGAGGAAGCCGATCACGGTGCCCGGGGTGACCTCGAAACCGACCAGGGCGTAGACGCCGATGGTGATCAGGAGGTCGTGGATCAGGGCGACCAGGGCGGCGATGGCCATCCGCCACTCGAAGGCGATGGCCAGGTAGATGGTGACCAGCACCATGAAGATGACCAGGCCGAGCAGCGCCTTCTTGGAGATCTCCTCGCCCCAGCTGGGGCCGATCACCTGGGCGTTGATCTCGTTGGCCGGGACGGCCAGGTCCTTGGAGAGCTCGGCGATGAAGGTGTCCGCCGGGAGCTGCTCCTCGGCCGAGATCTGGATCTTGACCGCGCCCTTGTCGGTGGACTGCACCAGGGCCTTGGTGTCGTGCAGGATCTGGTCGGCCGCGGTCTGGGCCTGGGAGACCGTCAGACCGGGCTTGGTGACGGTGTAGACCGAGCCGCCCTCGAACTCGATGCCGAGCTTGAGGCCGAAGCCCAGACCGATGCCGGCCACCAGGACGATGATCGCGGAGATCGTGTACCAGAGCTTGCGGCGCCCGACGAAGTCGAAGCTGACCTCACCCTGGTAGAGACGGTGACCGAGGTTGCTGAAGCGTGACATCGCGTCAGACCTCCTTGGCGGCAGTGGCGGAGGTGCGGCGACGACCGCGCACCGGAGGACGGGCGCCCAGGCGCTTCGGGTCCAGGCCGGACCACGGGTGACCCTCGGCGAAGAACTTGGTGCGGGCGAGCAGGGTGATCATCGGCTTGGTGAAGAGGAAGATCACCACGACGTCCAGGGCGGTGGTCAGACCGAGGGTGAAGGCGAAGCCCTGCACCTTGCCGACCGAGACGAAGTAGAGCACCGCGGCACAGAGGAAGGAGACGAAGTCGGACACCAGGATGGTGCGCCGGGCCCGGGGCCAGGCGCGCTGGACGGCCGGGCGCAGCGGGGCGCCGTCGCGGACCTCGTCGCGGATGCGCTCGAAGTACACGATGAAGGAGTCCGCGGTGATGCCGATCGCGACGATGGCGCCGCAGACCGCAGGCAGGTTCAGGGCGAAGCCGATGCCCGCGCCGAGCAGCGACATGATCGCGTAGGTCAGCGCGGCCGAGACCAGCAGACCGGCGATCGAGACCAGGCCGAGGCCGCGGTAGTAGACCAGCGAGTAGAGCACCACGAGCAGCATGCCGATGGCGCCGGCGATCAGACCGGCCGTCAGCTGGTCGCCGCCGAGCTGCGGGGAGACGGTGGTGACGTCGCTCATCTGGAAGGTCAGCGGGAGCGCACCGAAGGAGAGCACGTCGGCCAGGGCCTTGGCCTCCTGCTGGGTGAAGCTGCCGGAGATCACGGCCGAGCCGCCGGGGATGGCCTGCGCGACGGACGGGTGGGAGACCACCTTGCCGTCGAGGACCACGGCGAACTGGTTGGCCGGCGGGGCCTGGGTGGCCAGCTGGCCGGTGACCGCGGCGAAGGCGTCCGAGCCCTTGCCGTTGAACTGGAGCTGGACCTGCCAGCCGGCGCTCTGCTGGGTGTCGAAGACGGCGGCGGCCTTGGTGATGGTGTCACCGTTCACGGCCACCGGGCCGAGCGCGAACTTGAACCAGATGCCCTGCTCGGCGTCGTAGGAGCAGGCGACGGCGCTCTTGGCCGGGTCGCTCTGGTAGTCCAGGCGCTTCGACGGGTCGGAGCAGTCCAGCGCGGCGAACTGCTGCTGCAGCTCGGCCGGGACGGCGCCCTGGGTGAGGGCGGCCGAGAGGTCGGCGGCGCTCGGGGCGCTCGGCACGGCGCTCGGGGTGCTGGGGAGGCTCGGGGAGCCCGAGGCGGTCGGGTCGGCCTTCAGCGCGTCGGTGACGGCGCGGCCGGCCTTGGTGCCGGACGGGCTCGGCGTGGCCGAGGGGGCACCGGCGGAGGCCGCGGCGGTCGGCGAGGCGGTGGCCGACGGGGTGCCCGAGGCACTCGGGGTGGCCGAGGGCTGCGGCAGGGAGCCGGTGGGCGCGAGCGCGAGCACCGGGCGGAAGTAGAGCTTGGCGGTCTGGCCGACGTCCTTGATCGCCTTCTCGTTGCCACCATCCTTGTTCGGGATGTTGACGATGATGGTGTCCGAGCCCTGGGTCTGGACCTCGGCCTCGGAGACACCGAAGGCGTTCACCCGCTTCTGGATGATGTTGACCGCTGTGTCCATGTTGGACTTGTTGATCGCGGCGGGGTCATCCGACTTGGCGGTCAGCGTGATGCTGGTACCACCGGCGAGGTCGATCCCGAGACGCGGCGTGGTGTGGCCCGTCCCGAACATGAGGGCGACCAGTCCGACGGTGACGACCAGGATGAAGGCCAGTGCCCGTCCCGGGTAACCGTCGCGCGGACGCGACTTGGGTGTTGCCACCTTGCTGTTTCTCCCTGTCCATGCCGCCCGCCCACCGGACCCTGTCCGGTAGGTGGCGGATAGGGGGCAGGTGGCCTGACGGCCCGTGAGGTCCTGTGTGCGCGCGGCGAGTTGCCGCTCGATCGGGGAAGCCCGACCGTACTACTTGCTCTTGGGGGCCTCGTCGTCGGCGCCTCCGTTGTCCGAGTCGTCCGACTTGTCGAAGCTGACCGGCTTCTCGTCGGCCTCGTCCTGCGGCTCCTCGTCGGCCGGACGGCCGTTGATGATCGCGTCGTACTCCTGCGGCTCCAGCACCGCGGCGACCGAGCCCTTGGTGAAGTGGGCGACGACGCCGGGGGCGAGCTCCAGCTCGACGGTCTCCTCGTTGACCGACTTGACCAGGGCGTACATCCCCCCGATGGTGCGGACACCGGCGCCCGGCTCGAGGCCGGACCGCATCTGCTGCGCCTGCTCCTGTCGCTTCTTGTTCGACCGGAACATCATGAACAGCACAGCGATCATGATCAGGGGAAGGATGAGCGTGGTCACAGCCTGTGTCCTTGTCCAGGCCGCCTACGGTGTGACGGCCATTGGCTTTTTGGTCGGCCCGTCAGGTGAGAGGGGCGGTCCGGCGGAGTCTAAGCGACCACCGCTGATCGGACAACGCCAAGCATGTCATCCTGCCGCCGTTGGTGGCGACCTCCGCCAGGAACGGTTTGCTCACGATCTTCTGTCGAATCCCCACGAAACGACCCCTCTCAGCGCCCGGCCGCCCCGAACAGGTCGCCCTGCCCCGGCACCGGGCCGCGGACACCCTGCTGAGGCGGCGTCATCCCCAGGTGCTGCCAGGCGGCGGCGGTGGCGATCCGGCCGCGCGGGGTGCGGGCCAGCAGACCCTCGCGGACCAGGAAGGGCTCCGCCACCTCCTCGACCGTCTCGGCCTCCTCGCCCACCGCGACCGCCAGGGTGGAGAGACCGACCGGGCCGCCGCCGAAGAGCCGCAGCAGCGCGTCCAGCACCGCCCGGTCCAAGCGGTCCAGACCACGGGCGTCCACCTCGTAGACGTCCAGCGCCTGGGCCGCGATCTCCCGGCTGACCTGGCCGTCGTGGCGCACCTGCGCGAAGTCCCGCACCCGGCGCAGCAGCCGGTTGGCGATCCGGGGCGTGCCGCGCGAGCGGCCGGCGATCTCGGCCGCGGCCTCCAGGTCGATCTCCACGTCCAGCAGGGCGGCCGAGCGCCGGACCACCCGCTCCAGCTCGCTCGGCGCGTAGAACTCCATGTGCCCGGTGAAGCCGAAGCGGTCCCGCAGCGGGGGCGGCAGCAGGCCGGCCCGGGTGGTGGCGCCGACCAGGGTGAAGGGCGGCAGCTCCAGCGGGATCGCGGTGGCGCCGGGGCCCTTGCCGACGATCACGTCGACCCGGAAGTCCTCCATCGCCAGGTAGAGCATCTCCTCGGCCGGGCGGGACATCCGGTGGATCTCGTCCAGGAAGAGCACCTCGCCCTCGGTCAGCGAGGAGAGGATCGCCGCCAGATCGCCCGCGTGCTGGATGGCCGGGCCCGAGGTGATCCGGATCGGCGCGCCCAGCTCGGCCGCGATGATCATCGACAGGGTGGTCTTGCCCAGCCCGGGCGGGCCGCTGAGCAGCACGTGGTCGGGGGCGGTGCCGCGCTGGCGGGCGGCCTGGAGCACCAGCGAGAGCTGCTCGCGGACCCGCTCCTGGCCGATGAACTCGTCCAGCTGCTTGGGCCGCAGCGCCGCCTCCACCGCCTGGTCCTCACCGTCGGCGGCGGGTGCCACCACCCGGTCGGCGGGATCGGAGTCGTACGGGCTCATCGGGGCGGGCTCCTGACGGTGCGTCGGTCGGTCAGCGGGTGCGGTTCAGGGTACGCAGGGCGGCCTTGAGCAGGGCACCCACATCGGTGGTGGTCTGCGCCTCGGCCTCCGGGGCGACGGCGCCGACCGCCTCGTCGGCCTCCCGGGCCGCGTAGCCCAGGCCGACCAGCGCGGCGTGCAGCTGCTCGCTCCACGGGGCGGGCCCGGCGGCCAGCGGCTTCTGCGCCGGAACGGCCGCGCCGGTCGGGGCGCCGAGCTTGTCCTTGTACTCCAGCAGCAGCTTCTGGGCCAGCTTCGGCCCGATCCGGGGCACCGCGGTGAGCGACTTGGCGTCCCCCTGGGCGACGATCCGGCGCAGCTCGTCGGGGGTGAAGACGGCCAGCATGCCGAGCGCCATGGTGGCCGCGACCCCGCTGGCGGTGAGCAGCACCTCGAAGGTGGCGCGCTCGTCCTCGTCGGCGAAGCCGTAGAGGGTGAGCGAGTCCTCCTTGACGATCAGCGCGGTGGTGAGCCGGGCCGGCTCGCCGATCCGCAGGGCGCCCAGGGTGCGGGGCGTGCACTTCACCAGCATGCCGACCCCGCCGACCTCGACGACCGCGCTGCCTGCGGTGACGGCGGCGACCGGGCCCTGGACGAAGGCGATCATCGGCGGTACTCCCTGGTGCTGCGCGGACGGGGGGCTGCCTGCGCGGCGCTCGCGACGGCGGCGGCCAGGCGGTTGGTGGTGGTGCCGCGCCAGATGTGACAGATCGCCAGCGCCAGCGCGTCGGCGGCGTCGGCGGGCTTGGGCGGCTCGGCGAGCCGGAGCAGCCTGGTCACCATCGCGGTGACCTGGGCCTTGTCGGCCCGGCCGGAGCCGGTGACGGCGGCCTTGACCTCGCTCGGGGTGTGCAGGGTGACGGGGATGCCGCGCCGGGTGGCGCAGAGCATCGCGACCGCGCTGGCCTGCGCGGTGCCCATCACGGTGCGCACGTTGTGCTGGGCGAACACCCGCTCCACCGCGACGAGTTCGGGCCGGTGCTCGTCGAGCCACTGCTCGATGCCCTGCTCGACCCGGAGCAGCCGGGGCCCGATCTCCTCCTCGGCGGGGGTGCGGATCACGCCGACCCCGACCATGGTGAGCGGCCGCCCGGGCGTGCCGTCGACCACCCCGACCCCGCACCTGGTCAGCCCAGGGTCCACACCCAGCACCCGCACTCTGCCCCGCCTCCGTACGTCCGACCTGCAGAGGCTACCGCCCTGGTCGGACAACAGGACGAACGACACCGGCCCGGGGGGGCCGGGGGGCCCCCCCGGGGGGGGGGCCCCCCCCCCGCGCGCGGGGGGGGGGGGGGGGGGGCCCCCCCCGCGCGGATCTTGAAGTTGGGGGGGAGCGGGTGGGCGGCGGCGCGGGGCGCC
>NZ_JBVJLD010000021.1:82194-124907 GCF_055584905.1 Kitasatospora sp. NPDC088742 | reverse complement strand
GGGCCAGCCGCTCCACCACACCATCGACGAGCCGCCTGGTCACCAGTACCTGATCCATGCGGGGAGCCTATACGCGAGTGGCTGCGCCTCGGGGGCGCGAGGCTCTGCTGATGTGCGGCTCCGCCGCGGGGCGCGCAGGGGAACGGCAGCACGTGCAACTGGCTGACGTGCCCTCAGTTGCAGGTGAGCCGCCTTCCGTACTCGCGCCCACGCGGCGGAGCCGCACATCAGCAGAGCCTCGCGCCCCCAGTGGCGTAGCCACGTGCCTCAGACGGGCTGGGGTTCGAGGTCGCGGTTGATGCGCTTCCAGCCGCGGCAGGCGACGGTGTTGGGGTGCTCCTCGCCGAAGAGGCGCAGGAGTTCGGTGAGGGCGTGTTCGCGGAGTTCCGCGGCCTGGCCGGGGTTGGACTTGCGGAGGGTGACCGCCAGGTTCGACTCGCAGGCGATGGCGTCGGGGTGGCCGGGGCCGTAGCGGTTCACCAGGCCCGTGTAGGCGGCCCGTTCGAGTTCTTCGGCCTTGGCGGGCTGGCCGGCGTCGCCGTAGGCGTTGGCCAGGTTGATCATCGCGTTGAGGGTGTAGTGGTGGTCGGGCCCCAGCACGGCCCGCAGGGCGTCGACGGTGTGGCTGCCGCGGCGGATCGCGGCCTCGACGTCGCCGCTGCCGCGCAGGTAGATGCCGAGGTTGTTCTCGCAGGCCAGGGTGAAGGGGTGCTCGTCGCCGAAGAGCCGCTGGTGGCCCTCGTAGACGGCGGTGGCCAAGTCCCGCGCGGCCTCCTTGTCGCCGGAGGCGCTGTGGTCGGCGGCGAGGTTGAGGGCGCAGGCGAGCGTCTCGGCGGCCTCGGAGCCGTAGCGGTCGAGGTAGCGCTCGTAGGTCTGCATGGTGAGTTGGCGGGCCTCCCGCAGGTGGCCCTCGCGGCGCAGCGAGACCGCCAGCGACTTGGCGTTGCGCAGGTTCTCGGGGAGGTCGGGCTGGAGGACGTCGGCGAGCTCCTCGTTGACCTCCCGCAGGAGTTCGATGGAGCCCTTGTAGTCGCCGATCTCGCGCAGGTCGCGGGCGAGGTTGGACTTGCTGGAGAGGGTGTAGGGGTGGCGGGGGCCGAGGACGGCCTGGCGGCGGTCGAAGGTGTCCTGGTCGAGGTCGCGGGCGGCGGCGGAGTCGCCGACCAGGCGGTAGTCGATGGCGAGGTTGTTGGCGGCCGAGAGGGTGCGGGCGTTCTCCTCGCCGAAGAGTTCGCGGAACTGGCCGTAGGTCTCCAGGTCGAGGTCGAGCGCCTCCTGGAAGCGGCCCAGGGCGCGCAGGTCGGCGCCGAGCGAGCCGGCCGTCATCAGCGTGTAGGGGTTGTGCTCGCCGAGCAGCTGCTGCTGGCCGGCCAGGGTGCGCTCGTCGAGTGCGCGGGCGTCGGCGAAGTTGCCCTGCGAGCGCACCACGTTGGCGAGTTGGAAGTTGAGGCTGAGCACCTGGCGGCGCAGGTGGCGGGCCTCGGCCTCGTTGGCCTCGCCGGCCAGCCGGTTGGTCCAGGTCAGGTCGAGCTGTTCGGCCAGGGCGCGGGCGCGGTCGAGGTCACTGCGCTTCCAGAGGTAGCGGACGCGGTCGATCATCAGCTCGCGGGTCTCGCGCTCGTCGCAGTCCTGGGCCCGGGAGGGGGCCAGGTGCGGCCAGATCTTCTCGAAGCGGGGCCAGTTGGCGGGGTTGTCGGTGTCGCCGAGGACGGGGCGGGCGCCGACCAGGATGCGGTGCACCTCGTGCATCGCGGCCTCCCGGGAGGGGTCGTCCATCTCGGAGCGGACCACCGCCTGCACCAGCCGGTGCACCTGGAAGGAGTTGGAGCCGGCGTCGACCTTGGCCAGCGCGTACCGGCCGACGGCCTGGATCACCTTGCCGAGCATGAAGGTGTCGCTGAGGTCCTCGTCGTAGCGGACCAGGGAGCGGATCATCTGGTCGCTGTAGAAGAGGTCCATGGAGATCGGCTCGGGTGCCATGAAGGCGCAGAGCTGGAGCAGCCGCACCGCCGCGGGGGACTGTTCGCGCAGGCGGGCGATGGAGACGTTCCAGGTGGCGCCGACGGGGGTGGGGTAGTCGGCGGGGCGGCCGACGGCCAGGGCGCGGGTGGCCTCCTGGTGGAGCTGGGCGACGTAGGTGTCGACGGGAGTGCGGGTGGTGTCGAGCCAGGCGGCGGCGACCTCGACGGCCAGCGGGAGGTCGCCGACGGCCTCGGCGACCCGGTCGGCGTCGGCCCTCGACAGGCCGCGGGTGCGGCGGGTGAGGTGTTCGATGGACTCGCCCCGGGTGAAGACGTCGACGCCGAGCACGCCGGCCTGGCCGGACCAGGCCTGGTTGCGCGAGGTGACCAGGACGTGGCCGGAGCCGCCGGGGAAGAAGCGGCGGATCTCCGAGGGTTCGTCGGCGTTGTCGAAGATCAGCAGCCAGCGGGGGGTGGGGGTGCCCTTGCGCAGGGCCTCCCGGGCCGCCTCGGCGGCCTCGTTGACGGAGTCGCCGACCCGCAGGCCGAGGCGGTTGGCGAGTTCGGCCAGGGCGGTGGGGATCAGCTCGGTCTGCTCGGCGTCGATCCACCAGACCAGGTCGTAGTGGGACATGTAGCGGTGGGCGTACTCCAGGGCCAGCTGGGTCTTGCCGACACCGCCGAGGCCGTAGAGGGTCTGCGGGGTGGGCAGCACCACCATCGGGCCGCCGACCAGACTGTCCCTCAGCTCCTCCAGCACCCGGGCCCGGCCGGTGAAGGACGGGTTGCGCTGCGGCACCGACCAGTAGGCGGGCTTGGTGCCGGGGAAGCGCGGGATGACCACCTCGGGGTCGGCCTCGGTCTCGGCCCGGCCGAGGGCGCGGAGCAGGATGGCGGCGGCCTGGGTCTCGTCGCGGCCGACCAGGTCGATCGGGTTGCGGCCGCTGAACGGGGCGGTGAGGCGGACGTCGCCGACCCGGACGGGGACGATCTGACGGCGTGTCCCGGAGGGGTCGAAACCGCCCATCGAGTCCCACAGCGCCCGGGCCTGAGGGGCCCTCAGGTAGCCGGCCGAGAGCACCGCGACGGTGCGGTAGGCGGTGTCGATGCCGCGCTCGGTCTCCAGCCGGGAGTCGGCCCCGGCGCCGATGTCCCGGGGGACCACCCGGAAGCCGGCGCTCTCCAGGACGGCGGCGATCCAGTCGGCCCAGATCCGGTCCTCGGGGACGAAGGAGAGGTAGAGGTCGGCGGGGGCGGTCGGGCGGCGCCGGGTGTAGGCGTCCACCCAGTGCAGCCGGACCTCCTCGTCGATCGGCGGCAGCGAGGTGATCCGGCCCCGGGTGAGCACGGTGGTGAGCCGCTCGCAGGCGGCCAGCATCGAGGTGGGGGTGCCGGGTTGGTCGCCGAAGGTGGCCAGGATCTCCTCGTAGGCGTAGAACGGCCGGTACGGGATCTCCACCGAGCCCCAGTAGTGCGAGAGGTCCTCGTCGGCCAGCCCCTCGGGCAGCCCGGCGAAGCGCAGCCGGGCCAGCGCGCGGCCGGCGTCCGCCTTCTCCTTCTCGCCCTCGTCGATCCGCATCGGCACCGGCAGGATGCGGATGCCGCGCTCCCGGTAGCGGTCGTTGATGTGCTGGGCGATCTTGGAGGCGCCCTCGATGCTCTGGTCGCTGAGGGTGAAGCAGACCACCAGGTCGTCCGGCATCTGCACGGTGCAGATCTCGGCGATGTCGGACAGGCCGGTGCGGCTGTCGATCAGCACGTAGTCGTAGCGGCGGCTCATGTCGCGCTTGAGCGCGTCGAAGAACTGGCCGCCGTCGAAGCGGTCGTAGAAGAGGTCCCAGTCGAGCCGGCCGACCACCTCGGAGTAGTCCCGGTTCAGCTGCCCGGCGGAGAGGAAGTCCAGGCTGCCGCCGGCCGGGAAGCCGGGCCAGGAGAGCGAGAGCACGTGCGGGTGCACCCGGGCGAAGTCCCGGTGCCAGCCCGGCGGGTGCTCGATCTCGCGGAGCGCCTCCTCGCGGTAGTCGGTGATCAGGTCCATCATCCCGGTGGTGCCGGCCAGCGCGCCCTGGTCCAGGAAGGGGCGGAAGAACTTGGCCAGGCCGGGTGCCTCCAGGTCCCAGTCCACGGTGAGCACCCGGAAGCCGTTGGCGGCCAGGATCCAGGCGGTGTTGGCCAGCGCCATGGTGCGGCCGGTGCCGCCCTTGTAGGAGTAGAAGGTCACCACCCGGCCCTGGCGGTCCTCGCCGCCGGCGGGCCGGGCCTCGTCGGCCGGCGCGGCGGCCTGGCCGGGCAGTCGGAGCTTCCTGGTCGGGTTGTCGGTCATCGGTGTCCTCCCCCGAAGCGGCCCGGCAGGGGCCCCTCCTCCTCGTCGTCCGGCGGCTCGTCGTGCGGGTCGTACGAAGGTCTTCCCCGGTCCCTGGGCGGGTCCTGGTCGAAGGCCTCCCTCAGGCGGGGGCGGAAGCGGCCCGAATCCCGTTGCTGCCCGGGCGGGTTGACCTCTGCGGCGGTGCGGTCCTCGAAGGCGTACTTGGCGCGCATCACCGCGCGCGGCAGCGCCTCCTCGAAGTCGGCCAGCGAGCCCAGCTCGCCGGAGCCGTCCCGGAAGCTGGGCTTGGCCTCCCGGCGCTTGTAGCGCAGGGTACGGGCGCTCAGCTCGGTCAGCGGCTGGTCCTCGGCGACGCAGTCCGGGTCATCGGCGTTCCAGGGCTCCAGCACGCTGACCCAGGGCGGGTTGAGCTGGTCGAAGCGGGCGACCGCCTGCCGGCGCTCGTCGTCCTTGAGCGCCCAGCGGTCCAGCAGCACCAGGCCCGGCGCGTTCGGCGGGGCGCCGGAGAGCAGCTCGGCCTCGTCCTCCTCGAACTCGTGCACCGTCGGCTCGAAGCCCAACTGCCGTGCCACCCTTGCCGCGTGCTCGGCCACCGGACGGGAGGAGGCGGGCTGGTACGGGTGCCAGTCCTGCCGCCGGGTGCCGTAGTAGTCCGGATTGCGCCCCTCGGGGAGCTCGGACTGCGCGTAGGAGTAGACCGAGATCCGCAGCTGCTTGGTGCGCGGCATCGGGAAGGCGCTCGGCTGGGCGTTGAAGTCCAGCGCCCGGCCGGGCGGTATGACGGTGTTCTCGGCCACTTCGACGATCCGCCGGGCCAGCCGGAAGACGGCCAGCTCGTAGGCCTTGCGGAAGTACCCGAGCCGCATCAGCGCGTAGAGCCCCTCGTCCTCGTACTCCCGGCCGAACCCCCGGTGGTTGAACTGGAGTTGGCGGGCCACCTCGGGGAGCTGACGGTCGCTCATCGGCACCCAGAGCACCGGCACGATGCCGCTGGTGCGCTCGGAGGTCTGCCGGGCCGGGAAGACCGGGCGCTGGGTGAAGGAGTGCCACTCCTGGCCGCAGGCCAGGCTGGAGAAGTAGCGCGGCGAGTAGAGCGGGACGAAGACCCGGCAGGTGGCCAGCTCCTGGGAGAGCCGCTTGGCCCAGAGCTGGCCCTGGTGCATGGACTGGTCCATGAAGCCGGGCGGGCGGGCGGAGCGGTAGTCGGTCAGGGCCAGCACCGCCTCGCAGAGGTCCTCGTAGAGCTGGCTGACCCACTGGTTCGGATCACCGGCGCCCTTGGTCCTGGCCCGCGGCACGTGGGCGTAGCTCAGGAAGAAGTACGGTCGCTCCCGCTCCGTCCCCTCGTCCCAACCACCAGATTCCTCGTCGTACACACGCGCCTCCCCCGAGACATCCGGTGTGTTCTCTCTCCCAGGTGTGCCGTTCCCCCACAGAGGGACTTCAGTGTAGGAAGGGCTGGTTCTCCAATGGAATAGGGCCGTCAGCCGCGCAGGTGCCGGTCGGCCACCGCCACGCCGTCGGCGATGTCCATCAGGAAGCTGTCCGCCGCGCCCAGCGGGCCCCTGACCAGGCTCGGCATCCGCTCCAACGCGCCGGTCATGCCCGGGAAGTGTTCGTCCCTCAGGTGCACCGCCTCGAAGGAGGTCCAGTTCCCGTCGGGCAGGACGCAGCCGTAGGTCTGCAGCGGGGGGTCGGGTTGGAGGTACTCGGCCAGGTGCAGCGCGGTGCAGCACCAGACCGGGACGCCGATCAGCAGCGCCCTGGCCCGCCAGTCGCGCAGCTTGCCGACCGGGGAGCCCTCGCCCAGGTGGCTGGTCAGGGGGTGATCCGCCGTCAGTTCGACGGCCCGGCGGCCGAGGGCGGCGAAGGAGGTCTGCGGGTGGTGGCTGCGGACGGCGCCGGGGGCCAGCCGGACCACCTCGGAGAAGTGACCCAGGATGCGGGAGGTGGGGGTGGTGTCGGGGTTGAAGGGGGGGCGCGTGCGCCAGTAGGTCTGCTTCTGCTCCTCCGTCATGCCCAGGGTGGGGGCGAGCGCCAGCCGGGAGGTGTTGGAGTTCTCCGGGGTCGCGGTGTAGACGACCAGGGTGCCGCTCTCGCCGAGCACCGCGAGCAGCGCCTTGAGCAGCGCCTCGGGGCCGCCGTCCAGCTCGCCGAGCGAGCGGAGCGAGGACTGCACCAGCAGGGTCTCGCCCTCCTCGACGCCGAGCTCCCGCAGGCCCCGCTCCAGCTCCGCCGCCCCGGTCACCCGACGGCCGCCGCCCGCTCGGCGGCGGCCAGTTCGGCGGCCCGGCCGACCTCCACCGCGAGCCAGGGCTCCACGGTGGCCCGCATCCCGTCCGCGAACCGCAGCCCGAGCGCGGTCAGCGAGCCGGAGCCGGCCAGCGTCTCCACCGCCCGGGCGGTGTGCCCGCGCCAGGTGGCCAGCTGCACCCGGGCGTGGTCGGCCGCCTCGCTGGCCAGGCCGTCGTAGGCGCGCACCCGGGTGCCCCAGTACGCCGTCACCGCGAGGTGGGCGTAGGTGCCCTGGAGCAGGCCCTCCAGCGGGCGCGGGTCGGGCCGCCAGGGGGCGTGGTAGAGCCGGTCGTCGGCCGGGTCGTACAGCTCGTGGAAGTCCAGCACCGCGCCCAGCTTGACGTGCTGGAACTCGTGGGCGAGCAGCAGCGCCAGGGTCGGGGCGGTGGCCGGGCGGGCGATGCCGACCGCGCCGAAGGCCTGCCGGGCGGCCGCGCTGACGTCCCGTCCGTCCGGGCCGGGCCGCAGTGGGGTGACGGTGCGGAGCCCGGCAGCCAGACCGGCCGCGTACTCCGGCAGGTCCCGCCGGAGCAGCTCCCAGGACTCCCGCAACGCGCCCGTCCAGCCCAGCAGTTCGGCCTCGGCCAGCCGCTCGGCCACCGGCCACTGGTGGGCGTCCCGCTGCGGGTCGGTGTCCTCCAGGGCGAGCGCCGGACCGCCGGGCAGCTCCACCCGGCGCACCGGCTGCCAGGCGGCGCCGCCGGGGGCGTCCCAGCCGACCGTCACCCCGCGCACCGTGAAGCCCTCGGCGGTCCCGTGCAGCACCGCCTCACCCGCGCCGTCCACCCGCAGCCGGCCGAGCGTCGGCAGGTGCACCGCGCCGCCGCGCACCGGCACCGGGAGTTCGAACTCCCGCCCGGCCCGCAGCGCGGCCGCCGCCGCCAGCTCGGCCAGGCCGCCGAGGTCGGCGCCGGGCTCGCGCTCCAGGCAGCGCACCGCCCAGGCCCGGGCGTACGGGTGGGCCAGCACCGCGTCCAGCGCCTGCGGTGCGGTGCCGTCCAACTCGGCCAGCAGCGCCCAGGGTTGGGGTGCTCCGGCGGAGAGGGCGGCCAGCATCCTTCTGGTCAGGCCGAGTTGGGCGGCGGCCAGCGCGCGGACGGTGTCGGCGCTGCCGAGGCCCTCCGCCAGCTCGTCCAACTGGGCCTCGGTCAGCGGCCGTTCGGCCGGGCCGGGCTGAGCGGGGACGGTACCCACGGGGGTGATCCGGTCCCGGATGGTGGTGATCAGCTTCATCAGGTCCCCGCAGAAGACGGAGGGGTTGTCGAATCCGTGGCCGGTCCGGTAGCGGTGGGCGTACAGACCACCACCGCAGGAGCGGACCACGGGGCAGGCCCGGCACTGCTCGCTCAGCCCGGCCAGACCGGACTGACGCTCCGCCATGCCCGGGTGCGCGGCCACCTGGTCCAGGGTGTGCGCGAAGACGTCGAACCCGGTCTCGGGGGCGCCGTCGAAGGCGGTCTTCAGGCTGTCGGCCTGCTCCAGCGTGCCGTCGGTCTCCACCACCACCAGGTCGGCCGGGTCCAGGCCGAGCGACTCGGTCAGGCTGGAGCGGCCGCGCAGGGTGCGGTACACCGAGTCGAAGACCCGGACCGGCACCGGGCGGCCGTGCGCCGTCCAGCGCTCGTGGATGGCCAGCAGCCAGTCCGCGTACGGGGTCGGGCCGAGCTCCTCCGGACGCTCCGGCGGCTGGTCCCAGGTGGCGTGCGGGAGCAGGAAGTCGATCCGGGGCGGGGCGAGTTCGACCAGCGCGTCGTAGACCGCGGCCGGGTCGTTGCGCACGTCGACGGTGCAGAGCAGCCCGGCGTAGAGGTGCCGGTAGGCGGGGCGGCGGAGCAGCTCGACGGCGGCCAGCACCTTGGCGTGGCTGCTGCGGCCGTCGGCGAAGCGGCGGTGCCGGTCGTTGGCCGCGCGGTCCCCGTCCAGCGAGACGCCGACCTTGATGCCGAGCTCGTCGAAGAGCTCGCAGAACTCCTCGGTCAGCCGCACCGCGTTGGTGTGGATGCGCAGGTCCAGCACGCACTCCGGCGGCAGCGCGGCGCGCAGCAGTTCGGCCGCCCTGCGCAGCACGGCGGGGCCCGCGAGCAGCGGCTCCCCGCCGTGCAGCACCACGTGGACGGCCGTCAGCCGGTGGGCCCGGGCGTGCTCCCCGATCCGGGCCGCCGCGGCGGCCAGCACGGACTCCGAGACGGTGCGCGGCTTGCCACGCCAGCTGGTGTCGGCGTGCTCGTACACGTAGCAGTGGTCACAGGCCAGGTCACACCGGCTGTGCACCTTGAGGACGAACTGCGTGAACGGGACCTGCGGCGGGGCGGGGAGCATGACCGGGCTCCGGCTGTGCGGTGACCGTCAGATGGAGGAGTTGAAGGCCGCCACGGCGACCTGGCCGCTGTCCGCGCCGGGCAGCGCCCGGTGCAGGTCGGCGGTGAGACGGTCGGTGCCCAGGGCAGCGAGGTCGGAGAGCGAGGCCCGTGGGGCGGTCTCCTCGACCGAGTCGCGGTCAGCAGGCCGGATGGCGAGTGCGGTGACCATTGCAGTCTCGTTTCTGCGCATGAAACGCGGGGGAAGCGGGGAAACCCGCGGGGGCGGGCCCACCCGATTACCGCCAAGTGAAGCAGGAGGATACCCCTGCGCACCGCGCAAATGGCCAGAAATCCATCAGTTCCAGCGAGTTGTGACTACTGCGATTGACGTAGGGTCAGCATGCGCACCATCAGGGGCAGAGCCGCTCCACCCGCCAGCCGCCCGGCTCGGCCACGTAGCGCAGCCGGTCGTGCAGCCGGTTCTCCCGCCCCTGCCAGAACTCGACCGTCTCCGGCACCACCCGGTACCCGCCCCAGAACGGCGGCACCGGCACCCCCTCGCCCTCCGGGTAGCGCCGCTCCAGCTCGGCGTAGCGCCGCTCCAGCACCTCCCGGCTGCTCACCGGACTGGACTGCTCACTGGCCCAGGCGCCCAGCTGCGACCCGTGCGGCCTGGTGCGGAAGTAGGCCGCCGTCTCGTCCCGGCCCACCTTCTCCACCCTTCCGCTGACGATGACCTGACGGGAGATCACGATCCACGGGAAGAGCAGCGAGGCCCACGGGTTGGCGGCCAGCTCGGTGCCCTTGCGGGAGCCGTAGTTGGTGAAGAAGACGAAGCCCCGGCGGTCGTACCCCTTGAGCAGCACCGTGCGCGAGCTCGGCCGCCCCTGCCCGTCGGCGGTGGAGAGCACCATCGCGTTCGGCTCCGGCACACCCGCCTCGTCGGCCTGCTGGAACCACTCGGTGAACTGGTCCACCGGGTCGGCCGCGAGCTGCTTCTCGCCCAGCCCCTCGTGCTGGTAATGCCGGCGCATCACGCTGGGGTCCGGCGCGGGCCGGGGCTCGGCCGGGGCTCCGGCGGTCGGCTTGGTCGGAGGGGTCGGGTGACGATCCGCGGTAGGCACGGCAACATCATCCCGTACGACAAGCGTCGGCCACCGCTACGTCCCGGCAAACCCGGGTGGGAGATAAGGTGTCTCGCCACCGCTCCGCCCCTGGTCGGTCGGAGTAACCTCCGGTTCCGTCCGGAAATGCCCAGAAGGTCCGTCAGCGCCGCCGGACCCGGCAGGAGCGTCCGCTGGGAACATCACCGTGGTGGTGTCTGGCGCAATGCACTCCGTGCCTGACACTCTGACACCGAGTGCCAATCCACCAACGGTCACCGGCGCGGCCGCCCCACCATCGGCGGCCCGTCCAACGGATCACTGAAGGAGCCGTCCATGTCCGACTTCGTACCCGGGCTCGAGGGAGTCGTCGCGTTCGAGAGCGAGATCGCCGAACCCGACCGGGAGGGCGGCGCACTCCGCTACCGCGGTGTGGACATCGACGAACTGGTCGGCAGCGTCTCGTTCGGCCACGTCTGGGGCCTGCTGGTGGACGGCAAGTTCAACCCCGGCCTGCCCGCCGCCGAGCCGTTCCCGATCCCGGTCCACTCCGGTGACATCCGGGTCGACGTGCAGTCCGCGCTCGCCATGCTCGCCCCGGTCTGGGGCCTCAAGCCGCTGCTCGACATCTCCGCCGAGCAGGCCCGCGACGACCTCGCCCGGGCCGCCGTGATGGCGCTCTCCTACGTGGCCCAGTCGGCCCGCGGCCAGGGCCTGCCGATGGTCCCGCAGAGCGAGATCGACAAGGCCGAGACCGTGGTCGAGCGCTTCATGATCCGCTGGCGCGGCGAGCCGGACCCGAAGCACGTCAAGGCGATCGACGCCTACTGGACCTCGGCCGCCGAGCACGGCATGAACGCCTCCACCTTCACCGCCCGGGTGATCGCCTCCACCGGCGCCGACGTGGCGGCCGCGCTCTCCGGCGCGGTCGGCGCGATGTCCGGCCCGCTGCACGGCGGCGCCCCGTCCCGCGTGCTCGGCATGATCGAGGAGATCGAGCGCACCGGCGACGCCAAGGCCTGGGTCAAGAACGCACTGGACAAGGGCGAGCGCCTGATGGGCTTCGGCCACCGCGTCTACCGCGCCGAGGACCCGCGCGCCCGCGTGCTGCGCCGCACCGCCAAGGAGCTCGGCGCCCCGCGCTACGAGATCGCCGAGGCGCTGGAGAAGGCCGCGCTGGAGGAGCTGCACAACCGCCGCCCCGACCGCGTGCTGGCCACCAACGTGGAGTTCTGGGCCGCCATCATGCTGGACTTCGCCGAGGTCCCGGCGCACATGTTCACCTCGATGTTCACCTGCGCCCGCACGGCCGGCTGGTCCGCGCACATCCTGGAGCAGAAGCGCACCGGCCGCCTGGTCCGCCCGGCCGCCCGCTACATCGGCCCCGGCCCGCGCAGCCCGCGCGAGGTCGAGGGCTTCGAGTCGATCGCGCACTGACCCGCAGTCACTCTTTCGAGCGGGTCCGGGGGTTCCCCCCGGGCCCGTTCCGTCCTGCTCCGAGCGCCGAAGATCACATCTCAGGGGGCGGACGACGGTGTCCGGCCGGTGAACACGGGCAGTAGGCTGCGGCCGTGGCTCAGATCCAGATCCCCGCTGACATCAAGCCCGCCGACGGTCGTTTCGGCTGCGGCCCTTCGAAGGTGCGGCCCGAGGCCCTGAAGGCCCTCGCCGACACCGGTACCTCCCTGCTCGGCACCTCCCACCGGCAGGCGCCGGTGAAGAACGTGGTGAAGCGCGTCCGCGAGGGCGTCTCCTCCCTGTTCTCCCTCCCCGAGGGCTACGAGGTCGTGCTGGGCAACGGCGGCTCCACCGCCTTCTGGGACATCGCCGCCTTCGGGCTGGTGCGCGAGAAGTCCCAGCACCTCAACTTCGGTGAGTTCTCCAGCAAGTTCGCGTCCTCCGTCAAGGCCGCGCCCTGGCTGGCCGACCCCTCGGTGATCAAGACCGAGCCGGGTACCCACCCGCTCCCGGTCGCCGAGGCCGGCGTGGACGTCTACGCGCTCACCCACAACGAGACCTCCACCGGCGTGGCGATGCCGATCGCCCGCCCCACGGGCGCGGACGCGGGCTCGCTGGTGCTGGTGGACGCGACCTCGGGCGCCGGCGGCCTGCCGGTGGACATCTCCGAGACCGACGTCTACTACTTCGCGCCGCAGAAGTCCTTCGCCTCCGAAGGCGGCCTCTGGCTGGCCACCTTCTCCCCGGCCGCCCTGGAGCGCGCCGCCGAGATCGCGGCCTCCGGCCGGTACATCCCGCCGTTCTTCGACCTGCCGACCGCGATCGACAACTCCTCGAAGGACCAGACCTACAACACCCCCTCGATCGCCACCCTCTTCCTGCTGGCCGACCAGCTGGAGTGGATCAACGGTCAGGGCGGTCTGGACTGGGCGACGGCCCGCACCGCCGACTCGGCCTCGCGGCTGTACGGCTGGGCCGAGAAGTCCTCCTTCGCCAACCCCTTCGTGGCCAAGGCCGAGGAGCGCTCGCAGGTCGTCGGCACCATCGACTTCGACGAGTCGATCGACGCCGCCGCGATCGCCAAGGTGCTCCGCGCCAACGGCATCGTGGACACCGAGCCGTACCGCAAGCTGGGCCGCAACCAGTTGCGGATCGCGATGTTCCCGGCGGTCGACCCGGCCGACGTCGAGGCGCTCACCGCCTGCGTCGACTACGTGGTCGAGAACCTCTAGCCCGACAGCTGGTACGACACCGCGAAGACCCCCGGGGCCCGGCCTCGGGGGTCTTCGCGTTCTCCTGCCTCAGCGCCGCAGCAGGGCGCTGACGATCACCACGGCCAGCAGCAGCGCCAGCGCGCCGCTCACGATTCGCATTCGGGTCTTGGGGTCCACGGTCATCGAGGTTACCCGGTGGCCGGCCCGGGCCGGCCGGTGGCCCGCCCCGCCTCCGCGCCGCCCCGCTCCGGGCCGTACAGGCCGGAGAGCTCCTCGGCCAGCTCCTCCCGGCCGACCTCGCGCAGCTGCCCGTCGCCCCGGTACTGCTGGGCCCGGAAGGCCGAGGGTGCCATCCCGACCCGGCGGGTGAAGATCCGGGTGAAGTAGGCCGGGTCCTGGTAGCCGACCCGGCGGGCCACCGCCGCGACCGGCAGGCCGCTGGCCGCGAGCAGCTGCTTGGCCTCGTTCAGACGGACCGTCAGCAGGTACTCCTTGGGCCCGACCGCGCCCACCGAGCGCACCGCGCGCCGTAGTTCGGCCACCGTCAGCCCGGCCCGGCGGGCGTGCTGGGCGATCGACAGCGGCAGGCAGGCGTCCCGCCGGAGCACCTCCAGCACCGGCTCCCCGGCCACGTCCACGTCGGCCCGGTGGCGGCGCAGCTCGACCAGCAGCTGGTGCACCCCGGCCGAGCTCTCCACGTCCACCAGCGGGCCGCCCCGGCGGCAGGCTGCGGCGATCCGGGACACCACCCGCTGGGCCGGCTCGGCGGTGGTCAGCGGGGTGATCCGCAGCTGCGGCAGCAGGCCCAGCTCGGCGTAGCCGGCCAGCCCGGCGCCGGTGAAGTCCACGAATGACTCCGACCAGCCCTCGGCGTCCGGCGCGTAGTGGTGCGGCTCACCGGGGCGCAGCCAGAGCACCGCAGGGGCGGTCACCCGGTGACGGGCGCCGTCCGGGCTCTCGTACCACCCCCGGCCACTGGTGATCACCACCGTCACCCAGTGGTCCAGGGTGCGCGGCCCGACGGTGGGCAGCACCCCGCGCTGCATGCCCACCCCGAGGCAGGCCAACCCGGTCGCCACCTGGGCCGGACCGGGCGTCAGGTACCACCACCACCGCTCCACCGTCACCTCCCCGACCGCCGCCGACTCCGACTCCGACTCCGACTCGCCACCGACAGTCCAACACACCCCCGGGGTTTGTCCATGGCCCCGACCTGCCCCTTTCCGGCAGGCTGGGGGCATGCTCACCTACGACTCCACCGGTTTCCGTCTCGACGGCAGTCCGCTCCGCATCCTCTCCGGCGCGGTGCACTACTTCCGCACCCGCCCCGAGCAGTGGCCGGCCCGGCTGGCCGCGCTGCGCGCGATGGGTCTGAACACGGTCGAGACGTACGTCCCGTGGAACCTGCACGAGCCCCGCCCGGGCGAGTACCAGCGCCTGGAGGAACTGCCCGCCTTCCTGGACGAGGCGGCCCGCCAGGGCCTGTGGGCGATCGTCCGCCCCGGCCCGTACATCTGCGCCGAGTGGGACAACGGCGGGCTGCCGGGCTGGCTGACCGCCCGGGTCGGCCGCCGGGCCCGCACCTCGGACCCGGAGTACCTGGCCGCCGTGGACCGCTTCTTCGACGCCCTGCTCCCGGCGGTGGTGGAGCGTCAGACCACCCGGGGCGGGAACGTCCTGATGGTCCAGGTGGAGAACGAGTACGGCTCCTACGGCAGCGACCACGCCTACCTGCGCCACCTCGCCGACGGCCTGCTGGCCCGGGGCTTCGAGGTCCCGCTGTTCACCTCGGACGGCCCCGAGGACCACATGCTCACCGGCGGCACCCTGCCGGGCGTGCTGGCCACGGTGAACTTCGGCTCCGACCCGGAGGGCGCCTTCGAGGTGCTGCACCGGCACCGCCCCGAGGACCCGCCGTTCTGCATGGAGTACTGGAACGGCTGGTTCGACCACTGGGGCAAGCCGCACCACAGCCGGGACGCGGCCGACGCCGCCGACACCCTGCGCCGCATCCTGGCCGCCGGAGGCTCCGTCAACCTCTACATGGCGCACGGCGGCACCAACTTCGGCACCGGCGCCGGCGCCAACCTCGCCGACCCGCCGTTCAACTCCACCGACTGGACCGACTCCCCGTACCAGCCCGTCACCACCTCCTACGACTACGACGCCCCGCTGGACGAGCGCGGCGCCCCCGCCGCCAAGTACGCCCTCTTCGCCGAGGTGCTGGCCGAGTTCGCCGCCGCCCACCCCGAGCAGGCCCGCTTCCTGGGCGAGGCGCGGCCGTACTCGCTGCCGCCGGTCCTGGAGCCGCGCACGGTGCAGCTGACCGGCCGGGCGCCGATCCCGTTCGGCCCGGCCGCCGGGCACCCGGTGCCGCCGAGCTTCGAGGAGCTGGGCCTGGAGCACGGGGTGGTCCGCTACGTCTTCCGGGTACCGGCCGAGCGGCCCGAACTCCCACTCACCGTCGAGGGCTTGCACGACCGCGCGGAGCTGCGGGTGGACGGCAAGCGGGTCGCCGAGCTGCACCGCGGCGCGGCCGGCGAGCCGGTCTCGGTGCCCGGCGGGGTGGAGCTGGAGCTGCTGGTGAGCTCGCTCGGCCGGGTCAACTACGGCCCACAGACCGGGGATTCGAAGGGCATCACGGGCGGCGTGCGGCACGAGCGGCAGTACCTGCACGGCTGCGAGGTCGCAGCCTTCGACCTGCTGGCCCCGCTCCCGGAGCTCTCCTACACCGGCGAGGGCCCCTTCGCCCGGGGCACCCTCACCCTGGACGCCCCCGGCGACACCTGGCTCGCCGTCCCCGACGGCCGCCACGGCTACCTCTGGGTCAACGGCTTCCTCCTCGGCCGCTACGACGCACGCGGCCCGCAGACCGCCCTCTACTGCCCGCAGCCCCTCCTCCGGGCCGGCGCCAACGAGCTGATCCTCCTCGAACTCGGCGACGCCACCCCGGGCTCGATCGACCTCCTGGACACCCCCGCCCTGGGCTGAGACTGGGGTGCCGGCGAAGGTGGCTACACCGGGGGCGCGAGGAACTGCGCGAAGCGGAAGGCGGCACGGCACTAGATCGGGGCATCCGAGCCAGTTGCACGTGTTGCCGTTCCCCCGCGCGCAGCGCCCCTGGCGTAGCCGCTCACGCGCGGCGGGCCCGCCAGGCGGCGTAGGACGGGCTGCGGCCGGCCGCTTCGCCGTGGGCCCGGCGGGCATACGCCGTCACCTCGGCGGCGGCGTCCGCCTCCGGTGACCCCGGGTGCCAGCCGAGCAGATGACGCCAGATCAGCGGATCACCCGTCAGCGGCACGGTCACCACCCCGGCGGTGGGCGGGAAGGTGGCCCGGGCCAGGCCCACCGCCCGGCCGACCTGCACCAGGTGCACGCAGGAGGCGGTGTCGGTCTCGTACATCGCCGCCGGGGTGAAGCCGGCCCGGCTGCAGGCCGCCGCGAAGCAGTCCGCGAAGCAGCCCTCCCCCGGGACCACCGCCCACTGCTCGGCCGCCAGCTCCTCCAGCCCCAACTCCCGCCGCCCGGCCAGCGGATGGGCCTCGCCCAGCATCACGAACACCGGATCGGTACCCACCTCCCGCCAGGCCAGCCGCTCCGCCCCCGCCGGGCGGCTCTGCCCGCACACCCCGACCAGCGCGAAGTCCAGCCGCCCGCTGGCCACCTGGCCGGTCAGCTCCTGGGTCGACCAGGAGGCCGCGGTGTTCACCGCCGCCCCGGGGTGCTCCGCCACCAGCCGGTCCACCAGCGCCCCGAGCAGCGGCCCGTGCGTCGCCCCCACCCGGAACCGGCGGCGGCCACCGTGCGCATTGGCGAACCGGACCGCCTCCTCCTGCAGCTCCCGCGCCGCCGGCAGCAGCACCCTGGCCCGGTCCAGCACCAACTCACCGAGCGGGGTCGGCCGTACCCCACTGCGGCCACGGTCGAACAACGCACCGCCCAACAGGCGCTCAATCCGCTGGAGTTGGGTGCTCAGCGCGGGCTGCGCCAACCCCAGCGAGACCGAGGCCTTGGTCAGACTGCCCGCCTCGGCGATGGCCCGGACGGTCCGCAGGTGACGCAGCTCCAACTCCATCAGACGAACGTAGGGCGCAGACGGTTTCTCCACAAGAGATGGTTACCGGCTCCAGTTGGCCAGATCCCACCGGTGCAGCACCGAGTAGCGGGCCGGGGCGAAGTCCAACTCGCTTCGCATCAGGCAGAGTTCGTTGGCCTCCCAGTCGGAGCCGCGGAAGTCGTCCAGGACAGCGGCGAGGGCCTGGAGGTCGGCGGCGTCGGTGCGGCGGGCCGCCCGGGGACGGCCGTGCGAGGAGCCGGCCCGGGCCAGGGTCAGATGCGGGTGGAACCCGAACTGGTCGCTCTCGCCCGCCAGTTGGCCCACCGCCTCCCTGACCCCCTCGGCCAGCCGCCGCAGCGCCCAGACCTCCCCGTCCACACCCGCCCACAGCACCCGGTCCCCGAAGCAGCCGCCGCCCGCCAACCGGAGCCGGTGGACCCCGTGCTGCTGCGCCACCCGGGCCAGCGCCTCCTCCAGCGGCGGCACCTCGGTGACCGGCACCTCCCCCAGGAACGCGAGGGTCAGGTGCCACCCCTCCTCCCCGCTCCAGCGCAACCGCTCCGCCCCGGCCGCCTCCCGCAACGGGGCTGCCGCATCGACCAGTTCCTGCACCGCGACCACCGGCGGGTTCACCGCCACGAAGAGCCTCATGCCTCCATGATCCCCGCCCCGGCGGGGCCTCTGGTAGAACGGCGGCCATGGAGATACGTACCGGAACCGCCTCCGATGCCCCCGCGATCGTCGCCCTGCTCGACCGGACCATGGCCTGGCTGGTCGGCCAGGGCAGGACCGGGCAGTGGGGGGACCAGCCGTGGAGTGCGCGGCCGGAGCTGGTGGAGCGGATCCACCGGTACCTCACCACCATGCACGCCCGGGTGGCGGTCGCCGAGCACGGCGGACTGCTGGGGATCTGCGTACTGAACGAGGCGGGGCCGGAGTACGCGCAGCCCGCCCCCGGGCCGGAGCTGTACCTGCGGTTCCTGGCGACCGAGCGGGCTGCGAGCGGCCGCGGCGTCGGTGCCGCACTGGTCGCGGACGCCCTCGCCGAGACCGGGCGGCGCGGGCTGCCGACCCTGCGGGTGGACTGCTTCGGCGGCGACGACCGGCAGTTGGTGGGCCAGTACCTCAAGCTCGGGTTCACCCCGTGCGGGACCTTCGAGGTCGACCGCCCCGACGGCAGCACGTGGCCCGGCCAGTTCCTGGAGATCAGGCTCTGACCGGGCCACCCGGAGGGATCAGCAGGCCGTGGCCAGCTCGCGCCCGCGCAGCGGAGTGCGCGGCACCAGGGCGACCACCCGGCTCCCCCGGTGCAGGTCCACCCGGACCTTGAGGTCGGCGACCCGGGCCAGCACCAGGCCGACCACCACGGCCGCCAGCGCGGAGACCGCTCCGCAGGCCAGCAGCCCGAACCGGGGCCCGTACTCGCCGGTGACCCAGCCGACCACCGGGGCGCCGATCGGCGTGCCGCCGGTGAAGACCAGCACCAGCAGGCCCGACACCCGTCCCCGCAGTGCGGGGTCGGTGGCCAGCTGGATCGCCGAGTTGACCGAGGTGTTGAAGGTCAGACCGAACATCCCGATCACCGTCAGCAGCGCGGCGAAGGTCCAGTAGCCGGGCGCGAAGGCGGCCAGGATCTGGAACGCGCCGAAGGCCAGCGCGGCGCCGACCAGCCGCCGCAGCCGCGGCGCCCCGCGCCGGGCGGCGAGCAGTGCGCCGGCCAGCGAGCCGACCGCCATCGCGGTGTTGAGCAGACCGTACTGACCGGCCCCGACGTGGAAGGTGTCGTGGGCGAAACCCGCCAGCAGGGTCGGGAAGTTGAACCCGAAGGTGCCGATGAACCCGGCCAGCACCATCGGCCAGAGCAGCTCCGGACGCTCCTTCACGTACCGCAGCCCCTCCCGGAGTTGGCCCTTCTCCCGGGCCACCCGTTCGATCGGGCGCAGCTCGCTCTCGCGCATGGCGAGCAGACCGCCGATCACCGCCACGAAGGAGAGCGCGTTGACCGCGAAGGCCCAGCCACTGCCCACCGCGGCGATCAGCAGACCGGCGACGGCCGGGCCGACCAGCCGGGCGGTCTGGAAGTTGGCCGCGTTCAGGCTGACCGCGTTGGCCAGGTCCTTGGTGGGGACCATCTCGCTGACGAAGGCCTGCCGGGCCGGGTTGTCGACCACGGTGACCAGGCCGAGCAGCAGGGCGAAGACGTACACGAAACCGGCGGTGGCGGCCCCGGTGATGGTGAGCACCGCGAGGCCGGCGGCCAGCAGGCCCATCGCGCCCTGGGTGGCGATCAGCAGCCGCCGCTTGGGCAGCCGGTCGGCGAGCACGCCGCCCCAGAGACCGAGCAGCAGCATCGGGAGGAACTGCATCGCGGTGGTGATGCCGACCGCGAGCGGGCTGCCGGTGAGGCTGAGCACCAGCCAGTCCTGGGCGATCCGCTGCATCCAGGTGCCGGTGTTGCTGACGACCTGTCCGGCGAAGTAGTAGCGGTAGTTGCGGATCAGCAGCGAGGAGAACATCCCGCCGGGCCGGGTGAAGCGGGCCCCGGTGGGGCCGTCCCCGCGGAGCGGGGTGGATGCGGCGGGGATCTCCGCCGCGGTGCGTTCGTCGGGGTCGTCGTCGCCGGTGCCCGGCAGGCCCACGGGGGTGGGCTCGGGGCTCTCGACGGCGGCGGCGCCTGGCGCCGCGGGCTGGCTGGTGGAGTCGTCGGTACGGATGGCGGCGCTGACGGCGGCCGGCGGTGTCAAGGTGGGCTCCCCTCCTGGCGCGACCGCGGTGTGGGACCCGGTCGCGCTGCTGGTGTCTCGTATCGGTCCTGAGGTGATGCGGTGCTCCTTCTGTCGATGCCTCGATGCGCTGACGGGTCGTCGGCTACAGGTGGGCCAGCTTGTAGAGGACCGGTGCGGCCTCCTTGAGCTGCGCCCACTCCTCCTCGGTCAGTCCTTCGGCCAGTTCGGCCAGCCAGACGTTCCGACGGCGGCGGCTCTCCTCGAGGATGGCCTCGGCCTCCTCCGTGGAGCTCACCATCACCTGCCGGCGGTCCTCGGGGTGCGGCTCGCGCCGCACCAACCCCTTCTCCTCCAGCATCGCGATGATCCTGGTCATCGACGGCGGCTGGACGTGTTCCTTCCTGGCGAGCTCACCAGGCGTCGCCTTGCCACACCGGGCGAGGGTGCCGAGCACCCCGATCTCGGTGGGGCTCAGCGATTCCTCGACCCGCTGGTGTCGCAACCGGCGGGCAAGGCGCATCGCGGCCGACCGGAGCTGACTGACGGCAGCGAGGTCGGCCTCGGACATCTCGGGCATGTTCTTAGCCTATCTCATTACTCTCCCTAACAAAAATGAGTATCGGTGGGATTGGTGAGCGTGTCTTGCACTGCCCGTGAAGGACCCGCTCTGGCCTGGGACTTCACCGAAACCACCATGGTTGCCCACGTTCGGTCAGGATGATTGGGTCTTGTTGTCAGGAACACAGCATGCCTAGGAGTCCTCTTGGGTCACATCGACCACGCGGTGCACGGCTGGGTCACCCCGGCGATCTCGTACCTGGCCGCGTGCCTGGGTGCCCTGCTCGCGCTGCGCTCCACCCGCTGGGCCCTGCTCACCGAGGGCCGCACCCGGCGCAACTGGCTGATCTTCGCGTCGATCTCGCTCGGGGTCGGCATCTGGAGCATGCACTTCATCGCCATGCTCGGCTTCGCGGTCCAGGACGCGGAGATCCGGTACAACGTGCCGCTCACCGTGCTCAGCCTGCTGGTCGCCATCACGGTGGTCGGCATCGGGATCTTCACCGTCGGGTACAGCCGCCACCCACGGGCCTCGCTGCTGGCCGGCGGGGTGGCAACCGGGCTCGGGGTGGCGGCCATGCACTACATGGGCATGGCCGCGATGCAGATCAACGGGACGCTGGTCTACGACCGGACGACCGTGGCCGCCTCGGTCGGCATCGCGGTCTTCGCGGCCACCGCCGCGCTCTGGGCCGCGCTCAACATCCGGGCCACCGGGGCGGTGCTGGCCGCCGCACCGGTGATGGGGGTGGCGGTCTGCGCGATGCACTACACCGGCATGGCCGCCGTCCAGGTCTCGCTCTCCGGTGTCCGCACCACCCCGCCGGGGGTGGTGGCCCTCCAGTTCGTCTTCCCCCTCGCGGTCGGCCTCGGCTGCTACATCTTCTCCAGCGCCCTCGCCTTCGCCGTAGCCCCCGACAAGGTCACCGTCCGCCCGGCCTGATCAGGAGCGCGAGGCTCTGCTGGTGTGCGGCTCCGCCGCAGGGCGCGCAGGGGAACGGCAACACCTGCAACTGGCTGACGTGCCCTCAGTCGCAGGTGAGCCGCCTCCCGACTCGCGCAGTTCCTCGCGCCCCTGGTGGCGCAGCCACGTCCGTCGGCTACCCGCGGATGTGGGCCGGGGTCTCGGTGGGGCAGGTCTTGTGGACGAAGGCGCGGCGGAGGGCGTGGTAAGGCTCGTCGGGGGCGAGGAAGTTGTGCCGCATATGGGTCAACTCCTCCGCGCGGTAGGCCGCCAGCGGCTTGGCCGCCTCGTCGGCGGCGCGGCGGCGCTTCTTCGCCACCAGCCAGTCACCCAACTCCCCGGAGCGGGCCAGCTGTTCGGCCTCCGCGGCGGCCCAGCGGCGGAACTCCCCGGAGTCGCCCCCGGCGACCCGGTCGACCAGGCCGAGGGTCAGGGCCTCGCGGGCGCCGATCGGCAGGGCGGCCGAGGTGAGCCTCCCGGCCTGTTCGACGCCGACCCGGCGGGGCAGGGTGTAGGTCCAGTACTCGGAGCCGTGGAGGCCCATCAGCCGGTAGTGCGGGTTGAGCACCGCCGAGGCCCGGCACCAGACCTCGTCCGCCGCGAGGGCCAGCATCAGGCCGCCCGCCGCCGCGTTCCCGGACAGCGCCGAGATCACGTAGGTGTCGGTGGTGGTGAGGATCGCCTCGACCAGGTCGTCCATCGCGTTGATGTTGGCCCAGGACTCGGCGGCCGGGTCGGCGGCGGCCTCGATGACGTTGAGGTGGATGCCGTTGGAGAAGAAGTCCCGGGCCGGTCCGAGCACCAGCACGGAGACCGGCCGGGCCGCCGCCGCGCGGTAGGCGCGGAGCAGGCGGCGGCACTGGGCGGTGCTCATCGCCCCGCCGGGGAAGGCGAATTCGAGGTAGCCGACCTCGCCGTACTCCCGGTAGCGGATCTCCGACCAGGTCTCCCGCCCGGCCGCCTCCTCCGGCGAGACCGGCACCTCGGGCACCCCGGCCAGGGTCAGCTGCGGCCCGAGCACGGTGGCGGCGGGCAGCTTGTAGGTGGCCGGGCCGCCGGGCGTCCGACGCGGCCTCAACTGCGGTATCCAGACCGCCCCGTCCACCGTCGCGCGGCAGACCGCGCCGTCCCGGCTGGCGATCAGATCGCCGGCGCGCCCGCGCAGCCGGTCCTCGCCGCAACCACCGTGCAGGTAGTACTCCCGGCCGTACAGCTCGTCCAGCACACCGGGCTGGCTGTCCGCCGCGCGTAGCTTGCGCAGCACCGTCGCGGTGGAGTCGACCGTCCAGTCGATCCGGCGGAACTCCTGGGCGTGGTACGGGCGTTCGCGCCCGATCCGGCCGACCGCCAGGTCCGGGGCGTACCAGCCGCCGGCGAACCGTTCGACCGCCTGGAGCACCGCCTCGACGGCGGCGTCCGCCACCTCGTTGCGGTAGACCTCGCTCTTGGCCCCGGCCCGCAGCGGGAACGGCACGCTGGCCCAGACCGGGCCGGCGTCCATCTCGGCCACCGCCTGGAGCACCGTGACGCCCCATTCGGCGGCGCCGTCGTGGATCGCCCAGTCCAGCGAGGACGGGCCCCGGTCGCCGGCCGGGCCGGGGTGCACGATGAAGACCGGGTAGGCCCGCCAGACGTCCTCCGGTACCTTCCGGGTGAGCATCGGCGCCACGATCAGGTCGGGCCGGAACCGGGCCGCCCCGGCCCGCAGGGCCTCGTCGCCCAGGGCGAGTTCGACCCCGACGTGGTGGCCGCGCTCACGCAGCTCCACGTGGACCCGCTGGGTCAGACTGTTGAAAGCGCTGGCGACCAGCAGTACGCGCAAGGTGCCCTCCGGCGGCATGTCGGTGCGGTGACCCCCGTGAATCCGAGCCATCCAAACACGGGCATGCACACGACAGGCAAATCACCGCACGACCCTCACCTAGCCCACCCGTGATCACCTCGCCGAGCGGCGCTCCAGCAGCCGGTACGCCGGAGCGGTGGCCGCCGTGGTGAGCACCGCCACCAGCACCAGCACGGTGGCTCCGAGGTCGTTCACCAGCCCGGCCTGGTGGCCGATGGTGATCACCACCAGCTCGGTGACGCCCCGGCAGTTCATCAGCACCCCCAGCCGCAGCCCCTCGGCCGGCCGCAGCCCCGCCACCGAGGTGCCCAGCACCGCGCCGAGCAGCTTGCCGCCGACCGCGACGGCCAGCACCGCGAGCAGCGTCAGCCAGCCGGCCGGATCGCCGAGCACCGCCCCGGCGGAGGTCCGGAGCCCGATGCCGACGAAGAACAGCGGCAGCAGCACCGCCGAGGTGAAGCCCTCCAACTGCCGGCAGATCCGCTGCACCGCCGGATGGCCGCCCGGGGTGGCCGCGCCGAACAGCAGCGCGCCGACCACCGGGTGCAGCCCCAGCCACTGGGTGAGCGCGGCCAGCCCGAGCAGTCCGGCCAGCAGCGCGGAGAGCAACTGGCCACCGCGCGCCGCCGGTTGGCGCTCGGACCAGTCCACCAGGGCGGCCAGCGCGGGCCGCAGCCCGTACCAGACGGCGGGCAGCAGCACCACCAGGGCGGCCACCGTGAGCGGTGCGGCGCCGGCCTGGCCGCCGCCGGTCACGGCGAGCAGCACGGTCAGCGCCGCCCAGCCGACGCCGTCGCCCAACGCCGCCGCACCGAGCGCGAGTTGGCCGTGCGGACGGTCGGTGAGACGGAGCTCGGCGAGGATCCGGGCCAGCACCGGGAGCGCGGTGACGGAGAGCGCCAGACCGAGGAAGAGGGTCTCGGCGGCGGGCCGGGAGCCGTCCGCCAGCCGGCCACCGAGCAGCAGGGCCAGGCCCAGGCCGCCCAGGAACGGCGTCAGCAGACTGCCCACGCCGAGGCCGAGCAGCGCACCGCCGCGGACCCTGAGCTCCTCGGGGCGGATCCGGCAGCCGACCAGGAACATGAAGACGGCCAGGCCGAGGTCGGCGGCGGAGCCGAGGCCCTGCCGGACCGGCGCGGTGAACAGCCACTGCTGGCCGGCCGGCCAGAGCAGGCCGAGGGCGGACGGGCCGAGCAGCAACCCTCCGACCACCTCGCCGACCACCTGGGGCTGGCCGAAGCGCTGGAACAGCGCGCCCAGCAGATGCGCCGTCAGCACCACCACCGCCGCCGCCACCAGGAACCGCGCCAGCGGATCCCCCACCCCGCCCCGCGCCCACGCCGCCGCAGCCAGCGCCACCGCCGAGACGCCCCCGACCACCCCACGCCACCGCGGCCCGGCGGCACCGATCTCGCTGACAGCCACCGCCGACTCCTTCGCGAACGTGGTGATGCTTCAGGGGCGCGGGGAACCGCGCGAGTACGGAAGGCGGCCCAGTGCTAGATCGGGGCACGCGAGCCAGTTGCACGCGCTGCCGTTCCCCAGCGCGCAGTTCCCCGCGCCCCTGAACCCCCATGGTTCAGAGCAGGTTGCCCTCGGGGACGACGATGCGGGGGCGGCCCTGGCTGAGGACCTTCGCGGCTTGGCGTTCGGCGAAGACCGGGCCCTCGATGGTGGCGATGCGGTAGTTCTCGGCGGTCTGCTGGGCGATGGCCTTCCAGCTGTAGTCGCGGATCACCATCTCCCGGGCCCGCTCGGCCATCTCCAGGGCGTTCTGACGGTCGCTCAGCAGGCCGGAGACGGCCTCGGCGAGCGAGCGCGGGTCGCCGGCGTTGAAGGTGGCGCCGGTGCGGCCCGGGCGGATGATCTCCATCATGCCGCCGGTGGAGGCCACCGCGACGGGAGTGCCCGCCGCCGCCACCTCCAGGGCGATCATGCCGAAGGGCTCGTACCGGGAGGGCAGCGCCATCACGTCGCAGGCGGCGATCATCGTGGAGAGCTCGCGGTCCAGGAAGCCGGTGAACTCGACCCGGTCGGTGACCCCCAAGTCCCGGGTGAGCGCCTCAAGTTCCTGCCGGTACGGGCCGTCGCCGGCGATCATGACCTTGGTCCCGGGGTGCCGCGCGGAGAGCTCCGGCACCGACATGATCAGGTCCTGCACGCCCTTCTCGTAGACCAAGCGCCCGGCGAAGCCGACCAGCGGACCGTCGGCGTGGTGGCGGCGGCGGAAGTTCTGCACCTGCTCCGGGTCGGTCTCCCAGCGGTGCGGCTCCACGCCGTTGGCCACCACCTCCATGCGCCGGTAGGGCACGCTCATCAGGCGGTTGACCTCCCAGGCCATGTACTGGGAGCAGACCACCAGGCGGCAGGCCTCGTGCGCGAGCCACCACTCGACCGAGTGGATGGACTTGTTCATGTTCTCGGGCAGCCAGCCCTGGTGGCGGCCGGCCTCGGTGGCGTGGATGGTGGCGATCAGCGGGACGTTGAGCTGCTCCTTGAGCGTGACCGCGGCGTGCGCCACCAGCCAGTCGTGGGCGTGCACCACGTCGAAGTCGTGGCCGATCGAGGCCCGCAGGGCGGCCCTGGTGAGGGTGTGGTTGAAGGCCATCGTCCAGGCCAGGAAGCTGTCCTGGGACTCGGCGAAGAGCGGCGGGTCCTCCATGGCGTGCACCACCCGGACGCCCTCCTGCCACTCCTCCAGCGGGTGGCCGGGCGCATACCTGGTGACCACGGTGATCTCGTGGCCCTCCTTGACCAGCGAGGTCGCCAGGGCGTGCACGTGCCGCCCCAAGCCGCCGACCAGCACCGGCGGATACTCCCAGGACAGCATCAGGATCTTCATGGACCGTCTCCCCCGTCGTCTCTCGGTTCAGTGGTGCGTTGGTACTCGCCGGGACCGGCGGGGTGCCGGAGCAGACCGAGCATCGTGATGTCGTCGAACTGCTCACCCACACCGGCGTGTTCGGCCACCGCCTTGCGCATCCGCTCGATCACGGTGGCCGCCCGTCCGGGGTCGGCCAGCATGGTCAGCATCCGGTCCTCACCGAGGAACTCCCCTGCCGGATTACGCGCTTCCGGCACTCCGTCGGTGTACAGGTAGAGCAGGTCACCCCGCTCCAAGGTGGCGAAGCCGAGGTCGAAGTGGGCGTCCCGCATCAGCCCGAGGGCCGGGCCGGTGGGCAGCAGTGACAGCTGCTCACCCGTCGCGCGCTGGACGACCGGTGCGTTGTGGCCGCAGTTGATGTAGATCAGCTCACCGGTCCTGGTGTCCACCACCCCGAAGAACAGGGTGGCGAAGTACGCCTGGTGCAGGTGATTGGTGGTCAGGTAGTCGTTGGTGGTGCGGACGGCGCGCAGCGCCAGGGCCGCGCCGGGAAGCGGCCGCCCGGCCGAGCCGACCGGCTCGGGGACGATGTTCAGGCCCTCGTCGGCCACCGCCGCCTGCCGGAGCAGGCTGCGGATCAGGGCCATGAACAGGGCGGCTCCGATGCCCTTGTCGCAGACGTCCGCGATCGCGAAGGCGAGGAAGTCGCCGTTGATCACGTCGTACGCGTCGTAGAAGTCGCCGCTGACCTCGCGGGCCGGCTCGAAGTAGGCCGCGATGTCCCACTCCTCCAGCTCCGGCAGGTTCTCCGGCAGGAAGCCGCGCTGGATCTCGCGGCCGATCTGGAGCTCCCGCTCGAAGCGGCTCTCGTCCACGGCCGAGTGCATCTCGTCGAGCACGTAGGCGAGGTCGCGGTTCTGCCGGCACATGTCCAGCCGCTTGCGGACCAGGTAGGGCAGGAAGGGTTCGGCCAGGTAGTCCAGCCCCTCCTTCAGGTGCGGCTCGATCCTGCTCACGTCGCCGCTGCTGAAGGCGACCACCGCGGGCGGCCGGCCGGTCTTGCGGCTCAGCTCGCGGATAAGCCGGCGGACCGTCTCGACGTCGAGCGCGGCGTCCACCAGCAGCAGGTCACACCCGGGGGCGTCCGGCCAGCGCGCCGCCAGTACCGAGGAGGGGTAGGACACCGTCGCCGGGATCCCGACCTCCGCCAGTGTCTGCCACAGCTCCAACGCGGCCGCGCTGGGGCTGGGTTGACTGACGATCAGTGCTTTCTCGGACACTATCGACCCGCCCATCGTATTCCGGTGCGATCCGCCGCATGGCGATCGTGGTGTGGTTCGCACCGTGCACGTACTCGTGAAACGACCTGTCCACCGCGTGGTTGACCAGATAGAGCCCCAGCGAGCCGGGCTCGCGCTGGTGCAGGGGCAGGTCGAGACCACGCGGTGGCCGGGCCGTGAACGGGTTGAACGGTGGTGCGGTGTCCGTCAGGCGGATCGAGACCTCCGTGTCGGTGACCACTCCTTCGAGCCCTATCCGGCCCCGTCCGGAGCCGGAGTACCCGTGCACCACGATGTTGACGACCAGCTCCTCGGTCGCCAAGCGGAGCAGGTGGGACCGGGCCGGAGTGAGACCGGCCTCGGTCGCGAGGTCCTCCACCAGGGAGTTGACCAGCTCCAGGGAGCTGACGTCCGCCGACACGTCGATCTTCTTCATGGCATGCCTACGCGGGGATCGAGTCTGCGAAGGTGACGCTCTGGTCGAAGCCGACGAGCCGGATGGTCTGCTCCACGGCGCTGTTGACGCCCACCAGGACGACACGGACGTCGTCGTCCATCTTCTGGCGGGTGTAGACGATCTGGCGCAGGCCGGCCGAGGAGATGTAGTCGACCTTGCTCATCTCCAGGACGAGCTCCTTCGGGCGGGCCTCGATGACCGACTCCGCGGCCTTCTGGAAGATCGGCGCGCCGGTCGCGTCGAGGTCACCGCCGATGGTCACGACCGCCGTGGTGCCGCGGAAATCCACTGAGACGTCAAAACTCATTTGGTCCACTCCTGGTCAGTTGCCTCGGCGACGCGTTGCCGAATGAGCATTGCGACACCATCGGAACAACTCTCGACAATATGGAAGAGGCGGAGGAAGCCGGTCACCCGGAGCGCATTCCGAAGATGCGACGAAAGACCGGACAGAGCCACCTCGACCTCGGCGCCCTGAGCCCGCCGGTGCACCATGAGCAGCACCCGCAGACCGGCGCTGGAGATGAACGGGACCCCTGAGAGGTCCAGCAGCAGCGGCGTTCCCTGCGGCATGACGTCCACGATCCCGCTGAACACGCCCTGCGCCGATCTGGCGTCCAGGTCACCGGTCAGCTCGACACAGGTGACGCCGTCGGCCATGCGCGTGACGACCTCCATTGCCGGACCCCTTGGTCGAAATTGCTCCAGATTCCCTTTGCTCTGCTATTCTCCGCAGGATTGTGAGGGAGCGTCAATCAACTGTCCGCCCAGGGGAATCCACGTTCGAGTCGCGGAGCGGAGTCCGTCAAGTCCCTGTGTCAGGTCGGGAGAACGACGCGAAAAGGACGCGAAAAGGACGCGGAAATGGCCGACGGCCGGCCCCGGGGAAGGGGACCGGCCGTCGGCACGGAGGAGCGGCGGCTACTCCGCCGGCTGGGCACGCCTGAGTCGCTGCGGGACCCGCACCAGCGGCAGCGAGCGGTGGGTCTCCACAATGAAGGCCTCCAGCCCGTTGACGGCCGCCAGCACCAGCACCACCACGACGGCGGTGACCAGTTGGGGCAGCAGCGAGGCCACGCCGGACAGCACGGCCAGCGCCACGGCTCCGGAGAACCGGGGCACCGCGGCCGCGCCGAACATCCGCCAGCGGGCGTAGCAGAACCCGAGCAGGTAGAGGCCGGCTCCGGGAGCGAGCATCAACTGCGGGAGTTCGTGCGGCACTTGCGACGGATGGGCGATCAGCTCCTCCAGGCCGACCGCCATCAGGATGATGGCGACGGCGTACAGCAGGTGCGCGTAGCTGAACACGTCGCGGACGATCCTGGCCTGCACCGGATCGCTGCCCAGGCTGTGCCGGGCCGCCGGCGCCCCGTAGTGGAAGTACGCCCACCAGAGCAGCACGATCAGCACGAAGGCCAGGCCCAGCGTGCTCAGGGTGAGCGCGTCCATCACGTGGCCGCCGGTGACGTGGCTGCCGGCCGCGATGACCGTCTCACCCAGCGCCATGATGACGAACAGGCCGAAGCGCTCCGGGAGGTGGGAGGTCTCGAAGCGGGCCTGGTCGAGCTTCTTGCCCAGCACCGCGGTGCCCAGCACCTCGATCACCGCGCCGACCGCCCACAGGATGTGGCGCGGCTCGCTGCCCAGGAAGCTGCCGACCAGGAAGAGCGGGCCGCTGGCCAGCAGGCTGACCGAGAACGGCTCGATCCGCAGCCCGCCGAAGCTGGGCCAGCGCCGCATCCGCTGCCACAGGATCAGCCGCAGCAGCACGTAGCAGACGCCGTACAGCGGCCCGCTGGACCCGAAGGCGTCCGGCACGGCCACCGCCATGCCCAGGCCGCAGGCGGCCAGGGCGAAGACCAGCAGACGGCCGTGGACACCGTCGAGGTTGGAGCCGCTGGTGTTGCCGAGCAGCGCCGCGCCGACCCAGCCCATCCAGAGCGGCAGGAAGAGCAGGATCGCGGCGCCGGCGTCCACCAGCGAATGCGAGTGGGCCAGCAGGACCGAGATCTGGGTGATGGCGAACACCCAGACCAGGTCGAAGAACAACTCGGCCCAGGTGACCCGCTGTTCCTGGGTCTCCGCGGACTCCACCTCCGCGGTCATGCCCCGTCCCCGCCCTCGATGTGGCGGTGGGCGCGCACGTCGAGGCCGTCCGTCAGCCGGCCGGCCTCGCCGTAGACGAAGCCCTGCATGGACTTGATGAAGTCGGCCGGGAAGCCGAGCGGCACCTCGCTGGCCCGGTTGAGCCGGGCGACCGCCTCGTCCGGCAGCCGGACGTCGACGGCGGCCAGGTTGTCCTCCAGCTGCTCCAGCTTCCGGGCGCCGACCACCGGGTGGACGTGGCTGCCGTGCTGCATGACCCAGGCCAGCGCCACCTGGGAGGAGGAGACGCCGAGTTCGTCCGCGACGGCGTCCACCTCCTTGGCCACCGCGAGGTCGCGGGCCGAGATGTCGTGCTGGCTCACCCGGGTCTGGCCGGTGGCCCGGCCGCGGCTGAACTTGCCGGAGAGCAGGCCCCCGGAGAGCGGCGACCAGGCCGCCACCGAGAGGCCCATCGCCTCGACCATCGGCATGATCTCCCGGTCGGCGTCCCGCTTGACCAGGCTGAACGGCACCTGGACGCCCACGAAGGGGGTCCAACCGCGCCACTCGGCAAGGGTGTTGGCCCGTGCGACCACCCAGCCCGGGGAGTCCGAGATGCCGATGTACTGCACCTTGCCGGCCCGGACCTGGTCGTCCAGGGCCCGCATGGTCTCCTCGATCGGCGTGCCCGGGTCCCAGATGTGCACCCAGAGCAGGTCGATCCGGTCGGTGTTCAGCCGCTTGAGGCTCTGGTCCAGCGAACGGACCAGGTTCTTGCGGTGGTTGCCCGAGGCGTTCGGGTCGGTGCCGTCATCGGTCAGGGTGTACTTGGTGGCCAGCACGAAGCGGTCGCGGTCCGCCCCGAGCAGCTCGCCGAGGATCTTCTCGCTGGTGCCCTCGGTGTAGCGGTTGGCGGTGTCGATCACGTTCCCGCCGGCCTCGGCGTACGCCTCGAAGAGCTTGCGGCTCTCCTCGACCGAGGCGCCGAAGCCCCAGTCCTCGCCGAAGGTCATGGTGCCGAGGAACAGCTCGGAGACCCTCAGACCACTGCGTCCCAGAAGTCGGTAACGCACCTTGTAATCCCTCCCCTGATGATGGCCCGTCGCGGCCGGGTCAGTGCGCGTGCGTGTGCGCGTGGGCCGACGGATCGTCCCGGTACCCCTCGCTGACCTCGACCACCACACCGTCCGGGTCGGTCAGCCAGATGCTGCGCCACCCGGGGATGAAGTCGTCGAAGGAGAGCGGGCCCAGGGAGACCGGCACGTCCTCGTCCAGCCCGGACAGGAACTCTGTCAGGTTCTCGGTCTGGAAAGCGAGGTGTCTCACCGTTCCGGGGGTGGAAGGGCCGTCCTTCGTTACGTCGAGCGGCTCGCCGGCTCCCGCCGCGAACAGCTCCAGGTAGACCTGCCCCTGCTTCACGAAGACGATCTGCTGGTCGCCCAGGTCCACCGTGCGGGCCCGCTCGAAGCCGAACCAGCGGTGGTAGAACTCCTCGGTCACCTTCTGGTCGGCGCAGTTGAGCGCGGCGTGCGACCAGCGCAGCTCCAGCCCGCTCACGCGGCGGCTCCCTGCGACGCCCGGCGGCTGATCAGGATGTCGATGATCTGACGGGCGAACAGGTGGGCGTGCTGCCCGGTCCGTCCGGTCACCAGGTCGTCGCCGTCCAGCACCACGTCGGAGTCCACGTACTCGGCGCCCATGTTCCGGACGTCGCCCACCAGGTTGTTGTGGCAGACCACCTTCCGGCCCCGGATGGTCTCCGGGATGGTGGCCAGCAGCCAGAAGCCGTGGCAGATGACGCCCTTGAGCACCGAGGGCTCGTCGAAGGCGCGCCGGACGAAGTCGGCCGCCGGGGCCAGCACGTCCACGTCCTCGGTGTAGCGCAGCCGGTCGGAGACCATGCCGGAGGGCACGATCACCGCGGCGTAGGAGCGCAGCTCCTCGTCGCTCAGGCCCTCGAACGACTCGGTCGCGGTGAACGGCACCCGCCACTCGTGGCCGGTGAAGGTGATCGCGTCCTGGCCCCACATCCGGGTGAGGAAGTGGACCTCGGCGCCCTCCTCGGCGAAGCGGCGCTGGTAGTAGTGGATCTCGGGCTCGAAGTAGTCGCTCTCGATCAGCACGGCGATCTTCGTGCCGGTCAGCGGGCCCTCACGGAGCACCAGGTCACCCACGGCGCGCCTCCTTGATCAGGTCGGACGCGCGCTCGGCGATGGCGACGATCGCGCTGTGGCAGTTGCCGGACGGGACGGCCGGCATCACGCTGGCGTCCACCACCCGGACACCCTCGACGCCGCGCACCCGCAGCTGCGGGTCGACCACGGCCAGGTCGTCGATGCCCATCCGGCAGGAGCCGGCCTGGTGGTGGTAGCAGTCCGCGCGGTCGCGGACGAACTGCTCGATCTCCTTGTCGGTGCGCACGTCCGGGCCGGGCAGCAGCTCGCCCTTGAGGTGGCCCTTGAACTCCGGCGCGGCGAAGATGTCGCGGGCCAGCTTGAAGCCCTGGACCATCCGGTCCACGTCCGACCGGTCCCCCAGGTAGTTGGGGTCGACCAGCGGCTTGGCGAACGGGTCGTCGCTGGCGAGCCGGATCGAGCCGCGCGAGGTCGGGCGGACCACGCCGGGCAGGATGGAGACCGCGTTCGGGTGGCCGGCGCCGACGATGATGTCGAACGACACGTGCACGAAGGCGAGTTGCAGGTCCGGCGCGATCATGCCGGGCTGCGAGACCGCGAACAGCGCGGCTTCGGAGAGGTTCTGGTGGCCCTCCCGGGGCGGATCGACGGTCTCCGCGATCAGGCCGGTGAGGACGTGGTTGTGGAAGTTCTCGCCCACGCCGGGCAGGTCGGCGACCACCGGGATGCCGTGCTCGGCCAGCAGCTTGGCCGGGCCGAGCCCGGAGAGCTGGAGCAGCTTGGGCGACTCGATGGCGCCCTGACAGACGATCACCTCGCGGGTGGCCCGCACGGTGTGCACGCCGGGCTCCGCCTGGGTGGCGGCGGAGAGCAGCCGGCCGTCGCCCTCGGGGATCGTCTCGGCCTCCTGACGGTACGTCACGCCGACGCAGCGGGTGCCCTCGAAGACCAGGTTCATCGCCGTGGCCGAGGTGCGCAGGGTCAGGTTGGGGCGCGGCAGGGCCGGCTCCAGGAAGGACTGGAGGGCGCCCTTGCGGCGGCCGTTCTCCACGTCGATGTGGTGCCAGCCGGTGCCGATCATCTCGGGGCCGTTGAAGTCGTCCACCTCGCGGTGGCCGAGCCCCTTGGCGGCGTCGATGAAGGTCCGCGACAGCGGGTGCGGGTCGCCGTCCGCCGCGGAGGTGACGGTCTGGAGCTCCTTGAGCTTGGCGAAGTACGGCTTGAGGTCCGCGTAGGACCAGCCGGCCGCGCCCTGGTAGGCCCAGTTGTCGAAGTCCGAGGGGTGACCCTCGATGTGCATCATGATGTAGAGGTTGCTGGAGCCGCCGGGCAGCTTGCCGCGCGGCTCGTAGACCGTCCGGCCGTTCAACCCGGCCTGTGGCACGGTCTGGTAGCCCCAGTCCACCGAGGACCCGAGCAGTGTGTACCACAGTGGTGCGGCGTCCACGTTGGCCGGGACGAACGCACCGCCGGCCTCCAGCACCAGGACCTTGACGTCCGGGTCCTCGGACAGCCGGTTGGCGACCACCGACCCGGCGGTGCCACCGCCGACGACGATGTAGTCGTACTCCACCGGGGCGCTCATGACGCGCCGTCCGGGGAGCCGAGGACGGCGCGGAAGGGCACCGTGTCGTGGAAGTTGGCCATGTAGGTGATCAGGCCGTCCACCACCTGGAAGTAGTTGACGACGTTCGCCTCGACCCGGCCGCCGGCCGGCGTCTCGGCGGTGATCTTCGAGACCACGGCCGCCTGCTCGCCGTCCACCACGAAGTGGGCGGGAACGTTCTGGAACGAGGCGTACATCTCCGGGAAGCCCTTCATCATCTCCCGGAGCGTCTCCCGCCCCTCGACGTGCCCTGCGAGCTGCTCGTCCATCACCTGGTCGACCGCGAACAGGTCGCACCAGGCGTCCCAGTTCCCGGCGTTCGCAAGCTGGTAGTACGAGGTCACAACTTCCCTGGTGTCCACCACGGTGCCCTTCCGCATCTGTGTGAGCCCGAACCGGGCCTGTAGTACCCGGCGCTCAGACGCGCACGGCGTTGGTCGCGAGCTGCGACCAGAACTGGTTGAACTGCGTGGTGCCGTCGCCGAAGATGGCGCCGCGGCCCTCGACGACCTTGCCGTTCTCCCACTTGAGGACGTGGACGACGTCGATCTCCAGGCGGTCGTACGGGGAGATGCTCCCCTCCTCCGCGGTGACCCGGGTGCCCAGGTTGTAGGAGACGTCCGCCGACCAGCCGGGCGCGGTGCAGATGGCACTGCGGGTCATGATGAAGCTGCCGCCGGAGAGCTCGCCGACCCGGGTCATGAAGTCGAAGAAGCCGTCCAGGCCCTCCCACCAGCCGGCCAGCTGGTGGTTGCCGGGGACCAGCCAGCGCATGGACTCGTCCCAGTACTTCTCGATCTGGCCGCGGTCGCCGGTGGCGAGTGCCTCGTAGGCCGCGTTGACCAGCTCGGGGGTCACGTCGTCCGCCATGGTTCAGCCCGCCAGACGGGCGGCGATGCCCTTGAGCTCGAAGCGGCTCCACATGTAGCGGTCCACGCCGTGCTGGTCGGCGGTGTGCACCTGGACCTCGCGGATCTTGCCGTCCTCGATGCCGTAGGTGGTGCAGGTCGGGAAGAGGTACTGGACGCCCTCGGACTCGCCGTGGCCGCTGTGCTTCTCCACGACGGTGCCGTTGTCCAGCTCACCGAAGTGCACGTTGTCGACCGAGATGCCGGCCTGGAAGAGGTCCGCGAAGAAGGCGATGACCTCGTCCGCGCCCTTCATCGCGCCGGACAGCGGGTGGTGGCCCGGCATGTTCCAGACGATCTCCTCGTGGAAGAGCTCGGTCTTGATCTTGTCCATGTCGCCGGTGCCGAAGTACTCGTACATCTTCAGGATGATGTCGGTGTTGGACATGTGACTGCCTCTCAGTTCGGTACTGCGGTGGGTGAGTTGGAGCGGGGGACTGTCAGAGCGAGGCCGAGCCCGGCATCGGGTCGAGGGAGTCCACGATGTAGATCTTGATCTGCGGGGCGCCGTCCGGGCCGGCCGAGACCACCCAGGTCTGGTAGGCGTCGAAGCCGAGCCAGGCGCTCTTCGGGCCCGGCGCGTCCCAGATCTTGGCCTGCCAGTTGACGACCACCTTGACGTCGGCGGAGGTCTCGGTCAGGTTGCTCACCTCGGTCGAGGTGACGGTGTGCACCTCGTCGAAGAAGCGGTTGGTGACGGCCTTGTACCAGTCGGCGAAGCCGGCGTGGCCCCGGGAGGTGGTCTCCGGGAAGCGCATCTCCAGGCCCTCGTCGACCAGGTAGGTCAGCGCGGTCTCCAGCGGCACGTGCTGGTCCAGCGCGCGGTACCAGTCGGCGACCATGGTCTTGATCGCCGTCTCGGTCAGTGCCATTTCTTCTCCTGCTGCGAAGGTCGGTCAGCGGGTGTCGTCGGTGAGCAGCTCGACCAGCAGCGGCCGACGGGTCGTCAGCATCCGCTCCACCACGTCGTCGATCTGGTCCGGCTTGTCCAGCCGGACGGCGTCGGCGCCGAGCGAACGGGCCAGGCCGACGAAGTCGATCTCCGGGTGGGAGAGGTCGAAGGAGTGCGGGAACTCGTGCTTCTCGATGTCCCGCTCGACCCAGTACTGGTCGATGTTCTTGTTCAGCAGCTCGTACCGGTGGTTGTTGCAGACCACGAAGACGGCCGGCACGTCGTGCCGGGCGGCGGTCCACAGCGCCTGGTAGGTGTACATCGAGCCGCCGTCGCCGGTGAAGCCGACGACCGTCTTCTCCGGGTGGGCGATCTTCATGCCCACCGCGCCCGGGATGCCGACGCCCAGCGAACCGCCGCGGGTGGCGAAGTAGTGCCCGGGCAGGCGCGGGTTGAGGTACCGGGTGATGTACGGCGAGGCGGTCAGCGCCTCGTCGAAGACCATCAGGTCCTCCGGGGCCCGCTCGCCCAGCTTCGCCAGGAAGGCACCGATCAGGGTGTCGTCCGGAGCCTCCGCCTTGGCGGCCTGCTCGACCCGCCGCCGCTCGATGAACGTAACGGCCGCAGCGTCCTGTTCGGGCGTGCGAAGCCCGTCCAGCGCGGTGGCCAGCGCGTCCAGGGTGAGCTTCGGGTCGGCGACCAGGCCCAGCGTGACGGGGTGGTTCTTGGCGATCTCGTAGTCGTCGAGGTCGACGTGCACGACGGCCGCACCCTCGGCGAACGGGGTGACCAGGTCCGGGAAGACCTCGGGGAACACGTAGGTCCCCACGATCAGCACCGCGTCCGCCTCGCGCACCGCCGCCCGGCTGACCATGCCGAACATGTGCCCGATGGCGCCGCGCGCCAGCGGGTGGTCGGCCGGAAGGTGCGCCTCGGACGAGTCCACGAACCACACGTCGGCGCCCAACTTCTCGGCGACGCGCAGCAGTTCGGGCTCCGCCCCGGAGACGGAGATCCCGTCACCGACCAGCAGCAGCGGACGCTTGGCCGGCGCCAGCAGCGCCGCCGCCTCGGCCACCAGGGCCGGGGCCGGCAGCGTCCGACGGTCGGGGATGACCGTCGGGACGACCGGCTCGTCGTTCGGGGCGTCCAGGATGTCCATCGGCAGCGCGACGAAGACCGGGCCGCGCGGCTCGGTCATCGCCGTCTTGATGGCGCGACGGAGCACCCGCAGCAGGGACCGCGGATCGACCACCCTGGTCGCCCACTTGGTCACCGGCCTGGCCATCGCGACCAGGTCGGCGGCCATCTGGGCGTCCATCGAGTCGTACTCGATGCCCGACTCGCCGGCGATGACCACCAGCGGCGCGTGACCGCGCTTGGACTGGTACATCATGCCGATGCCGTTGCCGAGACCGACCCCGCTGTGCAGCTGAAGCAGCGCCGGGCCGCCGGTCGCCCGGGCGAACCCGTCGGCGATGCCGGCCGCGACCGTCTCCTGCAGCGTCAGGATGTACTGGAAGTCGGGGTACTCCTCCAGGGCGTCCAGAAAGCCCTGCTCCACGGTGCCCGGATTGCCGAACATGTGGGTGATGCCGTCGGCGAGCAGCTGCTCGATGATGGCGTTCTTGCCGAGCCTGGTCACAGGAACTCCCTTACCAGCCGTAGCGGGTCAGGCCGTCTTCCAGGACCTCGACCATCTTCTCGCCGGTGCGGTAGGAGTCCGGGGTCGAACGGCCCGTGATGAACGGGTAGTCGACGATCACCGAGATCTCCTTGCCGAAGTTGCCGTGGTAACGGCCCTCGGGCGCGGTGGCGTCGCGGAGGATGTACTCCAGCGGGTACGGCGGCGGGCCCATCACGAAGTCGGTGCCGAGGAAGCCGGTGCCGTCCTTGTAGTCGTACTCCTTGCAGTGCCCGGTGACGTGCTTGCCGGAGATGATGCTCTTCCGGTCCTCCCAGTCACGGGCGAACGCGAGGCAGGCCACGCCGTAGCACTCGGCGCCGATCGGCTTGTCCGCGCGCAGGAAGCTCAGGATCACGTCGTGCACCCGGCCGTTGTTGGCGAGGTCCACGATCGGGCCGCTGCCACCGACGATGAGCAGCGCGTCGTACTCGGCCAGACGCTCCGTCAGCCCGTCGCCGACCGCGTTGTTGTAGGCCTCCAGCTTGCGGAGGTAGTCCTCGTCGCTGGTGTAGGGACGGGTCGGGATCCAGGAGGAGATGTCCTCCGGGCTGTCCAGACGGTCCGAGGCCTCCAGCTCGACGACCACCTTGGCGACCTCGGCGGAGACCACACTGCGGCCGAGCGGCGGGTCGACGAAACCCGGGTCCATGCTCGGCGGCAGGGCGTTCGCCCGCTTGCCGTTGGGGGTCGCGAAGGTCACCTGGTAACCCTGCTTGTCGAATGCGTACAGCGGGCCGACGAGTTCCTCGCCCCAATAGCCGTACTCCGACAGGAGTACGAGAACTTTCTTCGTCATGGCTACTCCGTTTTCGAGGCTTGTCACTGCCTGCCCCACAGATCCTGTGGCAGCCCGGGGGCCGGGTCAACGGCCCGGCGGGCCGGTCGGCACTCCCCCCGGAATGGCCCGGCACATTACGTCAAGTCCCCTGCGCCGCATTGTCGGAGTGCACTTTTTACGCCTGGAAAACTCCCCAAGGAATGCCCTGGGCTGCGACAATTCCGGAGTGTCGCCGACCAAAGGAATTGCCGTGCTTCAGTCAATCGCCGCGTCCGCGGAGACGACCGCGGGGGCGCCCGAGGAGCTGCCGGCTTCCGGGCCCGGCCCGCTCGACCTGCACCTGCTCGCCGAGGGGAAGCACCAGCGCCTCTGGGAGGTGCTCGGCGCCCACCCCGGCACCGACCCGTCCGGCCGCCCCGGGGTCACCTTCACCCTCTGGGCCCCGCGCGCCCACCAGGTCGCGGTGGCCGGCCAGGTGACCGGCGGCCGGGCCCCCGTCCCGCTGCACCGGATCGGCACCACCGACTACTGGACCGCCTTCGTCCCCGGCGCCGAGGCCGGCCAGCGCTACCGCTTCGAACTCCTCGGCGCCGACGGCGTCCGCCGCGCCAAGGCCGACCCGTGCGCCCGCTCCGCCCCGCTGCCGCCCGGCCCGGAGAGCGTGGTGTACGCCTCGGAGTACCGCTGGGGCGACCGCGAGTGGATGATCCGCCGCGCAGCGGCCGACCCGCGCCGCCGCCCGCTCAGCGTCTACGAGGTCCACCTCGGCTCCTGGCGACCAGGCCTGAGCTACCGTCAGCTCGCCACCCAGCTCACCGCCTACGTGCGCGAGCAGGGCTTCACCCACGTCGAGCTGCTGCCGGTCATGGAGCACCCCTACGGCGGCTCCTGGGGCTACCAGGTCACCGGCTTCTACGCCCCCAGCTCACGCTTCGGCTCCCCCGACGACTTCCGCTACCTGGTCGACTCGCTGCACCGCGCCGGGATCGGCGTCATCCTCGACTGGGTGCCGGCCCACTTCCCCCGCGACGACTTCGCGCTCGGCCGGTTCGACGGCCACCCGCTCTACGAGCACCCCGACCCGCGCCGCGGCGAGCACCCCGACTGGGGCACCCTGGTCTTCGACTACGGCCGCCCCGAGGTCGCCAACTTCCTGATCGCCAACGCCCTCTACTGGTGCGAGGAGTTCCACGTCGACGGCCTGCGGGTGGACGCGGTCGCCTCCATGCTCTACCTCGACTACTCCCGGCCGCACGGCGAGTGGGAGCCCAACCAGGAGGGCGGCCGGGAGAACCTCGAAGCGGTCGCCTTCCTGCGCTCCCTCAACGAGACCGTGCACGGCCGCTTCCCCGGCGTCCTCACCATCGCCGAGGAGTCCACCACCTGGCCCGGCGTCACCGCCCCGCTGCGCGACGGCGGCCTGGGCTTCGACTTCAAGTGGAACCTCGGCTGGATGCACGACACCCTCGACTACTTCCAGCAGGACCCGCTCTACCGCGAGCACCACCACCACGGGATCACCTTCTCCACCACCTACGCCTGGACGGAGAACTTCGTCCTGCCGCTCAGCCACGACGAGGTGGTGCACGGCAAGGGCTCACTGCGGAGCCGGATGCCCGGTGACGAGGCCGCCCAACTCGCCAACGTGCGGGCCATGTTCGGCCTGATGTGGGCCCTCCCCGGGAAGAACCTGCTCTTCATGGGCGGCGAGAACGGCGACCAGGGCGAGTGGAGCGAGCCCTACGGCCTGAGCTGGCCCGGCCCCGAGGAGACCGGCCGGCTCGGCGTCCGGAAGCTGGTCTCCGCCCTCAACCGCGCCTACCGCGACACCCCCGCCCTCTGGGCCCAGGACCCGCTCCCCGAGGGCTTCCAGTGGCTCGACGCCGACGACGCCGCCCACAACGTCTACGCCTTCCTCCGCCGCGCCCCCGACGGCGCCCCCCTGGTCTGCGTCGCCAACCTCTCCGGCGCCACCTGGGACGCCCACCGCATCGGCCTCCCCCGCCCCGGCCGCTGGCGCGTCCTCCTCGACACCGCCCCCACCCCCACCCGCCCCCAGACCGTCCGCGCCACCCCCACCCCCCACCACGCCCAACCCTGGTCCACAGACCTCCACTTGCCCGCCCTCAGCACCTGCTGGCTCGTCCCCGCCTAGTGGCTACGCCTTCGGGGGCGCGAGGAACTGCGCGCAGGGGAACGGCAACACCTGCAACTGGCTCACATGCCCCGGTCCAACACTGGTCCGCCTTCCGATTCGCGCAGTTCCTCGCGCCCCCGGAATCACCAATTAGGAGTTGTCCTCCATGAAGCGAATCCTCGTCACCGGCTCGGCCGACGGCATCGGCCGTCAGACCGCCACCATGCTCGTCGCCCAGGGCCACGCAGTGGTGCTGCACGCCCGCAACGCCCAGCGCGCCGAGGACGCCCGCCGGGCCGTGCCCGGGGCCGCGGACGTGGTGGTCGGCGACCTCGCCTCGCTCTCCCAGACCGCCGAACTCGCCAAGCAGGCAACGGCCCTGGGCGCGTACGACGCCATCGTCCACAACGCCGGGATCTCCCGCACCGGCAGCCCTCGGCAGGCCTCCGAGGACGGCCTGGAGACCACCTTCCAGGTGAACGTCCTCGCCCCGTACGTGCTCACCGCACTCATCCCGCTGCCACAGCGCCTGGTCTACCTCTCCTCCGGGATGTCCGACGGCGGCACCATCGACCTGTCCGACCTCCAGCGCACCCGCCGCCGCTGGGACGGCACCTCCGCCTACTGCGACTCCAAGCTGGCCGACCTCGCGCTGGCCTTCGCGGTGGCCCGCCGCCACCCCGAGGTCCACAGCAACGCGGTCTGCCCCGGCTGGGTGCGCTCCCGGATGGGCGGCAGCTCGGCGCCGACCGACCTGGCGACCGGCGCCGCCACCCAGGTCTGGCTGGCCGGCTCGGACGACCCGGCGGCCCAGGTCTCCGGCAGCTACCTGCGGCACATGAGGTTCCTCGACGAGGCGAAGCCGGAGACCGAGGACCCCGAGGTCCAGGAGGCCCTGCTCGCCGCCTGCGCCGAACTGAGCGGCATTCGGTTCTCCTGAAGGACACGCGGAAGGGCCCCGGTACCCAAGAACAGGTACCGGGGCCCTTCCCGTATGACGAAGCCTCAGGTCGGAGCCTCAGGTCGAAACCTCAGGACGGAGCCTCAGGCGGCCGCCCGCCCGTCGTCCCCGCCGTCGAGGTCGGTCAGCTCCAGGCCGCGCTGGAAGCCGGCCAGCCGGAGCGTGCGCCCGACCGGCTCCTGGACGCCCGCGAGTGCGATGGACACCGGCTCCGGGAAGCGCTGGCGCAGGTAGAGCAGCGAGCGCAGCCCCGCCGAGGAGAGGTAGCGGACGGTGCTGAGGTCGACCACCAGCCGTCCGATCTCGCGGCGTTGGGCCAGGGTGTCGAGCTGGCGGCGGAAGCCGGGCGTGCCGAGCGCGTCCAGTTCGCCGCCGACCCTGATCCTCACCGTGCTGCCGCCGTGCCGTCTCGGACCGGCGTCACCGTTCATGGTCGTCATGGTCATCCCCCTTGTCCCCCCTACCGCTCTCAGCCGTCGTTCCGGCGGCCGACCAGGACCACCGAGGAACGCGGGCCGATCGGGTAGCGCAGCTGGTCCTCCAGGACGGGCTCGGCGCCCGGTGCGCTGATGTCCTCGGGCTCCTCGGCCGAGGTGTCGGCCGCCCGGTGCCAGCGCATGTCCCCCGGCAGGTCCGGGAGTTCGAGCTCCAGGCCCTCCCAGTGGGAGTTGGCCGCGACGTAGACGAAGTCGGCCGAGCCGTCCTCGTGCTCGCCGCAGCGCATCACGGCCAGCACCCGGTCGCCCTCGGACCAGTCCGGCTGCCAGGCCCGGGTGCCGTGCCAACTCACGTCCGGGTAGCCGGGTATGGCGTCGGCTCCGGTCGGGTGGGTGGCCCGGCGGAGCACGTCGTGCTCCTGCCGGAAGCGGATCAACTGGGTGGTGAAGCGCCGGAGTTCGTCGGCCTCGTCGGTCTTCGGCCAGGTCAGCCAGGAGATCTCGCTGTCCTGGCAGTAGGCGTTGTTGTTGCCGCCCTGGGTGTTCCCGAACTCGTCGCCGGACAGGATCATCGGGATGCCCTGGCTGGTGAGCAGCAGCACCATCGCGTTCTTGGCCTGCCGCCGCCGCAGCGCCAGCACCTCGGGGTCGTCGGTCGGCCCCTCGGCCCCGGAGTTCCAGGAGTCGTTGTCGCTGTTGCCGTCCCGGTTGTACTCGCCGTTGGCCTCGTTGTGCCGCTCGTTGTACGAGAACAGGTCGTTGAGGGTGAAGCCGTCGTGGCAGGTGACGAAGTTGACCGAGGCGGTGGTGCCGCGGCTGCCGTACAGGTCGGGCGAGCCGACCAGACGGGTCGCCAGCTCGCCGACGGTGCCGGGCTCGCCCTTGAGGAAGCGCCGCAGCACGTCCCGGTAGCGCCCGTTCCACTCGGCCCAGCGGCCGTAGTTGGGGAAGGAGCCGACCTGGTAGAGGCCGCCGGCGTCCCAGGCCTCGGCGATCAGCACGCAGTCCTTGAGCAGCGGGTCGTAGGAGAGCGCCTCCAGCAGCGGCGGGTTCTCCAGCGGTGCGCCGTCCTCGCCGCGGTCCAGGATGGAGGCCAGGTCGAAGCGGAAGCCGTCGACGTGGTACTCGCTGGCCCAGTACCGCAGGGCGGACAGGATGTAGTCGCGGACCACCGGGTTGTTGCAGTTGAAGGTGTTCCCGGTGCCGCTGAAGTTCTGGTAGTAGCCCTCGGGGGTGAGCTGGTAGTAGGTGCTGTTGTCCAGCCCCCGGAAGTGGATGGTCGGGCCGTGCTCGTTGCCCTCGGCGGTGTGGTTGAAGACCACGTCCAGGATCACCTGGATGCCGTTGGCGTGCAGGTCCCGGACCAGCTCCTTGAACTCCTCGCGCTGGCGCCCGGCGGCGCCGCCGGCCGCGAAGCCGGCCTTGGGGGCGAAGAAGCCCACCGTGGAGTAGCCCCAGTAGTTGAGCAGCAGGTCGCCGGTGGTCGGGCTGGTCCGGCTGTTCTCGAACTCGTCGAACTCGAAGACCGGCATCAACTCGACGCAGTTGACGCCGAGTTCCTTGAGGTAGGGGATCTTCTCGCGCAGGCCTGCGAAGGTGCCGGGCGCGGCCACCCCGGCCGACTCGTGCCGGGTGAAGCCGCGCACGTGCAGCTCGTAGACCACCAGGTCCTTGGTGGGCAGCCGGAGCGGGTGGTCGCCCTGCCAGTCGAAGTGGTCGGC